>NZ_JACXWY010000007.1:0-303590 GCF_014764685.1 Allobosea spartocytisi
CCCCCTATGCGACGGGGCTCGCCGGGCGCTGCCCGCGCTGCGGCGAGGGCGCGCTTTTCGACGGCTTCCTCAAGCTGAAGCCGCGCTGCAGCGCCTGCGGGCTCGACTACAAATTTGCCGATTCCGCCGACGGGCCGGCCGTGTTCATCATGCTGATCGCAGGCTTCGTGGTGCTGGGGGCGGCGCTCTATGTCGAGATCGCCTATGAGCCGCCGATCTGGCTGCATCTCGCCATCTGGCTGCCGCTCGCGATCGCCATCTGCCTCGCGCTGCTGCGGCCGATGAAGGGCCTCGCGGTGGCGCTGCAATACGTCAACAAGGCCGAGGAAGGCAGGCGCGAGAAGTGACCTCTCCGTCAGCCAAGGCGAAGAGATCCGGCCTGCTGCTGCCGGGGCTCCTGACCGTTCTGGGCGCCGTAGTGCTTTGCGGGCTCGGCACCTGGCAGCTCGAGCGGATGCAGGAGAAGCGCGCCTATATCGACCGGCTCGAAACCCAGTCCGCGGGCGCCCCAGCGCCGATGCCGCCGAGCACCGACTGGGCGAAGCTCGACGCCGGTGCGCTCGACCTGACCCATGTGGTCGCCAAGGGCAGCTATGCCGACGAGCATGTCGCAGGCGTGCGCACCACGATCGCGGCGGGACCGCCGGGAACACGCCAGCTCTCCGGCTTCGGGCGCTGGATCTTTCAGGGCTTCAGGCTGGAGGATGGCGGCGTCATCCTCGTCAATCGCGGCTTCGTCCCCGAAAGCAAATTCGGGCAGATCCGTCCCGCTTCCGGCCCCGACACGATCCGCGGCTTCCTGCGCGCGCCCGAGACGCGCAATGCCTTCACGCCGGCGGACCTCCCGGCGATCCGCGAGTTCTACACCCGCGACCCCGCGGCCATCGCCGCCGCCCTCAACCTGCCGCCGGCGCCCTTCTATCTGGAGGCCGAGCGCGAGGGTGACGGGCTGACGCCGCCGGCCGGCGTCGATGTGCGCGAGCTGATCGGGCGCATTCCCGACAATCACCTGCAATATGCGCTGACCTGGTTCGCGCTCGCGCTGACGCTGGTCGGGGTGTTCGGAGCTTATGCCTGGCAGGGTCGGAAAGGCACCGGCTCGGCCTGAGACCGCAGGATCGACATCAAACGGTTTTGCCCAAAGCAGCAGACCGGCCTATAGCATCAGATATAGATCAAAGAGGCCCAAGACCGTGCTGCATGTCTCCACCCGGGGCGAAGCCCCGGCGCTCAGCTTTTCCGACGCGCTCCTGACCGGGCTCGCCCGCGACGGCGGGCTCTATCTGCCGCAGAGCTGGCCCACGCTCGACGCCGCCGAGATCGCCGGCTTTTCCGGCAAGCCCTATGCCGCCGTGGCGGAGCGGGTCATCGGCGCGCTGAGCGATGGGGATGTCGAGCCAAAGGCCCTCGGCCGGATGATCCACGACGCCTATGCCGGCTTCCGGCATCCGGCCGTCTGCCCGCTGACGCAGATCGGCGACAACCTCTTCGTGCTCGAACTCTTCCACGGCCCGACGCTCGCCTTCAAGGACGTGGCGATGCAGCTTCTCGGCCGGCTGATGGACCACACGCTCGGGCTGCGCGACCAGCGCGCCACCATCGTCGGCGCGACCTCCGGCGATACGGGCAGCGCAGCCATCGACGCCTTCAAGGGGCTGAAGAGCGTCGACGTCTTCATCCTCTATCCGCAGGGCCGTGTCTCGGACGTGCAGCGCCGGCAGATGACCACGGTCGATGCGGAGAACGTCCACGCCATCGCGGTCGAAGGCACCTTCGACGACTGCCAGAACCTGGTGAAGGCGATGTTCAACCATCACGCCTTCCGCGACGAGATCGGCCTGTCCGGCGTCAATTCGATCAACTGGGCGCGCATCGCCGCGCAGGTGGTCTATTACTTCACGGCGGCGGTTTCGCTCGGCGCGCCCGCCCGCAAGGTGTCCTTCGCAGTGCCGACCGGCAATTTCGGCGACATCCTCGCCGGCTGGGTCGCCAAGCGGATGGGCTTGCCCGTCGAGCGCCTGACGATCGCGACCAACAGCAACGACATCCTGCCCCGCACGCTGGCGAGCGGCGTCTACGAGATGCGTGGCGTCCAGGCGACGACCTCGCCTTCGATGGACATTCAGATCTCCTCCAATTTCGAGCGGCTGCTGTTCGAGGCGCATGGGCGCGACGGCGCCGCCGTGCGGCGGTTGATGCAATCGTTGCAGCAGTCCGGCCGCTTCGAGATCGGGCCCGAGCCGCTCGCCCGCATCCGCAGCGAGTTCGAGGCGACGGCGCTCAGCGAGAGCGAAATCGCCGCCGAGATCCGCCAGACCTGGACCGAGAGCGGCTACCTCGCCGATCCGCACACCGCCATCGGCATCGGCGCCGCCCGCCAGAAGCTCGCCCGCGACGCGGCAACGCCAACGATCGTGCTCGGCACCGCCCATCCGGCCAAGTTCCCGGCCGCCGTGAAAGCGGCCAGCGGCGTCGAGCCGGTGCTTCCGGCGCATCTCGCCGATCTGATGGAGCGCAAGGAGCGGGTTACGTTGCTGCCGAACGACCTCGCGGCGATCGAGACCTTCGTGCGCGAGCATGCCCGCGCCGTGCGGGGGGCCGCGGCGTGAGCGTGGCCGCGCCCGCCGAGCTGGCCGAGATCGTGGCTCCCGACGAAAGCCGCGGCGCGCATGATCCCGATGTCGGCCTGACCACCCTGCCCTCGGGGCTGCGGATCGTTTCGCAGCATATGGAGCATGCGGCGACCGTCTCGCTGGGCATCTGGATCGGGGCCGGCTCGCGCGACGAGCTGCCCCATGAGCATGGCCTTGCCCATCTTCTGGAGCATATGGCCTTCAAGGGCACGGCAAGGCGCAGCGCCTTGCAGATCGCCGAGGAAATCGAGAGCGTCGGCGGCGACCTCAACGCGGCGACCAGCGTGGAATACACCTGCTACACCGCCCGCGTGCTCGGCGCCGACCTTGCGCTCGCGGTCGACATCCTCGCCGACATCGTCACCGCGCCGGCCCTCACCGAGGAGGAGCTGAAGCGCGAGAAGGGCGTGATCCTGCAGGAGATCTCGGCGGTGCAGGATACGCCGGACGACCTCGTCTATGATCGCTTCCTGCAAGCCGCCTTCCCCGACCAGCCGATCGGCCGGCCGATCCTCGGCACGGCCAAGACGGTGAAGGGCTTCACGCCCGACGCCATCCGCGCCTATCTCGCCCGGAACTACCATGCCGGGAACATGGTGCTGGCGGCGTCCGGCGCCGTCGACCATGACGAGCTCGTCGCGCTCGCCCGCAAGCATCTCTCCGCCCTGCCCGCGCGGCCGGCGGTGCCGCTCATCCGCGAGCCCGGCGAGTATCGCGGCGGCGAGGCGCGGATCGGCAGCGACGAGGAGCAGGTGCATCTCGTGCTCGGCCTGCCCGGCCTGCCCTTCGCGCAAGGGGCGCATTATCCGCTGCAGATCTTCGCTTCCGTGCTCGGCGGCGGGCTGTCGTCGCGGCTGTTCCAGGAGGTGCGCGAACAGCGCGGCCTCGCTTATGCCATCGACGCCTTCCACTGGCCCTTCTCCGATTGCGGCGTCTTCGGCATCGGCGCCGGCACCGCGCCGGAGGATGCCAATGAGCTGATCGAGGTCGCGCTCGGCTGCCTGCGGCAGGCGGCGGAAGACGTGACCGAGGTCGAGGTCGCGCGCGCCCGCGCCCAGATGAAGGTCGGGCTGCTGGCTTCGCTCGAGAGCCCGGGCGGCAAGCTCGAGCAGATGGCGCGGCAGGTGCTGCTGTTCGGCCGGGCGATCCCGCGCGAGGAGCTTGCGGCACGGCTCGACGCGGTGACGCTGGCGGATGTGCGCAATGCCGGCCGCTCGCTGCTCGGCCACCAGCCGACCATCGCGGCGATCGGCCCCCTCCATGGATTGCCGCCGGCGAAGCGACTGCGCCAGGCGGCGCGAGCGGCGGACTGACCGGCGATGGCACTCTTCCGTTTCCCGAGCGAGCCGCAGAGCCGCCCGCTGATCCGGACGCCGAATCTCTACCTGCGCGCGCCATCCATCGACGACTTCGCCACCTGGGCGGTGCTGCGCATGGAAAGCCGCGAATTCCTGGCGCCCTGGGAGCCGACCTGGAACGAGGACGACCTCACCCGCAACGCCTTCCGGCTGCGCGCCAAGCGCGCCGCGCGCGAGATCTCCACGGACGAGGCCTATTCGCTCTTCATCTTCGAGAGCCATAGCGAAACCCTGCTCGGCGGGCTGACGCTGGGGTTGATCCGGCGCGGCGTCGCGCAGGCCTGTACGCTCGGCTACTGGATGGGCCAGCGCCATGCCGGCAAAGGGCACATGACCGAGGCCGTGCGCGGGGCGCTGCGCTTCGCCTTTTCTGAACTGGCGCTCCACCGCGTCGAGGCGGCCTGCCTGCCCAATAACGAGCCGTCGCGACGATTGCTGGAGCGTGTCGGCTTCCAGCCCGAAGGGCTGGCGCGGGCCTATCTCAAGATCAACGGCGTCTGGGCCGATCACCTGCTCTATGCCGCCCTTTCCAACGACCGCCTGCCGGGGGCAAGCCGTTGACCGCGGCAGTGGACGGCAGGCGCGCCCTGCCTTGCCCTCGCCACGAGCGGCCGATAGGACTTTTGCTTCAATATCGAACGATCATATCCCGCCTGGTAGCCGAGCGCAGCTTGTCCATCTCCGAGCGAATTCTCCGGATCGGCCTCGCCGTCGCCGGTCTGGCCTTGTGGTTCTGCTGCGCCGGCATCGGGCCGGCAAACGCCGTCGACGCCGTCCGCGTGCCGGTCGACGCGCCGGTCATCGACCTCACCCACATCGTCGAGCGCAACAAATCCGACGGCGACGTCATCCAGATCTCGACCGCGCCGGGGCCGGACGGCATCGTGCGCCGCATCGCGGTGAAGGCGCGCGAATCCGGCGCCAGGCCGGACTGGATCGTCTTCGCGCTGACCAATGATTCCGACGAGCAGATCGACCGGCTGCTGGTCGCGCCCTTCCACCGGCTGATCGGATCGGGCGTGGTCTGGCCCGATCTCGGCGACCGGCGCATCGAGGCGGTGACGGCGAGCCAGGGCCTCTCGCCCGACCGCGAGGCCAGCCCCGATGCCGATGTCTTCCTGATCACGCTCGATCCGGGAACGACCGTGACCTTCGTGGCCGAGCTGAAATCGCCCAACCTGCCGCAGCTCTATCTCTACGAGCCGGACGCCTATCGCCAGAAGACCAACGGGCTGACGCTCTACAAGGGCATCATCATCGGCATCGCCGGCCTGCTGGCGCTGTTCCTGACCATCATCTTCGTGGTCAAGGGCGCGGTGATCTTCCCGGCTGCGGCGGCGCTGGCCTGGGCGGTGCTGGCTTATGCCGGGCTCGATTTCGGCTTCTTCCAGCGGCTCTTCCCACTCACACCGGCCATCGAGCGAATCTATCGCGCCGGCGCCGAGGTGGTGCTGGCGGCGACGCTGCTCGTCTTCCTCTTCGCCTATCTCAACCTGTCGCGCTGGCATGTCCGCTACGGCCACGTCACCATCGTCTGGATTCTCGGCCTCGCCGGCCTCGTCGGGCTTGCCGTCTTCGACGCGCCGATGGCGGCCGGCATCGCCCGCATCTCGATCGCGGCCGTGGCTGCCGTCGGCTTCGTCCTCGTGGTGCATCTGGCGACCCATGGCTATGAGCGGGCGGTGATGCTGATCCCGACCTGGTTCCTGCTCGCCGTCTGGGTGACGGCGGCCGGCTTCACCGTGACCGGGCAGTTTCAACGCGATCTCGTCGCGCCCGCCTTGCTCGGCGGCCTCGTCCTGATCGTGCTGCTGATCGGCTTCACCGTGATCCAGCACGCCTTCGCCGGCGGCGCGATCTCGCACGGTCTGGTCTCCGACACCGAGCGGCGGGCGCTGGCGCTCTCGGGCTCGGGCGATCTCGTCTTCGACTGGGACGTCAGCGGCGACAAGATCTTCGTCTCGCCGCAGATCGAGGCCCTGCTCGGCCTGGCCAAGGGCTCGCTCGAAGGCTCAGCCGCCCGCTGGCTGGAACACATGCATGTCGCCGACCGCGACCGCTACCGCGTCACGCTCGACGCGGTGCTGGAACAGCGGCGCGGCAAGCTCAATCTCGACGTGCGCCTGCGCGCCGCGAACGGCACCTATCACTGGGTCAACATCAAGGCCCGTCCGGTGCTCGGCTCGGATGGCGAGGTCATCCGCGTCATCGGCACGCTGGCGGATGTCACCGACCAGCGCACGGCGCAGGAACGGATGCTGCACGACGCCGTGCACGACAACCTGACCGGCCTGCCCAACCGCAAGCTGTTCCAGGACCGGCTCGGGGCGATCTTCGGCTTCACCCGTGCCGACGACAATATCCGCCCGACCGTGCTGGTCATCGATGTCGATCGCTTCAAGCAGGTCAACGAATCGGTCGGCTTCTCGGCCGGCGACTCGATCCTGCTGACGCTGGCGCGCCGGCTCGGCCGGCTGCTCCGGGCGCAGGACACGCTGGCCCGCATCGGCGGCGACACCTTCGCGATGATCCTCGTCTCGGAGCGCGATCCCGAGCGCATCCTGGCGCTGGCCGAACTCGTGCGCCGCGCCGTCTCGACGCCGATCACCTATGCCGAGCGCGAGATCGTGCTGACGCCCTCGATCGGGCTCGCTTTGTTCGACGCCCCGTCCGCCGCGCGCAAGGACGACGCGCTGAAGAACGCCGAGCTCGCCATGGCCCATGCCAAGCGCCAGGGCGGCAACCGGATCGAGATCTTCGTCCCGGCGATGCGGACAGACCGCAACGACCGGCTCGCGCTCGAAAGCGACCTGCGCAAGGCGATCGAGCGCAACGAGATCCAGGTGATGTACCAGCCGATCGTCAGGCTGGAGGACCGGACCATCGCCGGCTTCGAGGCGCTGGTGCGCTGGGACCATCCGCGCGAAGGCCGGCTGATGCCGCAGGACTTCCTGGCCATCGCCGAGGAGACCGGGCTCATCGTCGATCTCGGCATCTACGTCATGGACAAGACCGCGCGCGAGCTCGAGGCCTGGCAGGCCGCGCTCGAGGTCGATCCGCCGATCTTCGCCAGCGTCAACGTGTCGAGCCGCCAGCTCCTGCGGCACGACCTGCTGCATGACGTGAAGACCGTGCTCGGGCGCCGGCGCGTGCTGCCCGGCACGCTCAAGCTCGAGATCACCGAGAGCCTCGTGATGGAGAACCCGGAATATGCGGCGCAGATGCTGCAGCGCATCCGCGATCTCGGCGCCGGCCTCTCGCTCGACGATTTCGGGACAGGCTATTCCTCGCTGTCCTATCTCCAGCGCTTCCCCTTCGACACGATCAAGATCGACCAGAGCTTCGTGCGGCAGATGGGCAATGGCCGCCCGCCCGTGATCCTGCGCTCGATCGTGCAGCTCGCCTCCGACCTCAACATGGATGTCGTCGCGGAAGGAGCCGAGAGCGAGTCCGACGCGATCGAGCTCTACCAGCTCGGCTGCCAGTATGCGCAGGGCTACATCTTCGGCCAGCCGATGACGGCGGCGGAAGCCCGCCGCCTGATGGGCGCGACGGCCGCAGCGACCGAAGCGGCGTAAAGCTGGAGCTGACGCCCCTCGGAAGAGACGACGAAGAAGCAGGGTCATCCCGGACGCAGCGAAGCGGAGATCCGGGATCCATGCCTGAGCATCAACCGGAAGAGTTCCGGCATGGATCTCGGGTCAAGCCCGGGATGGCTCCGTGGTTCCGTGGACAGCCAGGAGACGGTCAAGCCCGAGCATGACGCCGGACCTTCACGCGTGCCCGGCCTCGCGCGACAGGAAAGCCGGATCGATACCGATCTTGCCCAGCGCGCGCTGGTATTTCGTCTCGACGCTCTCATCGAAGAGCAGCGCGGGATCGGCCTCGCAATGCAGCCAGCCATTGGACTGGATCTCGGCCTCGAGCTGCCCGGCCGCCCAGCCGGCATAGCCCAGGGCGAGCACCGCGCTCTCCGGCCCGGTGCCGACGGCGATGGCTCTGAGGATGTCGAGCGTCGCGGTGAGGCAGATGCCGTCGTCGATCGGCAAGGTCGCCGATTCCAGGAAGAAATCGGCGGTGTGCAGGACGAAGCCGCGCTTGGTCTCGACCGGGCCGCCGCGCAGCACCTGCATCTTCTCCGCCCGGCTCGGCAGGCGGATGATTTCCTCCGACGGAATCACGTCGAGCTGGACGAGAAGGTCCGGGAATTTCGTATCCGCAGCCGGCTTGTTGACGATGATGCCCATCGCCCCGTCCTCGGAATGGGCGCAGACATAGACGACGCTGCGGCTGAAGCGCGTGTCCGTCATGCCGGGCATCGCGATCAGGCACTGCCCGTCGAGATAGCTGCGGCTGCCGAGGCGCGTTTGGGGGCCGATCTTCATGCCGCCATGCTAGATCACTTCCCGCGCACGGGAAACGCCGATCGGGCATAAAAAGCCGGCATCGCGATTGCGCCCCATTCTTCGACGAAGATCCGGCCCCGGTTTGTCGTCGCAATCATGTGAGAGGCAGAGGTTTTGTTCGCTTTTCGGCTTGGCACTGGTTAAGGCAAAGCTGTGATCCGGATCCTTCCCCTGCTGGCCCTCGCCCTTCTCGCCTTCGGCACGGTCGCCCAGGCGCAGGACGCCACGACCGAAGCCGCCACGTCGCCCTGGTCGACCGGCGAGCATGCGAGACTGCGTCTCATCGCCGGCCCGACCACGCCGACCGGCAAGCAGCGCGTCGGCGTCGAGATCGTGATGTCGCCGGGGTTCAAGACCTATTGGCGCACCCCCGGCGAGTTCGGCGTGCCGCCCGCCTTCGACTGGAGCGGGTCGACCAATATCGGCGGGCTCGACGTGCGCTGGCCGGTGCCGGAGCGCTTCCAGGACTCGGCCGGCTATTCGATCGGCTATGTCGGCGAGGTGGTGATCCCGATATCGGTCCAGCCGGTCGATCCGTCGCGGCCGGTCATGGTCGTGCTCAAGCTCGATTATGCGGTCTGCGAGAAGATCTGCATCCCCGCCAGGGGCGAGGCCAGCCTGTGGCTCGAACCGGGCGTGACGACCGTGACCTCGCCGCGCCTGGAGAGCTACGAGGCGCGCGTTCCCGTCCCGGTGAAGCCGGGGCCGCATAACGGCAAGCTCGCCCTCCTCGACGTCGGGCTCGACGACACCGTCGTCGATCCCGGCCTCAAGCTCGTGCTGCAGACGCCGCCCGGCGGCAAGGTCGAGGACATCTTCGTCGAGGGTCCCGGCATGTGGTCCTTCGGCAAAACCCATCTGACGCCGGAGGCCGACGGCACCGTCACGGCCAGGATCAGGATCAACGACCGGCCCAAGGGCGTCGCCGGGCCGATCCCGCTGATCTTCACCGTGCGCGGCTCGCCCAAGCCGGTGGAGACGCGGCTCGACCTCGACATCCCCGCCGCCAAGCCGTAAGCCCTGAACCGGGCGGCGTCGATGCCGCGGGCTTTCTGGAGAACAGGCGCATGACCATCAAGGTGGGTGACAAGCTTCCGCAGGCGACGTTCCGGATCATGACCGCAGACGGCCCCGCGGCCAGGACGACGGACGAGCTGTTCAAGGGCAAGAAGGTCGTTCTCTTCGCCGTGCCCGGCGCCTTCACCCCGACCTGCCATCGCAACCATCTGCCCGGCTATGTCGGCAAGGCGGCCGAAATCAAGGAGAAGGGCGTCGACGCCATCATGGTGACCTCGACCAACGACGTCTTCGTGATGGACGCCTGGTCGAAGGCCACTGGCGGCGCCGGCGTGATCGAGTTCCTCGCAGACGGCAACGCCGATTTCGCCAAGGAGATCGGCCTGTCGATGGACGGCTCGGGCTTCGGCCTCGGCACCCGCTCGCAGCGCTACTCGATGATCGTCGAGGACGGCGTGGTGAAGGCGCTCAATGTCGAGGAAGCCGCCGGCAAGGCCGAGGCCTCCGGCGCCGAGACGATGCTCGGCCAGCTCTGAGGCACTTCGCGACCGAAAATTATCGAGCCCGCACGATGCAATCGTGCGGGCTTTTTGTTGGGCGTCGGAGGTCAAGCCGTTCGGCACGGCGAATGCCTAGAGCGGGATGGATGGCCGGGTTTCATGGAGCGCCGCTCGGGGTATCGCCATCGCACCAGGAACGGACCTCGGCTTTGGGCCCAAGGCCTTGCCGTGAGCCCGACTAACGGAGCTTGGCGATCCCAATTCCATCGAGTTTGGCGCGGTCCTTGATGGATTCCTCGCTACGGGTCATCGCTTTCGAAATCGCCTTCAGTGCCATGCCCTTCTTGGCGAGCAACTTTAGCTTCTCAAGTTCCTCATGTGTCCAGGGTTGGCGATGCCGTTCAAATCGCTCGGTCACAATGTGCTCCTGCTCTGCCGGGACATCTTCGGCATTCGCGCCATCTATAGCAGCGATCGCGACGAATTTGGTCGCAGGGATAGATGGTGCCGAATCCAGTGCCGCCAAGTCTGCGCCTCGCTTTCCCACAGCCGCACACCCTTCCGTTGATCCTTCCGATCTCGGCTTGTCATGAGACAAGGCACCAGGCAGGCGCTAGCTTCCTCCTTGGAGGAAGATGCCGATGCCTGAGATCACGATCCGCCCGCTTGCTGCCACCGACCGCGCCGCCTGGACCCCGCTCTGGCATGGCTATCTGACCTTCTACAAATCGACGCTTCCCGCCGAGCTCGACGACGTCACCTTCGGGCGATTGACCGGCGGCACGGAGCCGATGGGCGGCTTCATCGCCTTCCAGGGCGACAAGGCGCTGGGCATGACAAACTGGGTGATCCACCGCACGACCTGGAGCGAACGGAACATCTGCTATCTGCAGGATCTCTTCACCGTTCCCGAGGCGCGCGGAACCGGCGTCGGCCGCAAGCTGATCGAGGCCGTGAACCAGATGGCCCGCGAGAAGAACTGCTTCCGCGTCTACTGGCAGACGCATGAAACCAATCTCCAGGCGCAGGAGCTCTACAACAAGGTCGCCGACAAATCGGGCTTCATCGTCTACCGGCAGCCGCTCGGCTGAGCCACGCCGCCGCTTGCAGGCGCGAGCATTTCGACTGCGCCGACGCAGAGCCATATTTGCGCCGGCGCAATCCCGATCTTCCACCGCTCGCCTATATGAGGGGCATGCTTTCCTGCGGCGCGTTGCGTAGCGTGTCGTCGGTCAATCCGCTCCCCGAACGCGGCATCGCCCGCGCTCCCTCAGAGGCGTGACGTCATGAAGAAGATCGGCTTCCTGTCCTTCGGCCACTGGACCCCCTCGCCCCAGTCGCAGACGCGCTCGGCCGGCGACACGCTGCTGCAATCGATCGATCTCGCCGTCGCAGCGGAGGAGCTCGGCGCGGACGGCGCCTATTTCCGCGTGCATCATTTCGCCCGGCAGCTCGCCTCCCCCTTCCCGCTGCTAGCGGCGGCCGGGGCGAAGACGAGCCGAATCGAGCTCGGCACCGCCGTGATCGACATGCGCTACGAGAACCCGCTCTACATGGCCGAGGATGCCGGCGCCGCCGATCTGATCGCCGGCGGGCGGCTCCAGCTCGGCATCAGCCGCGGCTCGCCCGAGCAGGTGATCGATGGCTTCCGCCATTTCGGCTACCAGCCCGCGGAAGGCCAGAGCGATGCCGATATGGGCCGCCGCCATGCCGAGGTCTTCCTCGACGTGCTGCGCGGCGAAGGCTTCGCTAAGCCCAATCCGCGCCCGATGTTCCCGAACCCGCCAGGGCTGCTCAGGCTCGAGCCGCATTCCGAGGGCTTGCGCGAGCGCATCTGGTGGGGCGCCGGTTCGAACGCCACCGCCATCTGGGCCGCCAAGCTCGGCATGAACCTGCAGAGCTCGACGCTGAAGAACGACGAGACCGGCGAGCCCTTCCACATCCAGCAGGCGAAGCAGATCCGCGCCTACCGCGAAGCCTGGAAGGAGGCCGGGCACAGCCGCACGCCGCGCGTCTCGGTGAGCCGCAGCATCTTCGCCCTGGTCGATGACCGCGACCGCGCCTATTTCGGCCGCGGCAATGAGGGCGACGATTCCATCGGCTTCATCGACGACACCACCCGCGCCATCTTCGGCCGCAGCTATGCGGCGGAGCCGGACAAGCTCGTCAAGGAGCTGGCACGGGACGAGGCGATCGCCGAGGCCGACACGCTGCTGCTCACCGTGCCGAACCAGCTCGGCGTCGATTACAACGCCCATGTGATCGAGGCGATCCTGAAGCATGTCGCGCCGCCGCTCGGCTGGCGCTGAGGCAAAAGCCACAGGCACCCCGCGCACGCACCTTCACCGCCCGCGTTGCCGCGTTCGGTGGTGGTGAGGGGCAGCGGAGCGCCGCGAGGCGCGGTTGGGTATCAGGCCGCTTCCATTGAGCCAGGATGCGGCGCGGAGGGATTGAGCCACCCTCCGCACGCCCCGTGGCGCTCCGCTTATCGGCGTTCTTAAATCTCCGGGCCGCGCTTATATGGCTTTGCGGGTCGGGAAAGGCGAACTCGGACGCCAGTTCCCCTCATCGGGTTGTCGCGTCGTCGCACCACCCATCCGTTGCCACCGAGCCTTCCAGCGAGCTCCTCGCACAGGGCCGTAGTACCCCCCAGGGCGGTGCCCCGAAGCCTCCCGAGTCTGGCGTGCAAAGCCAGCCGCAGGCGCCGACCTCATCCCGCCATACGACATGCCTCCGGATGGCTGCCCCTCGGGGATGAGGTGGGCCAAGGATAGGCGGGCGTTGGAAGGCGGGGATAAGTTTTCGACGGCGACCGCCCCGGCAGGGCCAGCGCCTCTCAAACAGCTCGGCTTTCGGCCCCTACCCGCCTTCCAATCAGAACGGGTTCCAAGGCGCGTCAATGGCGCTCACCTGTCCGTATAAAATGGGTTTGGCCGCTCTGAGCTTGTCCAGGTTAGGCTTCGCCAAATCCCAAAATTTGTCGAAGTCTTTGAATTTCGCTGGCATGGCTTGGAAGCCGACATGATCCTTTCTCAATGGCCGGCCTCTCATAGACGCGTACACGTTTGTCGCATTGACAGAGAAGAAATCAGTTCCACTATAGTTGAAAACTATTCCCGTTTCAGGATCTGTCAAAGGATCGTAACTTCGCAATACGCCATCCGCGATGTGGCAGAATTCATGGAAGAGGATCTCGTTCGGCTGAGCGCCGGGCGCCAAACTGCCAGAAAAATTTTTCGGCGAAAACTGAACGGTTGAATTGGCGTTTTGCTCCCCAGACAGGAACGGGAATATATTAACGTTCCCCGGCAAGAAATTAACAATCAGACGGCCCATCTGATTGGCAAGGATATATTTTATCACCTTTTCGATGCCGTTGACCCAATCTTGGCCCGTGGTTTTAAGATCTGCTTGTTCTGCGCCTGCAGGATTTAGGATCAACTTGGCAGAAGATACGCTTGGCCGAGGCGGCAAGTTGTTCGATGGACGGTCGGTGGAAGCAAACGTTATCGGCAGAGCTGCCGTTTGCGGCCTGCCGGACGCGTCATATGCAGCAATATTGTCTCCGGCCTTCAATCCGCGCAGCATGAAGTAGACGTGCAGATTGGCGTCTTTTTTGTACGGTGGCGGCGATTGAAAACGGCTGCTGGACATCGACACGAAAGCGTTGCCTGGCGCACACAGCCGGATCCTCCAATCCATACCGGCGGCCCAAACTGCGACGGCGGCGTTTCCTGAAGGATCTTTCAGGGCCAGGCTGCTTAAACCGGGGCTGTTCGCGGTCGCCGGAATACCGACAAAATGCGGCATATGCAGCTCCTTCGTTCAGAATGTTGCAGCCATTTTACGGAACGGCGTCATTCCGGCGCCCCGCGCCGCGCAGGCAAGAATGGCCGAGGTAGCCCGGTGCCGCTTCCTTCATATGGACGACGCGTTGCGAGCGTGCGCCTTGCTGGCCCCGCTTCGACTATTGGCGGACTCGGTGGATCAATGGTCCTGCCGGCCGCCGTCCTGAATGGCTTTGGATTTCCGGTGAATGGCTCCCTCATTCTTGTGGGAGGTCACATCCGGAGTCGGCGGCTTGGCTTGCCGATTGGCGCTCGGCACGCGACCTCGGCCTGTTGGAAGAGGTCCAGCCCATCGCAAAATCCTCACGCTGAAACGCCCGGAGTCCTCGTGAGGGCTCCAGGCGTTTCAGCGCTGTTCTGCTGAGGTCACGCGAACCAGGGCATGGACCATGTCTTGACGTTGGTGAAGGACTTCATGGCCTCGACGACGCCCTCCTTGTAGCCGAGGCCGGAATCCTTGATGCCGCCGAAGGGGACATCTTCATGATCCGGTCGAGGTTCGGCATCAGGCCCTTGGCGCTGGCAGCCTCGATATGGGCCGGTTCCGCACCGTCCATGCAGATCACCACCGTCGGACGCTACGGGCGCGCATAATTGCGACCGTTCGCAATGACGCCAGAACCAATCTTCGTGTGAAGCGTCATAATGCTTTCCTCGTGCGGGCGCCGATCAGCGGATCAGCGCCCTGACGCGGGACGAAACAAGGTCCGCCACCAGCACCATCGCCAGGATGACAAGGATGCAGGTCGCGGTGTCCTGGTACTTGAACAGCTTCATCGAGGAGACGAGCTCGAAGCCGATGCCGCCGGCACCGACCATGCCGAGGACCGTGGACTGCCGGACATTGGTCTCCAGCCGGTAGAAGATCGTCCCGAGCCAGGTCGGCAGGACCTGCGGCAGCACGCCGAAGAAGAAGGTCTTGAACGGGCCGACGCCGGCCGAGCGGAAAGCCTCCAGCGGCCCCTCGTCGATATCCTCCATCGCCTCGGCGAAGAACTTGCCGAGCATGCCGGCGCCGTGGATGGCGAGCGCCAGGACGCCGGCGAAGGGGCCGAGACCGATGGCGGCGACGAAGATCAGCGCCAGGATGATCTCGTTGATGCCACGCAGGCAATTCAGCAGTTGCCGCGTCGCGTGGAAGATCGCCGGGCTCGGGCTGAGATTGCGCGCGGCGAAGAAGCAGATCGGCAGGGAGATGACGACGCCAAGCAGCGTGCCCCAGACCGCGACCTGCAGGCTCTCCAGCGCCGGTTTCCACAAGCGTTCGAGGAATTCCGGGTTGGGCGGCACCATCCGGACGAGGAAATCCCACATATAGGGGATGCCGTTCCAGAGGTTGCTGGCGTTGATCTGGGAGCCGACCGCGGCCCACCACAGGAAGACGAGGATGGCGAGCGCGATCGCGCCGACGCCCCACCAGCCGAAGCGGTTCTGCGGCGGGCGAATGACGAGTTGCAGCGTTCCGAAGGACATGGGTCTAGCCTCCCGTCAGGCGATAGCAGGGGCGATGATCGGCGCCAGCACGGGCTGGCTCACCGGACGCGGCTTGAGCACGCGGCTGATGCCGGGATCTTCGAGGCCGGGATAGATCTGGTGGACGATCTCGGAGGTGAGGTGGTCGGGCGTATCGTCGAAGATCACCCGGCCTCCGCTCAGGCCGACGATGCGCTCGCCGAACTCGACGGCGTAATCGACCTGGTGGAGGTTGCAGATCACGGCGATCCCCTCCGCCTTGCAGATCGCCTTGAGGTAGCCGAGCACGATGCGCGAGGTCTTGGGATCGAGGCTCGCCACCGGTTCGTCGCAGAGGATCACGGCCGGCTGCTGCGCCAGCGCGCGGGCGATGCCGACGCGCTGCTGCTCGCCGCCGGAGAGCTGGTCGCCGCGCGCATTCGCCTTGTGGGCGAGCTCGACCCGCGCCAGGCAGTCCATCGCGATCGCGACGTCCTGCCGCGGGAAGAGCTGCAGCATGCTCAGGAAGGAGGACAGGCCGGCCATGCGGCCGACCAGCACGTTCTTCAGCACCGACAGGCGCTTCACCAGATTATGGTGCTGGAAGATCATCGCCACCCGGCGCTTGCCGGCTGCTCCGCGCTTGAGGTCGAGCACCTTGCCGTCGATGACGGTCCGCCCGGCATCGGGCTGCGCCAGCCCGTTGATGCAGCGCAGCAGGGTCGACTTGCCGGCACCGCTGGGGCCGAGCACGACGAGGAACTCGCCGGCTTTGACGCTGAGGTCGATGCCCTGTAGGACAGGGCGGCCGGCATAGGACTTCTTCAGGCCTTCGATCTTGATCATGTCGCGTTCTCCGCCGGTCGCGTCCGCGACTACTTCATCTTGGTGAGATCGAGCTTCAGCACCTTCGCCGTCTCGCGAATGATGTCGTAGGCCTGATCGTTGGTCTCGACGAAGCGGTTGAGCTTGCCCTGGTCGGCCCAGGTGATGTCCCGGATGTTCAGGAAGGCGGATTTGATCTGCGCCTTCAGATCCTCGGGCAGGTTCTTGCGCCAGCAGGTCGGCGATTCCGGGATCGGGTCGGACTGCCAGACGACCTGGATGTCGGCCGGATCGACCAGCTTCTTCTGCACGGCCGTATCGAAGATGCGGTCGGCGATCGTCGCCGCATCCACGCGCTTGTTGGCGACGGCGAGCGCGTTGGCGTCGTGCGAACCGGTGAAGAGGACACGGCCGAAATCCTTCTCGGGATCGAAGCCGAGCTTCATCAGGCCGGCCTTCGGGAAGAGATGCCCCGAGGTCGATGAGGGATCGACGAAGGCGAAGGTCCGGCCCTTGAGGTCCTTGACCTCCTTGATGCCGCTATCCTTCCGCGTGATGATCAGGCTGCGATAGTAGCTGCGGCTGGATTTGGCCGTCTCGGCGGTCGCGAAGGCCTCGATCGCGGCGACCGTGGTGCCGAGCACATAAGAGAACGGGCCGAGATAGGCGACGTCGACATGGTTCGAGCGCATCGCTTCGATCACGCCGTTATAGTCCGAGGCGACGAAGCCCTGGACAGGGATGCCGAGGTTCTTCTGGAGGGCGTCAAGGAGCTGCTGGCTCGATTCCAGCATCGCCCGCGAATCCTCGGACGGTATCAGCCCGACGCGGACCTGTTTCGTCTCTGCTCGAACCAGAGACGGAATCGCCAGCAGCGTGCCCCCGGCCAGCGAGCTCTTCAAAATCGTCCGACGCGTGATGGTCATGTCATCCTCCCAAGATGATCCGGCGATCTTTTGATCTGCCGGTGAACCGTTGCGGGCGCCGTTGCCCCTTGCTTGATCTCAGGCGGCCATGGCCGCCTGCCTTCCGATGAAGTTGCGACCGCGCTCGCCTTCGAGCGCCTTGCCGACGAGGCGGTTCCACTCGGGCGGCGAGACGCCGTAGGCGGTGGGGTCGGTCGAGACGCCGAGATTGCGCAGGAAGGCGCCGAGCCGCTCGGCGCCCGCTTCGAGGTCCGGGCCGAAGACGCGGCGCAGCGCGGCGTCGCATTGCGGCTCAGCGCCCATCGCCCAGCGCATCACGATCGGCAGCGAGAAGGAGCAGGCGATGCCATGGATCGTGCCGCTCTTCAGCGTGATGTCGTAGGAGATATTGTGAGCGAGCGCGGTCTTGGTGTTGGAGAAGGCGAGCCCCGCCAGCAGGCTCGCCCGCATCTGCCGCGTCCGGAGCTCGACATCGTCGAGGCGCTCCAGCAGGCGCGGCAAGGTGTCGATGATCTCCCTGGCAGCCTCGACCGCATAATTGGCGGAGACCGGATTGCCATTGACGTTCCAGATGCTTTCCAGCGCATGCGAGAGCGCATCGAGCCCGGTCGCGAGCGTGAGGCCGCGCGGCGCGCCGACCGTCAGGGTGGGGTCGAGAACCGCCGTCTCCGGATAAAGCCGGGGATGGGCGAGCGAGTACTTGCTGCCATTGGCGGCGTCCCAGACCGTCGCCCAGGACGTGACCTCGCTGCCGGTGCCCGCCGTCGTCGGCACGGCGATGATCGGAAGGATCGCGCTCTCGTCGAGCAGCTTCTTCTCGACGAGATGGCGGCGCACCGTCTCGAAATCGCCGCCGCTAGCCGCCAGCACCTTCGCGGCGTCGATCATCGAGCCGCCGCCGAGAGCAACGATCACCTCGGCCGGCTCGGCCGCGCCGAACTGCTGGCAAGACAGCGCGAGGTCGGCGCAGTCCGGGTTGGTCTCGATATTGGTGATCGACACGACAGGAGCACCGGCGACCGCCGTCAGGCGGGCGGAGAGTTCGCGGAAGATGGGCTGGTCATAGGTGACGAGGGCCCAGCGCCGGTTACCGATCAGGCTTGCGACCTCATCGAGCAGGCCGTTGCCGGACCGGATCTTCACGGGGTTCCAATACGCCCAGGTCATGCGTTTCCATCCTCGCGATGCGCCTTGCCGGCTTTGTTGCGAGGATGCTCTTCGAAGCCAGACCTTATGACAAATTGATTTTTTGATCAGATTGGATAGATTTTTGCTATGCGTTATACTCAGCTCAGATCATTCCATCTCGTGGCGGGCTCAGGCGGCTTCAACGCCGCCGCCGACGCCTTCCATATCAGCCAGCCGACCCTGACGGCGCAGGTCGGCGCGCTGGAGGAGGAGTTCGGCGTCGAGCTCTTCGTCAAGCGCGGCCGGCGGCGCGAGCTCAGCGATACCGGCCGGCAGCTTCTGGCCATCACCACCCGGCTTTTCGCCGAGGAAGCCGAGGTGCTCGCCTTCCTGACGGAAACGCGGGAATTGCGGACCGGGCGCCTTTCGATCAGCGCCGTCGGGCCGTTCCACGTCACGGAGATGCTGGCCGCCTTCAACCAGGCCTATCCGGAGATCGAGCTCGCCGTGAAGCTGGGGAACTCCGCCGAGGTCCTCGACGATCTCGCCAGTTACCGATGCGACGTGGCCGTCCTCGCCTATATCGACGAAGACGACCGCCTTCTGACCATGCCCTACAGGCGTCACCCCGTCGCCGTGTTCGTGCGCCGCGACCATCGTTTCGCCGAACGCGACACCATCCGGCTGACGGAGCTGGAGGGCGAGCCGATGATCGTGCGCGAGCAGGGTTCGACAACGCGACGCGCCTTCGAGGACGCGCTTTCAAGAACCGGCACGAAGCCGCGCTTGATGATGGAGATCGGCAGCCGCGAAGCCATTCGCGAGGCGGTGATCCATGGCCTCGGCATCAGCTATGTTTCCGAAGCCGAATTCGTGCCGGACGAGAACCTCAAACTGATCCGGATCGAAGGTGCCGAAGTCTACACTTACGCGCATGTGGTCGTGCTGAAACAGCGCGAGTCCAGCCGGGTCATCAAGGCGTTTCTCGATGTCGTGCAGCGCGCCCGCGACGCTTTCGACGCCGTAGCGGCCAAACAGTGATCATCGCGAAGGCGAAATGTTGGCTTCGGCTTCGTCGCATGAAGGACGGCCACGGAGACGCAGGCCCGCCCCAGGGCTTGCGAACCTCCGTTCTCGGCGCCTCGCGACCTGTGAACGTTCTCGGTCTCGAACGGCCACTTTGGGCCGAACGGGACATTGATGGATTTCCTACCAACTGACGCGCAGGCCGGCCCGCCCGGTGATGCTGTGGCTGTCGGCGAAATGAGCCAGGCTGGTCTGGGCCTCGACCTCACCATAGAGCGCATAGCGGCCCGTTTCGTATTTGGCGCCGAGGCCAAGCCCTCCCCAGAGCCGCTGCCCCCGGCTGGTCAACGGCGTACCGGCGACCGTTACCGTCGTCCCGTCGAGGAATTCGTAATGCAGGTTGGCGATGCCGTAGAGCGAGGCATTGACCTGCCGCCCAGCGCTGTCGCGCCAGCTCTGCCGGTAATCCGCGGAGATGCCGAGCCGCCCGCGCAGGCTGTCGCCGTCGCCGAGCGCGACGCGGGCGCCGAATGGGTCGACGAAGCTGTCCGCATCGACATGTGAGTAAGTCAGTTGCGCCTGTGGCGTCAGCGACCAGGCACCTGACAGCGCGATGCGCTGCCCAATTTCCAGCCCCAGCGCATAGCCGAAGCCGCCCTTGCCCTTGGCGAGCTGACGCCCGGCCGTCGTGGAGGACAGGTCGCTGTCGAACCAGTTCAGCTTGGTCTGCGCATCGGCATAGAAGCCTGACGCGCCGTACCAGGTCAGCGCCCCACCGAACCCGGTGCCGGAGGCCTTGATCTTGCCGCGCCCGAAGACCGACGAGATATCGGCCAGCGCTTCGCCATGATGCAACGTCACGCCTCCGACGAGCGTGCCGGCATCGCCAGCGAAAACCTGCCCGTCGGCGCCGGCCTGCAGGCGCCAGCTATCGATCGCGTAGCTCGTGCCGGTGGTCGAGAAGCCCGGCGTGACGCGGCTGTGGGCTGCATCGATGCGGGCCCAGATCGCCCGGCCTGCCGCATTCGCCGTGTCGTCAGGCCGGCCGTCGAAGCGCTCGCCGACGCGCTGACGCAGCGTCTGCAGCTCGTTCAGGCTCTGCAGGACCTGGCCATAGGCTTCGTAGATGGGGGCTCCGGGCTGGTAGATCGGGCCGATCTCGGTCGGGCCGGTCGACGGTGAGGTAGGAGGTGGTGAGGTGGGAGGCGGTGAGGTAGGAGGCGGCGTCAGATAGGCGGAGCGCAGATACCAATCGCCGTCGTTCGGCGTGCTGATGCCGTTCTTCTGCAGGGTGTAGGCGTAGGCGCCGGCGACGACGGCCGGCTGCCCCTGGAAGACATAGTTGCCCTGGAGCGTGAAGACGCCGTTCGAGGCCCCGCCGACATCGACGACCTTGATGCCCTCGATGGTCTGTGCGCCGGCACCACCCTGGTTCAGCACCGTGACGAGGGTCGAGCCTGCCGTGCTGCCGGTGATGACGAGGCGGTCGGACGGCGAGGCATCGCCGCCGAGCACGGTCTCGATCTCGAGCCGGCCGCCATTGCCCACGTAATTGCCGTTGATCGTCAGCGTGCCGATCGAATTGCCGGGCGCGATCGTGCCGCCCGGCTGGTTGATCGTGGAGCCGACCGTGCCGATGCCCTGCAGGCGGCCGCCGATGACCTCCATCGTCCCGCCGAGGACGCCGTTCACGGCGAGCGTGCCCGCCAAGACGCTGCCGGCGCCGGTGTAGGTCGCGCCGCTGTTGCCGGTCAGCTCCAGCTTGCCCAGGCCATCCTTGATCAGCGCGCCCGCGCCGGTGAAGGTCGGGGAGATGCCGATATCATGGCCATCCGTGTCGATGACGAGGCCATTCGCGCCGATGGCGATGGTGCGGGTGTCGAAATTGTTGAAGAAGGTGGAATTGTTTCGCGTCGCGCGCAGGAGGCCGCCATCGAAGGTGACGCTCGCGATCCCTGAGCCGCCCCGAATGCCGCCGGTTTCCAGAACGCCGCGATTGCTCGCCAAGCCCTGCACAAGCAGCGTCCCGCTGACTCCCGCGTTAACGCCGAGCAGAACACCGCCTTCGGCGCGAACCAGCCCGCCGTTCTCGACCGTCAGCGAACCGGCTCCGAAATTGCCGATGGTGAGGTTGAATGGCGACATCACCCATTTCGACCCCGCGCCTGTCACTGTGACCGTGCCGGTGTCGTTGGCGCCGATATAGCCCTGATTGCTGATGACACTCGCGCCGTCTTCGATGCGCAAGGTGCCTGGGCCGAAGCTGCCGACGGTGAACTGTCCGATGGTGGTCCAGGTCGTGCCCACGCCGGTCAATACAGCGTCGCCGCGTGTATCACTGCCGATGACGCCGTCCGCGCTCGAAATGGTCGCACCGCCCTCGGCGCGCAAAGTTCCTGTCGAACCTACTGTGCCGTACTGGCCGACGGCCAGCCGGCCAGTGTTCTGCCAGGACGAGCCAAGCCCGCTAATCAAGGCGCTGCTGCCGCCACCGACGTTGCCGGCGGCGTTTGAAACCCGGCCGCCAGCCAGAATATTCAACGTTCCGGAACCGGAGTATCCGACATAAAGATCGCTGGCATTGGTCCATGTCGAGGCCGTGCCGTTGCTGTTGACGCCCGAAACCGTGACCGTGCCCTGGCTGCCGGGATTGGCACCGATGTAGCCGGCTAGGTTGCTGACCGTGCCACCATTCAGGATGCTCAGCGTTCCGGCGCCGTCATATCCGACATAGAGATCAAAGGCGTTGGTCCATGTCGAGGCCGTGCCGTTGCTGCCGACACCCGAGACAGTCACCGAGCCGTCGCCGCCCGCGCCATCGCCGATGGTGCCGTAATCATTGGTCACGGCGCCGCCATTCATGATGCTCAGGGAGCCGACACTGGATTGGCCGACGACGAGGTCGCCAGTGATTGTCCAGCTCGGTGACGGGCCAAGGTTAGGATTCAGATCGTTGTTGCCCGTGACCATTTGTGCGCGTGCCGGAAGGCCGGTGGCGCAGACCAGTGCGACGAGCGCTGTCGACAGCAGCAGGGCCTGGCGACAATCGCGAGCGGCAGCCACGCTCTTCATCGCTCGTCTCGTCAATGTTCAGCCCCCACCCGATGATGTCGCCCTATTCGTCGATATTCCCCGCACAGGCACGTGTTCACGCGGAGAATCATGCCGAGAGCGAATCGCTACCGCCGGTTGCAAAAGGCTAGCATTCAATGGTTAATCATAGTGGTAGGACGCTGCCTCTCCGGGACGGTTTTCGGTTCCAGAGAGCAACCGAACGACCTCACTTGGTGGTATAGCCACCGTTGACGAGAATCGTCTGCCCGGTCATCCACCAGCCATCCGAAACCAGAAAGCGGATGAAGGGCACGATGTCCTCGATGTCGGTCAGGCCTGTCTTGGTAAACTTCGACAGAGCTGCCGCCGCCTTGTGATAGGCTTGAGCGTCGGCGGCTTCCGCCGGATAGAAGAACGGCGTGTCCATCGGGCCCGGGCCGATGGCGGTCACCGAGATGCCGCGCTCGCCGAACTCTTTCGAAGCTGCGCGGGTGAAGTGCTCGACCGGCGCCTTCGTGCCGGCATAGGCGGCATAGAAGGGGGTGTAGGCGCCGAGCAGCGAGGTCACGAGCGTGCAGATCTTGCCGTTGTCGTTGACGTGCTTGCCGGCCTCCTTGAGGAAGAAGAAGGCGGATTTCGAATTCACCGCAGTCATTTCGTCGTACTCGGCCTCGGTGATCTCGACGAAGGGCTTCTTCAGAACCTTGCCGACCGTATTGATGGCGATATCCGGTTTACCGATGGCGGCGACGGTGTCGGCGAAGAGCTTCTCGACCGCGCCGGCCGTAGTCAGGTCGGACTGAAGGGCGACGGCCTTTGCACCGGCGGCCTTGATGGCAGCAACCGTCTCATCCGCCGCGGGTTTGGTCGCGCTCGTGTTGTAGTGGATGGCCACGGCCTTCGCACCGTGCGCGGCAAGATCGCGGGCAAGCAGCCCGCCGAGGTTCTTCGCTCCCCCAGCAATGAGAACCGTCTTACCCTTGATGCCGTGATCGAGCATGTTCCGTCTCCACTGGTCGCAGCAGCCAAGGCGCGATCCTCGACGGAACTGAACGGGTTTTGGATACCTGACCAGAGCAGCGACAGTATCTGCTCCTGATGCCTCTTGACGGGATGCGTATTTTAAGCCGTGCGTCGGGCGCGGAAAGCTTCGCGGCTTTCCGGCTCTTTCAAGGATCGATGCGAGTATCGGTCACCGCGAACCCAGCCTTGTCCAAGCCCTCCGCGATATGAGCGATGTAATCTTCCTGGAATTTGCGCCCGCGCCAATCGATATAGAATTCAGTGGCGTAGTTGGGCCTCAAATGGCGCAGGATTTGAAGATGCATCTCCGCTTTGGCTGCGGCGCCGAGCTGCCCGCAGATGGCGGCAAGCATAACGTGCAGGAAATAATATTTCTCATCGATGCTGAAATTTGAGGCAAGCTTAAAAGCGCCTTCGTAATCGCGCTTGCGATACAATTCCAGGATCGGGACGCCATATGCCATTGCAGGATGGTAATATCCGTGCGCGTTGGCTTGCCGCACAAGTTCGGCTCCCTCTTCATAGCGACCCATGACATAGAGGCGATTGCCCAGCATCAATTGGTGTTCTCCGGATCCGGGATTCAAAGCTATGGCCTGCCGCCCCGCCCGCTCGAACTCCTCGAACTTCCCCATGGCGAACAGCACGGTCGAGCGCATGGTGTGCGCCAGAGCCGAGTGCGGTGCCGCGCGGATCGCTTGATCGGCCATGCCGAGAGCTTCTTGTAGTATCTTGCTGCTTTCAGTCAGTTTGGCGTAGAGCCCTCGAACCTCGTTCATGTGAATATAGGACAGCATCGCCCAAGCGTCCGAATAAAGCGGCTCTTTACTGACGGCGGACTCAAGACATTTGCGGATACTAATCTGCTCCGAATCCTCGAGCGTTGTCACATATGTAAAGGCGTGTACGACACAGCTATACGCATCCTGGTGCTTGTCGGGGTGGAGCTTGCGCTCATTCACATTGATGATGCCCCAGCGCTGCCCGATCTGCCTCGCGATGGCCTCGCCGACAGCCTTCTCCGCCGCCATCATCGAGGACGCTCCGGCGGATTCGATTTCCTCGCGCGACGCCAGAATGAGACCCGACCGGTGCTCGCTCAGCATCCAATGGCATCGCAGCACTCGATCCTCGACATCGGCGGCAATGTCGAGGACATAGAGGCTGCCCGCCCCGCTGGGGCGCAGCGACGTGACGAGCTCCTCAAACGATCTGTGAGGCTCAAGACCGGCGATGCGCAGGCCGTGATAGGGAACGAGAGCCGCAACGACCGAGCGGATCATGCGAGACGATGCCTCGCCGGGGCCGCCGCCGGCCGCGGCCCTGACCACGATGATCGGGATCTTGTGCTCGGGGCCGCGCCGGGCTTCTTCCGGCCGCGCTTCCGCGGACATCGGCCGAAGTCCCGTCCTGACCAGGGTCTCGTTGCGGCCCGAAGGCCCGGTCGCTTTCGCCTGGCGACGTTCGAAGCGCGGCACGTATCCGCCGACGGGCAGAAGAATCGCCACGCTCTCCGCGGCACCATCAACAGCGTAATAAAGGGCCAGCGCCGAGCGCAGGCGGGTTGCCTCGTTGCGAACGACGGCATCCTTGGCGGGGTCGAAATCGACGCCTCTGCCAAAGACGTCCACAGCGATCGTGTAGGCCTTCAGCTGGGCGCTTTTTCCCTCGATGGCCTTTTGGACGACATATCGGAGGAAGCGCGCGCCTCGTGCCGAAATCCGCGCGCCCGGCGCATTCAAGAGGTTGTCGAGCGCCGATGCGATTTCCCTCTCTTCAACGCCGTCGATGGGCATATCGCTGCTGGACCCACCCTGCCATGCACCCCGCGTGCGGGGAGCCGATTGCCACGGGGCGCAGTAATCTTTGCCTGACTGCGCGTTACTTCACTGCAGCATAGTGCTCCGCATTCAACAATTGTCCGCCCCTAAAATTTCCGAATATTTTGCTCAGGGTCCCAAATGCGCTCCAAATGGCGCGAGACCATTTCCGCCTGAAGGCATGCAGCCTTATGCCCCAAGCTGAAGACAGCTTAGGGCTATCTTCCACCCGGCTTGAACGGCGCCATGCCGGCGCGCGCCAGCGCGTCGGCGCGCTCGTTCATCTCGTCGCCGGCGTGGCCCTTGACCCATTTCCACTCGATCTTGTGGCGGCCCAACGCCGTTTCGAGGCGCTGCCAGAGCTCAGCGTTCTTGACCGGCTTGCGGTCGGCCGTCTTCCAGCCGTTCTTCTTCCAGCCATGAATCCAGCCGGTGATCCCCTGCCGCAGATACTGGCTGTCGGTGTGCAGCGCGACCGTGACCGGCCGCTTCAGCGCCTCCAGCGCAGCGATCGCCGCCATCAGCTCCATGCGGTTGTTGGTGGTCTGAGCCTCGCCGCCGGAGAGTTCCTTCTCGACGCCATTGAAGGTCAGGATCGCGCCCCAGCCGCCGGGGCCGGGATTGCCCGAGCAAGCGCCGTCCGTCCAGACTTCGACCGTATCGCTCATGGCAGGCCCCGCCGGTTTTTGGTCGCGCGAATGGGGCAAGCCCCAAGCGCGCCGGGGCCAGGGCTCCCGGAACAAGCGCCGTCCGTCCAGACTTCGACCGTATCGCCGCTCACCGCTTAAGCCCGTATTCGCGCGCGTCGAGCACGCGCTGGTGGAAGACGAGCTTGCGGTCGTATTCGAGCGGATCGAGCGGCTTCACCAACGCATCGGGCGGCACGTTCAGCCAGTCGACGAGGCGGGTCAGCAGGAAGCGCAGCGCCGAGCCCCGGCAGAGCTGCGGCAGCGCCTCGACCTCCGCCTGCTCGAGCGGGCGGACGCTTTCATAGCCCGCCAGCAAGGCCTGCCCCTTGGTGAGGTTGAAGGAGCTGTCGGCCTCGAAGCACCAGGAGTTCAGGCAGATGGCAAGGTCGTAGGCGAAGGCATCGGTGCAGGCGAAATAGAAATCGATCAGCCCCGAGAGCCTGTCGCTGAGGAAGAAGACGTTGTTGGGAAAGAGATCGGCATGGATGACACCGCGCGGCAGGCCTTGCGGCCAGCTCGCCTCATGCACCGCGATCTCGGCGGCGACGCGGCGCGCGAGGCCCGGCGAAACCTTGTCGGCCTCGGTGCCGGCCTGCTCGGCGAGCGGGCGCCAGCCCGGCACGGAAAGCGCATTGACGCGCTCCATGGCGAAGTCGGAGCCGGCGGCGTGGAGCTGCGCGAGACCCCGGCCGAGCTCGTGGCAATGCGCGGCGGTCGGGCGGCGCACCGACAACCCGTCGAGGAAGGTGACGATTGCCGCCGGGCGGCCAGCGAGACGCCCCAGCATCTCGCCGCGGCTGTCCTCGACCGGCTGCGGACAGATCAGTCCGCGCGCGGCGAGGTGCTGCATCAGCCCGAGGAAGAAGGGCAGATCGTCCGGGTTCACCCGCTTCTCGTAGAGGGTGAGGATATAGGCGCCTTGCGTGGTCCGGATCAGGTAGTTCGAGTTTTCGACGCCCTCGGCGATGCCCTTGGCGGACAACAGCTCGCCAATGCCGTAGCGCGCCACGAAGGCAGCCATCTCGTCATCGGGCACTTCGGTATAGACGGCCAAGATCGGTCGCTTTCTGGTTGGATTTATTCGGCCGCGGCCGGTGCCGCATCGCCGCGCAATTCGCGCGGCAGCGGGAAGAACACGTCCTCGCTGGCCGTCGAGACCGTCTCGACGCGGACGTCGTAGCGCTCGGCGAAGGCGTCGATGATCTCCTCGACCAGCACCTCGGGCGCGCTGGCGCCGGCGGTGATGCCGAGGCTGCGGATACTCCCGAAGGCGGACCAGTCGATCTCGTCGGTGCGCAGGACGAGGCGCGCCACCGGGCAGCCGGCGCGCTCGGCGACCTCGCGCAGGCGCTGCGAATTCGAGGAATTGGGCGAGCCGACGACGATCAGCCCCTCGACCAGCGGCGCCACGCGCTTCACCGCCTCCTGGCGATTGGTCGTGGCGTAGCAGATGTCTTCCTTGTGCGGCGCGATCAGCTCCGGGAAGCGGAGCTGCAAGGCCTCGACGATCTCGCGGGTGTCGTCGACGGAGAGCGTCGTCTGGGTGACATAGGCGAGCGGCTTGCCCGGCAGAGGCTCGAGCGCGGCGACATCGGCCAGCGTCTCGATCAGCGTGATCGCGCCCTCGGGGAGCTGGCCCATCGTGCCGATCACCTCCGGGTGGCCGGCATGGCCGACGAGCAGGATGTGGCGACCGCGCTTGTGATGGACTTCGGCCTCGCGATGGACCTTGGTCACCAGCGGACAGGTCGCGTCGATGGCGAAGAGGTTGCGTGCCTTCGCCGCCGCCGGCACCGCCTTGGCGACGCCATGGGCGGAGAAGATCACCGGCCTCGTCTCGTCCGGCACCTCGTCGAGCTCGGCGACGAAGACCGCGCCCTTCCGCTTCAACGACTCGACCACGTATTTGTTGTGCACGATCTCGTGGCGGACATAGACCGGCGCGCCATGCAGCGTCAGCGCCTTCTCGACCGCGTCGATGGCGCGCACGACGCCGGCGCAGAAGCCGCGCGGGGCACAGAGCAGAATGTCGAGCGGCGGCTTGGTCACGCGCTGGAAGATCTCCGGTCGGGTCAGCGTCTTCTTTCGGCGGGAAGACGGCGATGTCAAGGAAACGCGATGCAGGTTTGACATACAGGTTGATATAAACTTATTTTTCCGCACGCCCAACAGAAGCTCCTGCGAGGCGACCCGGCCTGCGCTGGCGATATCCGGCATCTGCCGGCGCAGCGCCCGATGTCGCACTCGTCCACGCTTCGACCAAGGGCAGCCGCCGCCCGGCAGGAATGGGCTGCAACGACGAACAGGAGAAAACGCCATGACGATCCATGTCTCCGCCTTCCGCTGGGTGCCGCCCTTCGCCCAGGGCCATGTCCGCGATCTCAGGGTGCGCTGGGCACTGGAAGAAGCCGGCCTGCCCTATCAGGCGGCGCTGATCGGCCCGGCCGACCAGACCTCCGAGACCTATCGCGCCTGGCAGCCCTTCGGGCAGGTGCCGGCCTTCCGCGACGGCGAGGTCGAGCTGTTCGAATCCGGGGCGATCGTGCTCTATCTCTCGCGCCAGTCGCCGGCGCTGGCGCCGAAGGACGAGGCCGGCCGCGCCCGGGTCGCGACCTGGATCCTCGCGGCGCTCAACTCGCTCGAGCCGCATATCGGCCAGCTTGCCCTCACCGACATCTTCCACAAGGGCGAGACCTGGACGGTCGAGCGCCGGCCGCAGATCGTCGCGATGATCGAGAAACGCCTGCAGCAACTCGAGGCATGGCTCGGCGGCAAGGACTATCTCGAAGGCCGCTTTACCGCCGGCGACCTCATGATGGCGAGCGTCCTGCGTGACGTGCCGGACGACATCCTGTCGCGTTTCCCGCGGCTTGAGGCCTACCGCGCCCGCTGCATCGCGCGGCCGGCCTTCGTGCGGGCGCTGGAGGCGCAGATGGCGCCCTTCCGCGAGAACGCTCCGGCCGCTTGAGGCCGCTACGCACGGAATGCATGGCGCGAGACAATTCCCCCTCGCGCTCTGCAAGGCGAGCGCCTAGATAGGGACAGTCGGCCCCCGGAGCCGGCTGTGCCCCCTACAGCGTGAGCCGCCCATGGCCGATGCCGTTTCCCATGCGAGCTACCTGCCGCCGATCCTGACCTTCTGCACCGGCGCGGTGATTGCCGTTCCGCTGTTCCGCAAGCTCGGATTGTCGGCGGTGCTCGGCTATCTGGCGGCCGGCGTCGTGATCGGCCCCTCGCTGCTCGGCGTCATCAAGGATCCCGACGCCATCCGCGGCACGGCCGAGATCGGCGTGGTGCTGCTGCTGTTCCTGGTCGGCCTCGAGCTGCAACCCTCCCGCCTCTACTCGATGCGGCGGGACATTCTCGGTTCGGGACTGGCGCAGATGGCCGTGAGCGCGACCGTCATCGGCCTGGTCGGCTGGCGGTTCGGGCTTTCGGTCGGGGGCGCGATCGCGGTCGGCGTTGCGCTGGCGCTCTCGGCGACCTCCATCGCCCTGCAATTGCTGGAGGAGCGCGGCGACAGCAACGAGACCTATGGCCGGCGCACCTTCTCGATCCTGCTCTTCCAGGACATCGCGATCGCGCCGGTGCTGGCGTTGCTGCCCTTGCTCGCCACCACCGGCGCGGAATCCGGCAGTGCGATGCGGGCGCTGGCGAGCTTCGGCATCGCGATCGCGGCCGTCGTCGCGATCGTCTTCGCCGGCCGCTACCTGCTCAACCCGTTCTTCCGCATCCTCGCCAATAGCGGCGCCAAGGAGGTGATGACCGCGGCCGCCCTGCTGATCGTGCTGGGGGCGGCGCTGCTGATGGAGCATGTCGGACTCTCCATGGCGATGGGCGCCTTCCTCGCCGGGCTGATGCTGGCCGACTCGCATTTCCGCCACGAGCTCGAAGCCGATATCGAACCGTTCCGCGGCGTGCTGCTCGGCCTGTTCTTCATGGCGGTCGGCATGTCGCTCGATCTCAAGCTGGTCGTCGAAAACGCATTGCTGCTCGCCATCGCGGTGCCGCTGCTCGTGCTGTTCAAGATTGCCGTCGTCGCCTCGATCCTGCGGGCGTCCTGCTCGTCGACGCTGGAAGCCATCCGGGCCGGCGCCCTGCTCTCGCCGGCCGGCGAATTCGCCTTCGTGCTCCTGCCGCTCGGCGTGGCGCATGGGCTGCTCAACCCGCAGCAAGCGGCCATCGTCACCGCGCTCGCCGCGATCAGCATGCTGCTCGGCCCGATCGTCGCGAAGCTGATCGACAACGTCCTGCTCGCGCGCATCACGCCCGAGACGATGGACGAGGATTTCGACGGCGTCGGCGACAGCCAGGTGATGGTGATCGGCTTCGGCCGGTTCGGGCAGGTGGTGACGCAGGCGCTGCTGCTCCAGCACGTCAACATCACCGTCATCGATTCCGATGTGGAGCAGATCCGCGCCGCCGCGCGCTTCGGCTTCAAGGTGTATTACGGCGACGGGATGCGGCTCGACGTGCTGCGCGCCGCCGGCGCGGGCAAGGCCCGCGTCATCTGCATCTGCGTCGACGACAAGAACGCCGCCCTGCGCATCCTCGAGATGGTGAAGTCGGAGTTCCCCAATGTGCGGGTGCATGCCCGGGCCTTCGACCGCATCCACGCCATCGACCTGATGAAGGCGGATGTCGACTACCAGATGCGCGAGACCTTCGAATCGGCGCTGGGCTTCGGCCGCGTCACGCTGGAGGCGGTCGGGCTGACCCGCGACGAGGCCGATCTCGTGATCGACCATGTCCGCGACCGCGACGCGCAACGCATGGAAATCCAGTTCAACGAGGGCATTGCGGCCGCCCTCAACCGGGTCCCGCGCGTGACGCCGGAGCCGCTGGTCAAGCCCAAGGGCAAGTCCAAGGCGCTCACGGCCGAGACGCAGGAGGTCATCGAAGATGGCGGGGCCGAGGTCGCTGTCGGCGGCGTCGGCGAACCGGAGCGCTGAGCGCCAGCCGGCGCCGCCGTCATGCTCGGGCTCGACCCGAGCATCTCAGGAAAGAAGGGCGCTTGCTCCTGTGAGAGGCGCCCATTTCTGCCAGAGATTCCCGGGTCTACGCTTCGCTGCGCCCGAGAATGACGCGCCTCGTTCCCAAGGCGACTTGCCGGGGCCCCGCGCGCTGCTATCGTCGCGACAGAGCCAGCAACGGCCCGGGAGGCGTCCATGATGAACCTGTTCGAGATCATGCAATCGGCCCAGAATGGCCAGGCAATGCAGAATCTCGCCCGGCAATACGGGCTGAGCCAGCAGCAGACCCAGGCCGCGCTCGATGCGCTGCTGCCGGCCTTCTCGATGGGGCTGCAGCGCCAGACGCAGAATCCCTATGCCTTCGGCTCGCTGGCGCAGATGATGACCGCCTCGCCCTATGCGCGCTTCTTCGAGACCTCGGGCGGCAGCATCCCGCAAGGCGCGCAGATGGCCGGCAACGATGTGCTGGGCCAGCTCTTCGGTTCGACCGAGGTGAGCCAGGCGATCGCGGCGCAGGCTGCGGCGACGAGCGGCGTCAGCCAGGCCATCCTCAAGCAGATGTTGCCGGTGATCGCCTCGATCCTGATGGGCGGCCTGTTCAAATCCACCAACAGCGAGGGGCTCGGCGGCATTCTCGGCCAGTTTGCCGAGATGATGCGCGGCCAGATGCCGGGCATGCAGCCGGCGCCGCAACCACAGGCCCAGCCGCAGATGCCGGCCAATCCGATGGATGCGATCCTGCGCGGCATGTTCGGCCAGGGCGCGGGGGCAGGCCAGCCTCAGCCACAGCCGCAAGGAAACCCCGGCGCCGCGGCCAACGACCCGTTCGGCGGCATGCTCGGCCAGATCCTCGGCGGCATGTTCGGCGGCGCGGCCGCGCCCGAACCCGCCCCGCAGCAGCCATCTCAGCCCCGCAGCGCGCCGCAGCGCCCCGCGCCTGCCCCGGAGCCCGCGCCGGACGAGTCCGCGCCCTCCGCCTCCGCACCCGGGCCCGGTTCGATCGGCCTCGACGCGCTGAACCAGATGTTCGAGCATGGCCGGCAGATTCAGGACGACCACCAGAGCGCGCTGAAATCGATCCTCGACGCCATGCTCGGCGGCGGTCAGCAGCGCTGAAACGACAGACCGGACGCAGCAGCGTCCGGTCCTGCATGTCCTGTCGACGGACTCAGACCAGCTTTCTCGGCTTGTGGCCGCTCAAGCAGGCCGGCGCTGCTGCCAGTTCTGGTCCGCCTGCACCATGGCCGCGGCCATGCCGCGCAGCTCGGCCGCATCGTCGCGGGTGCGGAAGCTGGCGACGAGATCGTTGAGGCGCTGGATCTGGTTGGCCAGGGCCGTCGCCGAGGCGGCGCTCTGCTCGGCGAGCGCAGCGTTCTGCTGGGTCATCTCGTCCATATGGGCGACGGCCTGGCTCATCTCGTCGATGCCGTTCGATTGCTCGGCCGCGGCCGAGGAGATGTCCGAGACCGTGGCGGACACCTTCTGCGAGGCTTCGACGATCCGCTCCAGGGCGGTGCCGGCCGAGCGCACGAGGCCGACGCCCTGCGCGACCTCCGCCCCGGATTCGGTGATGAGCGTGGTGATGCCCTTGGCGGCCTCGCTGGAGCGCTGGGCGAGCGTGCGCACTTCGGAGGCGACCACGGCGAAACCCCGGCCGGCATCGCCGGCACGCGCCGCCTCGACTGCCGCGTTGAGCGCCAGCAGATTGGTCTGGAAGGCGATCTCGTCGATGACGGTGGTGATGTCGGAGATCTTGCGCGAGGCCGTCTCGATCCGCGCCATGGCATCCACGGCATCCTTGACGATGGCACCGCCCTTGCGGGCGACCTCCATCGCCTCGTCGGCGAGCGCGACCGCCTGCATCGAAGCCTGGGCCGAGGCCTTGACGGACGCGGCGAGCTCCTCGGTGGTGGCGGCGGTCTCCTCCAGCGAGGAGGCCTGTTCCTCGGTGCGCTTGGAGAGATCGTCGGCGCCGGTATTGATCTCCTGGGCGGCGTTGCCGACATCGCCCGAGGTCGACTGGATGGTGCGGATCGTCTCCGCGAGATGGGCAACCGCCATGTTGAAATCGTCGCGCAGCTTCTCGTATTCGGCAGCGAGATCGGCCTCGATCCGGCAGGTGAGATCGCCGCGCGAAAGCCGGTCGAGCCCTTCGGCCAGCGCCTCCATCACCTTGGCCTGCTCGGCGGCGAGAAGCTCGTGCTCACGGGCGCGGGCGGCGCGCTCCTGCTCGGCGAGGCGGCGCTGCGCCTCCGTCGCGTCGCGGCTCTCGGCCGTCTCCGCCTCGAGACGCCGGACCGCCAGCCCGTTCTCCTTGAAGACCTGCACAGCCCGCGCCATGGCGCCGACCTCGTCGTGCCGGTTCTGGCCGTCGATCTCGACCGCATAGTCGCCGGTGGCGAGATCGTCCATGCGCGCCTTGAGGGTCTCGAGCGGCCTGGTGATGGACTGCCGCGCGAGCAGAAGCGCCCCGATCAGGCCGAGCAGGACCCCGGCGACGGAGAGCGCCAGCAGGATCAGGTTGAGCTGCTTCGCCTCCGCGTCAAGCGCCTGCCCGTCGGCTTGCGTCTGGCTCTTGATGTCGCCGTTGAGCTTGACCGCATCAGCGACGATGGCGCCGAAGGCGCGGTCCAGCTCCGACATCACCGACAGCGCCGCCAGATCCTCGTCGCGCGCGGCCTGGGCCAGCACGTCGTCGATCTTCGGCTTGAGCTCGGAAAGCGCCCGCGCGAGCTTGTCGAACTCGGCATGGCGCTCGGGAAAGCTGATCTTGGCGTTGACGAGCTGCTGGAGCGCGAGATCGTAATCCTTGCGGACATCCGCGATGCTCGTGGTGTTCTGCTTCATGTATTCGGGATAGGCGATCGCCTTATACAGGTCGCGCAGCACGTAGCTCGTCACGAGCGTCGACTGCGCCGAATCGAGGATCGCGGCGGAGCGCTGATCGATCAGATCGGAATAGCTCTTGTTGATGCGCTGATATTCGTGCCCGGCATAGATCGCAGTACCGATGCTGATCAGTCCGATCGCAATCAATGGAATGGCGATCTTGGTGCGAATCCTCAGATCCTTGAGGCGCAGAGAGAACTTCATGCCCGTGCCCACCCCGTCAGGCGGCCAGCCGGCCGCATCCGGCGGACACATTTCAGCCAAATGCATAAAATTGCGTTAGGACACGCCTCCGCTGCTCCGGCGCATAAAAAAAGGGCGGAAGCACGAAGCTTCCGCCCACAGAGACGCTGACGCCAAGGGGTCAGGCGCAGCGTGCAACCATGAAATCTGCGTTCTTCGCCAGCACCGGCTCCGGCACTGTCGGCTGGGTGCCGGCATGACGGACGGCCTGCTCGCGCCGCGCCTTGGCGATATCGGCATTGGAGCGTGACCGCGCGGCCAGCACCGCGGAGGGATCGTTGAGCCAGGACGTCGCCAGCGCGCCGGCGATATCGGAGCGGACGAGGCCGATATCCTTGAGGCCGCGCTCATCGAGCTCGGCGAGGCGCATCACCTCGCGTCGATGGATCAGGGCGCGCAGGAGGAATACGGGCTTTTGGATTCCAGCGGCGGCGATGCGCACGACACCGGCCGGAACCGATGACAGCGTCTTCGTGGCAATGGTCATGAGCAGCATGACGGCCTCCAATGGAATGCGAGAACGGATCGGCGTTCCCCTTCAGCCCGGACGCGCCAACTGGCTGAAATCCCGGAGAACGATTGAACGATAGCGAGACGCTGGCCATCAGCCAAACGAATGGTTATGATGCTTGACAGCACGGATATTGATGAACGCACGACGGGGGATCGCCATGGCCCATGTGCTCGACGCCGACCAGTTGAAGACCTTCGTCGCCATTGCCGACACCGGCTCCTTCACCCGCGCCGCGGAGATCGTGTTCAAGACGCAATCGGCCGTCTCGATGCAGATGAAGCGGCTGGAGGAGCGGGTCGGGCGGCCGCTCTTCGGGCGCGACGGACGCCACGCCAAGCTGACCGAGGATGGCGAGCGCCTGCTCGACTACGCCCGCCGGATCGTCAGGCTGAACCTGGAATGCGTCGCGACCTTCACCGATGCCGATCTGAAGGGGCGCATCCGGCTCGGCGTGCCCGACGATTATGCCGACCGCTACCTGCCCGAGATCCTCGCCCGCTTCGCGCGCTCGAACCCGCGCGCCGAGGTCACGGTCGTCTGCGAACCGACGCCGATGCTGGCCGAGCGGATCGCCACCGGCGATATCGACCTCGCCATCATCACCCATGTCGAGAGCCGCGGCCAGGGCGAGATCATCCGCATCGAGCCGCTGCTCTGGGTCACCTCCGCCCGCCATACCGTGCACGAGGAAGATCCGTTGCCACTGGCGCTGGGCCGACCGACCTGCAACTGGCGGCAGGCGGCGGTCGATGCCCTGGAGGCCAAGGGCCGCCGGTTCCGCGTGCTCTATGCGAGCTGGAACTCGACGGCGGTCGGCGCCGCGGTGGTCGCAGGGCTCGCCGTCTCGGTGCTGCCGGAGAGCGCGGTGAGGCCGGGCATGCGGATTCTGGGACCGTCGGAGGGCTTCGCGACCTTGCCGTCCTGTAAGATCGGCCTGCTGCGCACGCGCTTCGACCCGTCCGTGCTCTCGAATGCGCTGGCCGAGCACATCATCCAGAGCCTCGACAATCTGGCGAGCTTCAAGACCGCGGCGGAATGAGAGCCGCCTCCAGAGGCTGCCGGAGCCTGCCGATCGTTCACGGAAACGCGTGGCGATAATAGTCCGTCAGACCGCCGTCATCGCGTCCGCCACGACGCGCGGCGATCTACGGACCTTTGATGGCGTTTGCCGCAGCCGTCAGGAACGAATTCACCTGCGTCCCAAAATAGGTGATCGACGTCAGGATGGTGATGGAGACGATGCTCGCGACGAGGCCATACTCGATCGCGGTCACACCGCTCTCGTCGCGAAGAAAGGCGTCAAAACTGGCGCTGACTCGATTCATGCCGCAAGGTTAGGGCGCGAGCTCCGGCCAAATCGTTAATCCGGCCGCTGCAATGCGCCGAATATCGCTTTTTCCGGCGCGGATGAGCTTTACAGCGCCAGTTCCGTGAAGACCGGCTCGACCTTGCCACCCCATGGACCGCGATAGCGCGCTTCGAGGCGCTGCGCGAGCGTCTGCCCGCTGGCCAGGATCTCCTGCAAGGGAGCGAGGTAAATGCTCTCGTCATGGCCAGCCGCGTCGCGGCGGGCCCGGCGGGCGAGGCCGGCACGCGACAATTCCAGCACTTCGCTCGCGATCTCGCCAAGCTTGCGCCCGGCGATGGAGGCATCCAGACCCAGCTTGGGCGCCGCATCGCGCAATCCCTGCCGCTGCTCGGCGCTCCAGCCCTTGACCAGATCCCAGGCGGCGTCGAGCGCGCCGCGGTCATAGAGCAACCCGACCCAGAAGGCGGGCAGCGCCGCCAGCATGTCGGCGGGGCCGGCATCGGCGCCGCGCATCTCGAGGAAGCGCTTCAGCCGGACCTCCGGGAACAGGGTCCCGAGATGGTTGACCCAGTCCGACATCGTGGCGCATTCGCCCGGCAGCTGCTTCAGCTTGCCCGCCATGAGGTCCCGGAAAGAGGCGCCGGCGACGTCGTGATAGGTCTCGCCGCGCTTGACGAAATACATGGGAACGTCGAGCGCCCAATCGACATAGGCCTCGTAGGACATGCCCTCGTCGAAGGCGAAGGCGAGCATGCCGGAGCGGTTATTGTCGGTATCGCGCCAGATCTCCGAGCGCATCGACTGGAAGCCGTTCAGCTTGCGCTCCAGGAAGGGCGAGGAGGCGAACAGGGCCGTCGCGAATGGCTGCAGCGCAAGCGAGACGCGCAGCTTGCGCACCATGTCGGCCTCGCTGGCGAAATCGAGATTGACCTGCACCGTGCAGGTCCGGAACATCATGTCGAGACCCATCGTGCCGACCTTCGGCATATAGTTCGCCATGATCTTGTAGCGGCTCTTCGGCATCATCGGCGTCTGCGCCCGCGTCCAGAGCGGGGAGGCGCCGAGCGCGGCGAAGCCGATGCCGTGCGGTTCGGCGACCGCCTTGACGTCGGCGAGATGGGCAGCGAGCTCGGCCTGCGTCTGATGGATGGTCTCGAGCGGGGCGCCGGAGAGCTCGAACTGGCCGCCGGGCTCCAGCGAGATCGCCCCGCCCCCGTCGGGGCCGCCGAGACCGATGATGTTGCCGGCGTCGACGATCGGTTCCCAGCCGAGACGTTGCTGCATGCCCTCGAGCAAGGCGCGGATGCCGCCCGCCCCGGCACGGCCCTCATAAGGCACCGGAGCGAGGTCCTCCCGGTAGAACGGGAATTTCTCGTGCTCCGTCCCGATCCGGAAACGCGATTCCGGTTTCTCGCCGGCAGCGATCCAGGAAATCAGCTCCTCCTTGGAGCCGATCGGAGTCGAGTCGGACACATCGCGAGCCATGGGCGCTCCGGCAGAACAGGCAATAAAGCCAAGGCTCCCGGCGGCTGGGAGGCCGCGGGTTCAAGGCGTAGGGCGAACAGACATAGGCGAGAGCCGGACGCGCGACAACGACCCGGACCTTGCATTCGTGAAAGGGCGGCAAGCGCTGGCGGCAGGTCCGGCGCCGGAACGCTCAGCGCCGCCCCGCCCAATCGCCGAGCACCGCCTGCACGACGGCGAGCGCCGCAACGGCGGCGGTATCAGCCCGCAGGATGCGCGGGCCCAGCGAAATCGCCAGCGTCTGCGGGCGCGCGGCGATCAGCCGGCGCTCGGCCTCGTCGAAGCCGCCCTCCGGCCCGATCAGCACCGCGAGCGGGCCGGCGGCATGGGCCTGCAGCGCCGTGATCGGGCTGCCCTGCTCCAGCCCCTCGTCGCAGAAGATCAGCAGCCGGGCCGGGTCCAGCGCCGCGAGCGCGGCCTCGAGCGAGGTCTCGGCCTCGATGCGCGGCAGGCTGAGGATGCCACATTGCTCGGCGGCCTCGACGGCATTGGCCCGCATCCGGTCGAGATTGAGCCGCGAGACCTGGGTGCGGCGGGTGATGACGGGCTGGAGCAGGCCCGCGCCCATCTCGACCGCCTTCTGCGCCATATAATCGAGCCGCGCATGCTTCAGCGGCGCGAAGAGATAATGCAGGTCTGAGGGCGGCGGCTGATCCTTCACCCGGCGGTCGAGAATCAGCCGCGCCGCCTTGCGCCCCTCCGGCGCGACGCGGGCCAGCCACTCGCCGTCGCGCCCGTTGAAGACGAGGACCGCCCCATCGGCCTTGAGCCGCAAGACGTTGAGCAGATAATTCGACTGGTCCCGCTCCAGCGGCAGTTCACCGCCGGCAGCGAAAGCGGCATCGATGAAGAGCCGATGGCGTGCAAAATCGGGGATGGACATCGGCGAAGCCGCCTCCTGCATCTACAAATTTGTTGTGAGCAGCGCGAAAACCGCCACAATCCTCGCCTAACGGCAAGTGCTTCCTCCGAGATGGCAGATGGACTTGCAAGAGTCGTTGGCGTTAACAGCGCCTGCTGTTAAGGACATGTTCACAGATCGGCGCGACAGGCCGGCAAGCGGAGAAGGGAATCATGCGGCTCAGGACGGCTTCGGGATTGGCAGCGACATTGGGCCTCGCCATGGCATCGCTCGTGATCGCCTCCCCGGCCAGCGCGCAGGTTTCCGGCTGCGAGCCGCTGCAGAAGCTGCTGACGACGCGGCAGGCGATGGTGGCCAAGATCACGGCCGCGCAGAAAGCCAAGCGCAAGATGACGCCGCAGGAGGCATGCAGCACCTTCGGCTCGCTCGTGAACAACGGCAACGAGACGCTGAAATTCGCGTCCGCCAACCAGGACTGGTGCCAGATCCCGGCCACGTTCATCGAGGGGCTCAAGAACGACAACGCGCGAATCGGGACGTTTCGCGGCCAGGCCTGCAATGCGGTGAAGCAGCAGGCGGCGATGCAGCGGCGCGCCCAGCAGCAGGCCCAGAGCGCCAACCCCTTCGGCGGCGCGGATTCGATCACCAGCGGCGCCGGTGGCGGGCTGAAGGTCCCACAGGGCGCGCTCTAAGACGGAAGGCGGGCCGGCCATGGCGGACCCTGTCCACGCCGGCCCCACGCCGGGGCGCGACGCGCTCCGTTCCGGCGCCTCCTTGCCGGATGCCCCCCTCCCCGACGCGCTGAGCGGTCACTGGGTCGATACGCGCGCGCCGCGTGCGATCAGGCCCTATCTCAAGCTCGCGCGGATCGAACGGCCGATCGGCTGGTGGCTCATTCTGCTTCCGTGCTGGTGGGCGGCGGGGCTGGCCGCGATCGCGGCGGGCCAGCCATACCCCAATCCCTGGCACTGCCTGCTCTTCCTGATCGGCGCCGTGCTGATGCGCGGAGCGGGCTGCACCTTCAACGACATCATCGATCGCAAGCTCGATGCCGAAGTCGCGCGCACGCGCGGCCGCCCGCTGCCCTCCGGGCAGGTCACGGTCGCGGCAGCAGTGCTGTTCATGGTCGCGCAGGCGCTCGCCGCCCTGCCGGTGCTGCTGCAGTTCAACCGCTTCACGGTCCTGCTCGGCCTCGCCTCGCTCGCGATCGTGGCGATCTATCCGTTCATGAAGCGCATCACCAACATGCCGCAATTCGTGCTCGGCCTCGCCTTCTCCTGGGGCGCGCTGCTCGGCTGGAGCGCCGTGTTCGGCCGGCTCGACGCGCCGGCCTACCTCACCTACGCCGCCGCCATCGCCTGGACGGTCGGCTACGACACGATCTATGCGATGCAGGATATCGAGGACGACGCCATCGCCGGCATCAAATCAAGCGCGCGCTATTTCGGCGACCATACGCGCCAGGCCGTCGCGCTCTGCTTCGCCCTGACGGCTGTGCTCAGCGGCATCGCGATCTGGCTGGTCAATGGCGGTGTCTTCGCCTGGCTCGGCTTTGCCGCCTTCGTCGCCCATCTCGGCTGGCAGGTGACGCGGATCGAGGGGGCGAGCGCGGCGCAGGCGCTGATGCTGTTCCGCTCGAATCGGAATGCCGGGCTGCTGCTCGCCGCGGGGCTGGCGCTCGACGCGATCAGCCGGCACGCCTTCGCTTAATCGACCAAGCGCTCATTGGCGAGGACGACCGGCAGATCGGCCAGACGGCCGGGCTTGCGGCGCGTCAGGAAGCGCGGGCGACGCCCGTTCAGGAAGGCATGGCGGCGGCGGATCCGCACCGGCCCCAGCGCGACGCGGCCGATCTGCGGAAACGGCTCGCTCACCGTGCCGTCGACGGATTCGAGCAGCAGCGGCAAGCCGCTGCGGCGACCGCAATCGCGCCAGAGCGCAACCGCATCGGCCTGATCGACGCTGGCGATCACGATCGAGCGCCCGTCGCCGGCCGTCAAAGCGAGCTCGAAGCGCTCATCCTCGCCCGTCGGATTGGCGAGCCGCAGCGCGACCCCGCTCCACCCCGCCGAGGCGCGCAAAATCCGCACGGAGCCGACGCGCTCGATGCCCGGCGCCGATGGCTGGCGCGGCATCGGGTTGCGGGGGACGATCGCTGTGGTGAACGGCCCACCGGAGAGATGCGGCACAAAACCGCTCTCTCCGGCGACCGGCGTGACGCTGGCCATCGGTAATAACGCCTTTCCTAATCCCTGCTGCAACGGAGTCCTCTGTCGGATGCGGGACTCTCGTGCTTGCCGGGTGAGGATGTGCCGCAGGCGTGTCCGAGCGCTTAAGGGGTTGGGTTAAAGGAGCGTGATTTCCGCTCTATCGGGGCCAGGATGGCCCCTTTTCTGCATGATGCTTGACGGAATCTTTCAGCCCGATGGCGCATTTTCGGCTTGAAACCGCGGCATTCGCATTCGATAGGGAAGCCATGAGCGCATCCACGCTACCCATCGCCGCCGACCTCCTGAAGGCGGCGAGCGAGAGCTGCCTCGAAGCCGGAAGCCTCGCCCTCGATCTGTTCCGACCGGGAGAGCAGACCGCCGCGCGGACCTGGGCCAAGAGCGGCGGCTCGCCGGTGACGGAAGCCGATATCGGCGTCGACACCTTCCTGCGCGTGCGCCTCTCGGCGCTGCTGCCCGAAGCCGCCTGGCTCTCCGAGGAAACGGTGGACGACGCGCTGCGCCTGACGCGCCGCTTCGTCTGGGTGGTCGACCCGATCGACGGCACGCGCGCCTATATGAGCGGCTCGCCGGACTGGGCCGTCTGCGTGGCGCTGCTCGACGAGGGCGTGCCGATCCTCGGCGTCGTGCATGCTCCGGCCTGCGCCGCAACCTACACCGCCATCGCCGGGAGCGGCGCGAAGCGCAATGGCGAAGCCATCCGGGCTTCGTCGGGCCGGACGCTCGCCGGCGCCAGGATCGCCGGGCCGAAGCCGATGCTCGACGCGCTGGCGCGAGTGCAGCCTTTCGAGGCGGTCGGCAAGATCCCCTCCCTCGCCTTGCGGCTCACCCGCATCGCCGACGGCACGATTGATGCCGGGTTGATCTCGCCCGATGCGCGCGACTGGGACCTCGCCGCGGCCGACCTCGTGCTGCGCGAGGCCGGCGGCCGGCTGAGCGGCGGCGATGGCGGGCCGGTGACCTATAACCGCCCCGTGCCGGTTCACGGCATGCTGGTCGCCAGCTCCGATGCGCTCGCGGCGCCCTTGCTCAATGCTCTCGAGCAATTGCGCGGTCAGCCGCAGCCGAGCTGAACTTTTTCATCTAAGACGCGGCCACCCCGCTCGCGCCCGCGCGCGGGATGGCTTATGGGGGCGCGGACCAATCCTGCTGGAGAGAACGATGAGCGCGGAACCGGACCAGAAGCAGCTTCTCCATCTCGTCTTCGGCGGCGAGCTCGACTCGCTCGACGGCGTCACCTTCAAGGACCTGTCGAAGCTCGACATCGTCGGTATTTTCCCGAACTACGCCAGTGCCCATATGGCCTGGAAGGCCAAGGCGCAGCAAACGGTCGACCAGGCGCAGACACGTTATTTCGTGGTGCATCTGCACCGCCTGCTCGATCCCGACGCGACCAAGGCCTGAGGCCGAGATACCGATTCCCGATTCCGCATCGGGCCGAAAGCCGAAAGCGCTTTTCGGCCCGGTGCATGAGACAAGAGGCAGATGGGTTTTTCGATCCTCAAGACACGCGTGGCGCAGGAAGCGCTCGGCCGGCTTCTGGCCGGCTATCTGCGCCTGGTGCGGCGCACGAACCGGATCGTATTCGAGCCTGCCGACATCTATGACCATGTCCGGCCGGAGCTGCCGGTCATCTATGCGATGTGGCACGGCCAGCACATCATGATCCCCTTCGCGCGGCCGGATTGGATGCCGGCGGCCTCGCTGGTCTCGCGCCATGGCGATGGCGGCTTCAACGCCGTGGCGCTGCGCGAACTCGGCATCGGCTCGATCCGCGGCTCGGGCGCACGCGGCCGCCGGAAGGTGCGCGAGAAGGGCGGCGCCGGCGCCTTCCTCGCCATGGTGAAGCGGCTCGCAGCCGGCGTCTCGATGGTGCTGACGGCCGATATCCCGAAGCAGGCCCGCGTCGCGGGGCCTGGCATCGTGGCGCTGGCGCGCGCCTCCGGCCGGCCGATCCGCGCCGTCGCGGTGGTGACCAGCCGCCGCGTCGATTTCAACAGCTGGGACCGTGCCTCGATCGGCCTGCCCTTCGGGCGCTGCGCCATCGTGGTGGGCGAACCGATCACGATCGCGCGCGACGCCGACGAGGCAACGCAGGAGGCGACGCGGCTCGCCGTGCAGGCCAGCCTCGACGCCGTCCATGCCCGCGCCTATGCGCTCGTCGGCGGCCGGGATCCCGGCGCCGGCCTGCGCGACGAGCAGGAAGCCCGGCGAACTCTGGCCGAGACGCCGGCATGAGCGGCAAGGGCGCCCTGATCCGAAGCTACCGGCTGGCGACCGCCCTGCTCGAACCGGCGGCGGCCGGACTGCTGCAATGGCGCCGCCGCCAGGGCAAGGAGGATGCGGAAAGGCTCTCCGAGCGGCGTGGCTACGCCACCGTCAAGCGTCCGAACCGCCCGCTGGTCTGGCTGCACGGCGCCAGCGTCGGCGAAACCGTGACGCTGCTGCCGCTGATCGCCAGGCTCCAGAAGCGCGGGCTCGCCGTGCTCGTGACCTCCGGCACGGTGACCTCGGCGCGGCTGCTCGCGGCGCGCCTGCCGGCCGGCGCCATCCACCAATATCTCCCGCTCGACGTGCCACGCTACATGCGTCGCTTCCTCGATCACTGGCAGCCGGAACTCTGCCTGATCTGCGAATCCGAGATCTGGCCGAACCTGCTGATCGAGGCGCAGCGCCGCAGCGTCCCGGTCGTGATGGTCAACGGGCGGATGTCGGAACGCTCCTTCGCGCGCTGGTACAAGCGCCCGCGCGCGGCGCGCTTCCTGCTCTCCTGCTTCGAGGCGTGCCTGGCGCAGTCGCAGGCCGATGCGGAGCGGCTGGCGCAGCTCGGCGCGCCACGCGTCAGCGTCGCCGGCAACCTCAAATTCGACGTGCCCGCCCCGCCGGCCGACCCCGACACGCTCGCCATCCTCGACGGCATGACGACGGGGCGCCCGGTCTGGATTGCCGCCAGCACGCATCCGGGCGAGGACGAGCTCGTGCTCTCCGCCCATCTCGCGCTGAGATCCCACCTGCCGAAGCTGCTCACCATCGTCGCCCCGCGCCATCCGCAGCGCGGTGCCGAGATCGAGGCGCTGGCGCAGGCCAACGATGTCGGCGTCGCGCGCCGCGCCGCCGGCGAAAGCCCGGAACGCGATGTCGAATTCTACGTCGCCGATACGCTGAACGAGCTCGGCCTGCTCTACAGGCTGTCGCAGGTCGCCTTCCTCGGCGGCTCGCTGGTGGAAGGCATCGGCGGGCACAACCCGATCGAGCCGGCCAAGCTCGGCTGCGCGCTGCTGCACGGCCCTTACGTGCACAACAATGCCGAGATCTTCGCCGCCTTCGACAGCGACGGCGGTTCGCGCGAGGTCGCCGATGCGCAGGCGCTCGCCGGGGCCGTGCATCGCTGGCTGAGCGACCCGGCCAGCGCCCGGCAAGCGGCGCGCGCGGCGGCGCATACGGCAAGCGAGCTCGGCGGAGCGATCAACCGCACGCTGCAGGCCATCGAGCCGCTCCTGATGCGCGCCGCGCTCGGCCAGCGCGAGAGCGCGCCCTGATGTCTGGATCACAGGCGGGATCCAAGCGAAAAACCGGTTTCCACTTTTTCGCATCCCGCCTCAGTGCGCCGCGCTTCTGGTGGCGCGACCGGCCGGGGCTGCTGGCCCGACTCCTCTCCCCGCTCGGGCTGGTCTATGGCGCGATCACGCTGCGGCGCATGCGCAGGCCCGGCGCGGAAGCAGGCGTGCCGGTGGTCTGCGTCGGCAATTTCATCGCCGGCGGCGCCGGCAAGACGCCGACCGCGATCGCGCTGGCCGGGCTGCTGCGCGCGCGCGGCGAGACGCCCTTCGTACTGATGCGCGGCTATGGCGGGAGCTTGCCCGGCCCGGTCGAGGTCGATCCCGCGCGGCATGGCCCCACCGAGGTCGGCGACGAGGCCGTGCTGATGGCAGGCCATGCCCGCACGGTCATCGCCCGCGACCGCATCGCCGGCGCGGCGCTGGCCCGTACCCGCGGCGCGAGCGTGATCGTCATGGATGACGGCTTGCAGAACCCGGCGCTCGCCAAGCAGTTGCGGCTGGCGGTCGTCGACGGCGCGAGCGGCGTCGGCAACGGCCTCAGCCTGCCGGCGGGGCCGCTGCGGGCACCGCTGGCGGGCCAGCTCGATTGTACCGATGCGGTGATCGTGATCGGACCGGGAGCGGCAGGCGCGCGCGTCGCCGAGGCGGCCGCAAGGCAGGGCAAGGCGGTCATCGCGGCGCGGCTCGAACCCGACGGGCAGATCGCCGGGACGCTGCGCGGACGGAAGGTTCTGGCGCTCTCGGGCATCGGCCGGCCGGAGAAATTCCGTGCCACGCTGGAATCCATCGGCGCGACCGTCGCGGTCGAACGGGCCTTCGGCGACCACCATGCCTATTCGGCATCGGATGTCACCAGCATCATCGCGCAAGCGCGGTCAGGCGACCTGCTTGTCGCCACCACCGAAAAGGACATGACCAAGCTGGCGGCGCTCTGGCCGCAGAGCGAAAGGCAGCGGCTAAGCGTGCTGCCTGTCAGGCTGGTCTTCGACGCGCCGGAGCAGATCGCAAAGCTGCTGGAAACGCCCTCAGCCGCGGCCGGCGCGACGCAGCCTTAGCAGGGCGGCCTCGGGCGAGGCATAGGCTTCCTGCCACTCCACCGACCAGTAGCGCAGATCGTCCAGGCGGATCGGCGCGCCGGTGACGGCGCAGCGCACGAAGCCGCCCGGCTTGATCACGCGGAATTCGCCGTGACCGTAATCGACGACCGCTTCGGGAGCGGGAGTGGGAAGGCGCTCGCTGATATTCATCAAAATCGTATTAAATCATTGATTGCGAAACGGAAAGCCGGGATAATCACTGCGCGGTGTCATTTTCCGGTCGGCGATGTCCAGTGTCCTGCGCCTGCTGGCGCGTGTGGTGTGTCTCGTTCTGCTTGCAACCTCGGCGGTCCATGCCGGCGGCTATGAGCGTGTCTCCATCGCGATGGACGGCGGCCATCTCGACGGCGTTTTCTTCCGCCCGCCGGGGCCGGGGCCGTTTCCGGCGGTCGTCGCATTGCATGGTTGCGGCGGTCTGTGGCGCGAGCAAGGCAAGCTCTCGCTGCGCCATCTGGATTGGGGCGAACGGCTCTCCAATGCGGGCTTCGCCGTGCTGATGCCGGACAGCTATGGCTCGCGCGGGCTCGCCTCGCAATGCGGCGTGAAGGATCTCACCGTCCGGGCCGGGCGCGAGCGGGTCGCCGACACCATGGCCGCCCGCCTCTGGCTGCTGCAGCGCAACGACATCCGGCCCGGCCAGCTCTCCCTGATCGGCTGGTCCGGCGGCGGCTCGACGGTGCTTACCGCCATCCGCAAGGACAGGCAGCCGGCAGACCAGATGCCGGATTTCACAAGGGCGATCGCTTTCTATCCGGGTTGCCGCATCCAGTCGGAATCGCCGAGCTTTGCCGTGCGGATGCCGCTGCTGATCCTGATGGGCGAGGCCGATGACTGGACGCCGGCCGCCCCTTGCGGCTACCTCGCCAAGGCGGCGCAGGCGCGCGGCGAGAAGGTCGAATTCGTGACCTATCCCGGCGCGGTCCATGATTTCGATCATCCCCGCCTCGAGGTGAAGGAGCGCGAGAACGTCGCCTTTTCCGCCAATGGCACCGGCAAGGTGATGGTCGGCACCAACCCGGCCGCGCGGGAGGATGCGCTCAAGCGCGTCGACGCCTTCCTGAAGGCACCTTGATTCCCTTCATGCGGACCGCTCAGCCCTCATCCTGAGGAGCCATTTCGCCGGAAATGGCGCCTCGAAGGATATTTCAGGAAGCCCCGGAGCCATCTGGAGCATCCTTCGAGACGCCGCTGCGCGGCTCCTCGGGATGACAGCTCTAGGCTTTCCAACGGCCTGTCAGAACAAATCGCCCTGAGCGGATTTCGGCGGCTCCGATCGCGGCGCCTCCTTGCGCGCCGGACGGGGCTGCGGCCTCGGTGCGGTTCCGCCGCTCCCGGACACCACGGCGCCGAAGCGGCCGTCGCTGACCTCGACGGTCAAGGCCTGGCCCGCCTGCGCCTGGGTGACGCTGCGGATCAGCGCGCCGGCCTCGTCGCGGATCAGCGCATAGCCGCGGGCGAGCACCGCTTCGGGGCCGAGCGAACGGATCAGCGTCCAGAGCGAGTCGAGGCGGTCCTGCCGGCGATGCAGCCCCTGCGCGAAAGCGCGCGTGGCTCGGTCGGCGAGCAGGTTGCCGCGCTCGCGACGCTGGATCAGGCTCTGGCCGAAGGCGTTGCGCGCTCGCGCTTCGAGCGTCGCCAGCCGGTCGCGGGCATGGGCGATGCGGGTGCGCTCGCTCGTGATCGCGTTGCCGCGCGCGGCGGCCAGCACGCGCGCGAAACCGTCGAGCTGGGCGCGCAGCCGGGCGAGCGCGATGCGCGGCGAGCGGGCCTCGAGCCGGCGCGCCAGACCCTGCAGGGCCTGTTCATGGGCGCGGGCGTTGCGGGCGAGCGCGGGAGCGAGCCGCGTAGCCGCGAGGTCGAGCCGCTGGCGCGGAGCGGAGAGCACCGCCTCCGGCCCCGGAAGCGCGCGCGCCAGGGCGCGCAAATCGCTGCGACGCCGATCCGAGAGCCGGCGCATGGCGCCGCCATGCCGGCGGGCGAGGTCGGCGACCAGCGCCATCAATTCGGCGCGGACCGGCACGACCTTCTCGGCCGCGCCGGTCGGGGTGGGCGCACGCAGATCTGCGGCGAAATCGATCAGCGTCGTATCGGTCTCGTGACCAACGGCCGAGACCAGTGGGATCGTCGAGGCGGCGGCGGCGCGGACCACGGCCTCCTCGTTGAAGCCCATCAGGTCTTCGAGCGAGCCGCCACCGCGCGCGACGATGATGACGTCGGGGCGAGGGATGCGTCCGCCTTCGGGGAGAGCGTTGAAGCCGGTAATGGCGTTGGCGACCTCGGCGGCGCTGGTCTCGCCCTGCACGCGCACCGGCCAGACCAGGACATGGCGGGGAAAGCGATCCTCCAGCCGGTGCAGGATGTCGCGGATGACCGCGCCGGTCGGCGAGGTGACGACGCCGATGACGCGCGGCAGATAGGGGATGAGCTGCTTGCGTTCCTCGGCGAAGAGGCCCTCGGCAGCGAGCCGCTTGCGCCGCTCCTCCAGCAGCGCCATCAGCGCGCCGATGCCGGCCGGCTCCAGCGAATCGATGACGATCTGGTAGCTCGACTTGCCGGCGAAGGTGGTGATCTTGCCGGTGGCGATGACCTCCAGCCCATCCTGCGGACGCGTCTTCAGCCGGCCGAAGACGCCTTTCCAGATCACCGCGTCGATCTTGGCGTTGGTGTCCTTCAGCGAGAAATAGACATGGCCCGAGGCGACCGGGCCGCGATAGCCGGAAATCTCGCCGCGCACGCGCACGAAGCCGAAGGAATCCTCGATGGTGCGCTTCAGCGCGCCGGAGAGGTCCGAGACGGTCCATTCGGGCGCATTGCCTGTGGGAACGGTCGATTCGCTGTTCATGGCCGGACCATAGCGGGCGGACCCGACGAGCAGAAGCGTTGCCGTCGCCGCGCCGGGCAGGTATTGCGCAAGGATCCTTTCGGCCGACCTCAGCCCTCATCCTGAGGAGCCGCGTCAGCGGCGTCTCGAAGGATGGTCCAGGGGGCGCTGGAGCATCCTTCGAGACGCGTTCCTCCGGAACGCTCCTCAGGATGAGGGCTCACAAACCCGCCAATGCGGATGGGAGCCAGCATGAAGATTCTTCTGATCGGTTCGGGGGGCCGCGAACACGCGCTCGCCTGGGCGATATCGGCCTCGCCGCTCTGCGAGCGGCTCTTCATCGCGCCGGGCAATCCCGGCACCGCGCAATGCGGCGAGAACGTTGCGGTCGATATCGCCGATCATGCCGCGGTCGTCGCCTTCTGCCATCTTCAGGCCATCGGCCTTGTCGTCGTCGGCCCGGAAGGGCCGCTGGTCGCCGGCATCGCCGACGATCTCAGGGCCGCCGGCATCAAGGTGTTCGGCCCCTCGAAGGCCGCAGCCCAGCTCGAGGGCTCGAAGGGCTTCACCAAGGAGCTCTGCGCCCAGTTCAACATCCCGACCGCCGCTTTCGGCCGCTTCACCAGCGCCGACACCGCCAAGGCCTATGCCGCCCGCCAGGGCGCGCCGATCGTGGTCAAGGCCGATGGCCTCGCCGCCGGCAAGGGCGTGGTGATGGCCGAGACGCTCGACCAGGCCAATGAAGCGATCGACATGATGTTCTCGGGCGGTCTCGGCAGCGCCGGCGCCGAGGTCGTGATCGAGGAATGGATGATCGGCGAGGAGGCGAGCTTCTTCGCCATCTGCGACGGCACCAATGCGCTGGCGCTCGCCTCGGCGCAGGACCACAAGCGCGTCGGCGACGGCGACACCGGGCCGAATACCGGCGGCATGGGCGCCTATTCGCCCGCCCCCGTGATGACGCCCGCCATGGAAGAGCGCGTCATGGCCGAGATCATCCGGCCGACGCTCGTCGGCATGGCCAAGCGCGGCATGCCCTTCCAGGGCGTGCTCTTCGCCGGGCTGATGATCACCGCCGAGGGGCCGAAGCTGATCGAATACAATGTCCGCTTCGGAGACCCCGAATGCGAGGTGCTGATGCCGCGCCTCAAGAGCGACATCGTGCCGGCCCTGCTCGCGGCCTGCGACGGCGTGCTCGGCTCCTTCGACCTGCGCTGGGCGGAAGAGGCGGCGCTGACCGTCGTGCTCGCCGCGAAGGGCTATCCCGGCAAGCCGGAGACCGGCAGCGTCATCCGCGGCGTCGAGAAGGCGGATGCGCTGGACGACGTCCTCGTCTTCCATGCCGGCACGAAGCTCAGGGAGGGCGAGCTCGTCGCCCATGGCGGGCGCGTGCTCAACGTGGTCGGCCTGGGCAAGAGCGTGCGCGAGGCGCAGGCGAAAGCCTATCAGGCCGTCGACCTGATCGACTGGCCGGAGGGCTTCTGCCGCCGCGACATCGGCTGGCAGGCGGTGAAGCGCGAGCAAGCCTGACAAAACCGGGCACCCCGCACGCCTCAATCTCGGCGATTGCTTCTCCTACGCTCTTGCCAAATCCTTGAACGCTCCCCTGCTTTACAAGGGGGAGGATTTCGGCCGGACGGACATCGTCTCCGCCGCCACGGCAAGGGCGCAGCCATGAGCAACATCGACAGCCTGTTTCCCGGCTTCAAGGCCCATTGGGTCGACGGCCCGGTCGGCAAGATCTTCGCCCGCGTCGGCGGCGAAGGGCCGCCGCTCGTGCTGATCCACGGCTTTCCGCAGACCCATGCCGAATGGCACAAGATCACGCCGGAGCTGGCGAAGACGCATACCGTCGTCTGCCCTGACCTGCGCGGCTATGGCTGGTCGGCCGCGCCGCATGGCGATGGCGGGGCAGCGACCTACACGAAGCGCGGCATGGGCGAGGACATCGTCGCGGTGATGCAGGCGCTCGGCCATCTGCGCTTCGGCGTGATCGGGCATGATCGCGGCGCGCGTGTCGCCTATCGCCTCGCGCTCGACCATCCCGGCCGGGTCGAGCGGCTCGCGCTGCTCGACATCCTGCCGACCGTCTCGATGTGGGAGGGCATGGACGCGGCGCGTGCCATGCAGGTCTATCACTGGACCTTCCTCGCCCAGCCCGAGCCGACGCCTGAAAACCTGCTCAAGGCCGATCCGGTCGGCTGGCTCGACCACACCATCGCCAGCTGGAGCCGGGCGAAGAAGCTCGACCTCTTCGACCCGCTGGCGCTGCGCTCCTACGCCGAATCCTTCAGCGACCCGACACGCATCCACGCGTCCTGCGAGGATTACCGGGCCGGCGCCACCACCGATATCGCGCATGACAAGGCCGATCTCGCCGCAGGCAAGCACATCCTCTGCCCGACGCTGATCCTGTGGGGCGAGGCCGGCATCCCGGCCAAGGGCGCAAGCCCGCTTGAGATCTGGCACGAGACCTTCGCACCGCAGGCGCAAGGGCAAGCGATCGACAGCGGCCATTTCCTGCCGGAAGAGAATCCGCAGGCGACGCTCGCCGCGCTGAAGCCGTTCCTCGCGCAGCCGCTTGCCTGAGCGAACGGCAATGGCCAGATTCGGCTGATGTCGCCGCGCCACGCCGCCCACCGACCCGAAGCCGCGAAGCCTGCCGGCGAATTCGCGCTGGTGCTCGGCGCCGGTGGCGCGCGGGGCTTGAGCCAGATTCCGGTCCTCGAAGCGCTCGACGAGCTCGGCGTGAAGCCTTCGCTGATCGCCGGCTGCTCGATCGGCGCGATCATCGGTGCCGCTTATGCGGCCGGCATCCCGGGCTCCGCCTTGCGCGAGCATGTGCTCGGCAGCTTCCGCGACCGGGCCCGCGTGGTTGCGAAACTGCTCGACGCCCGCATCGGCAAGCTCGCCGATCTGGTGCGCGGCCTCGGCAATCCAGCCCTGATCGATGGCGAACGCCTGCTCGACCTGTTCTGGCCGGAGGCGGTTCCCGACCGTTTCGAGGAACTCGCCATCCCCTTCAGCGCGACGGCGGCCGATTACCACCGCCATGTCGAGGTGACGCTGTCGGAGGGGCCGCTGACGCCGGCGGTCGCCGCCTCGCTCGCCATTCCCGGGCTGGTGCGGCCGGTCGCGCTCGGGGGGCATGTGCTGATCGATGGCGGGGCGATCAATCCCCTGCCCTATGAGCGCCTGCTGGCGCCCGGCCGGATCGTGCTGGCGATCGATGTCAGCGCGCCGCCGCTTGCCACGAGCGACGGCCGCATTCCCGGTGCGATGGAGACGATCGTCGGCGCCTCGCAGATCCTGACCCGCACGCTGGTGCAGCGCATGGTCGAGCGGCAGCCGCCCGACATCCTGATCCGCAGCGGGCTCGACGGGATCGGCGGGCTCGACTTCTTCAAGGCGAAGGCGATCCTCGCCGCCGCCGAGCCGGTCAAGGACGAGGTCAAGCGAGCGCTGGAACGGGCTCTCGCCGCAGCGGGCTGACGGAAGGCTCGGGCGCATCGCAGCGGAAACCGGGCAAGGCGGTTTCGAGCATCGCGCGCCCCTCCTCCGTCAGCGTCACGGCGCGGCTGTCCTTGCGGCGGCGCGTCCAGCCCATCTCGAAGCAGCGGCAGGCGAGCGCGGCGGCAAGATGGCCGGCGAGATGCGGCCGGCGCTCGCTCCAGTCGAGGCAGGGGCGAAGCGCCGCGCGGCGGGTCTTGCCGCTCTGGCCGGGCTCGACGCCGAGCCGGGCGAAAATCGCCTTGCCCGACGAGGTCAGCGCATAGCCTCCCTCGCTGGCAGCGAGATGCCCCCCCGTCATCAGCGCATCGTGAATGCCGATGCCGAGCCGGCCGGCGAAATGGTCGTAGCAGGTGCGGGCGAAGCTCAGCTCGGCCCCGACGCGGGACGGCAGGCGACGCGTCGTTCCTTCCATATTCGCCAGCACCATCAGCCCTTCCAGCGCCGTCGCGACCTCCGGCCCGGCAAGGCGGTAATAGCGATGGCGCCCCTGCGCGGCGACGGCGAGCAAGCCGCCCTGCATCAGCTTGGCGAGATGGCCGCTCGCCGTCTGCGGCGCGACGCCGGCGAGCCAGGCGAGTTCCTTCGCCGTCAGCGCCCGGCCATCCATCAGCGCGTGCAGCATGTTGGCGCGGGCCGGATCGCCCATCAGATGGGCGATCTCCGCGAGATAGGGACCTTGTGCACTCATGGCACCATGATGCGCCGTTCGCGCGCCGCCGCAAGCCAGGACGCTACGGTCAGGGCCGTAGTATCGATCCGAGACAGACCTGCCCCGGAATGCCAGAAGCGGGACATGGACAACACGGCTCTCCTCCTCTTCGTCACCGCGACCTTCGTGCTCGCCGGCTTCGTCAAGGGCGTGATCGGGCTGGGATTGCCGACCATCGCGGTCGGCATCCTCGGCGTCGTCATGGCTCCGGCCCAGGCCGCCGCGCTGCTGGTCGTCCCCAATCTCGTCACCAATGGCTGGCAGATCGCGACCGGGCCGAAGCTCGTCGCGACATTGCGCCGGCTCTGGTCGATGCTCGCCACCATCTGCCTCGGCACCTGGGCCGGCGCCGGCCTGCTGCAGCAGCAGAAGGACGGCAGCGCGACGCTCTGGCTCGGCGCGGCGCTGATTCTCTACGCACTGGTCGGCCTCAAGGCGGCGAAGCTGCGCGTGCCGCCCGGCTGGGAGGTCTGGCTCGGGCCGGTCATCGGCTTCGTCACCGGCGTCGTCACGGCCGCGACCGGCGTCTTCGTTTTGCCGGCCGTGCCCTATCTGCAGGCCCTCGGCTTCGACAAGGACGAGCTGGTGCAGGCGCTCGGCATCTCCTTCATCGTCTCGACGCTGGCGCTCTCCTTCGGGCTGATCGGGGCCGGCGCGCTCAACATGACGGTGGCGTGGCAATCTCTGCTCGCGCTGATCCCCGCTCTCGTGGGAATGGGTGCCGGTCAGTTCGTCCGCAACCGCATCTCGCCCGCGACCTTCAAAATCTGTTTCTTCACAGGCTTGCTGGCGCTGGGCGCCTATCTCTGCTGGCGTGGTCTTGCCTGACGGCGCGTATCTTGCTTGGCTGTCCCTGCCGCTTCGCCTGCCGTTAACCGCTCGCTAACCCTATCAGCGCAGCCTCAACCCGAAGCGACAGGAGCATGCCCCGCTATGGATGCCTTCACCATGGTCATCATGGCCTGCGTCTCGGGAGAGCCGCACTGCACCACCTCACGCATCAGCGAGATGGACTTCACCACCGCGCAGGCCTGCGAGGCGCGCATCGACGACATCACGCGCACCATGACCAAGGAATTCGGCAAGCGCCCCGAGTTCAAGGGGCGGCAGGTGACCTATGACGTCTCCTGCATGGACCGCACCCAGCTCGCCCAGAAGTTCGGCATCACCTCGTCCGATACCTGAGCGGGAATTCGCGGGGCGTCATGCTCGGGCTTGCCCCGAGCATCTCGGAAACCAATGCCCTCTCGGCACGCGATTCTCGGGTCGTCGTTTCGCGCCGCCCGAGAATGACGGGAGGTTCTGGCGCATCGGCTATCGCCGCTCGCGGAAGAACTCCCGCAGCAGCGCCGCCGCCTCGCTCTCGCGCAGGCCACCATAGATTTCGGGCTGATGGTGGCAGGTCGGGCTCTCATAGAGCCTGACGCCGTTCTCGACGGCCCCGCCCTTGGGATCAGCCGCCCCGAAATAAAGCCGCCGGATGCGGGCAAACGAGATCGCCGCCGCGCACATCGGGCAAGGTTCGAGCGTGACGTAGAGATCGCAGCCGATCAGACGCTCGCTGCCGATCGCTTCGCAAGCCAGCCTGAGCGCCAGCATCTCGGCATGGGCGGTGGGATCCTTCAGCTCCAGCGTGCGGTTGCCGGCGCGGGCCAGCACCGCGCCGTCGCGCATCACCACCGCGCCGACCGGCACCTCGCCACGTGCGGCGGCCGCGCGCGCCTCGTCGAAGGCCTGCGTCATGGCATCGGTCACGGAAGGTGCTTGCGACAGAGACATCGAAAAACCCCAGCTTTGGCGCTCGCGGCGAGGAAAAGCCTCTGCTACAAGCGCCGGTCATAGCGAATAAGCGAGCCAGGCCCTTCCCGCAAAGCGGATGTGCAAAGGCCGGGCTCAGGAGCAGTCATGAAAGACGACGACAACAGCAGAGGCCGCGGCCCCCGCAAGGGCGGCGGAGCCGGCGGCCGTGGCGACGGCAAAGGTTTCGGTGGCAAAGGTTTCGGCGGCAAGAGCTTCGGTGGCAAGGGCCCGGGAAGCAGGAGCCCGGCTGGCCGCAGCGGCGAGGGTCGCGCGCCGGCCCGCGACGGCGCCGAGCGCAAGAGCTTTGGCGAAGCCGGCGAGCGCCGCTCGTTTCGCGGCCATTCGGAGGGGGCTGAGCGCCCTGCCCGCCGCTTCGACAAGCCGGCCGAAGGTCGCGCCCCGCGCGCCGAGCGCCCCGCAGGCGACAGGCCCGCGCGGTTCAGGCCCGAGGGTGGGGCCCGTCCCTTCCGCGAACGCACCGGCGAGGACCGCCCCCGTCGCAGCGAGCGCGACGGCGAACGTCACGCCGAACGCCCCTTCCGCGCGCGCGGCGAGGCGGGAGACCGGGCGGAGCGTCCGGCACGGGGCGGGTTCGGCCGCCCGCCGCGCCGCAACGAGACCGGCGACGGCGAAAGGCGCTTCGAGCGTCCGCGCCCGCAACGGGCAGAGCGCGAGCCCCATCGTGAGGACCGGCCACGCCGCCCGCGCGAGGAGGCGCCCACGGAAGGCAAGCTGATCGCAGCGCAGGAGCCGGAGCGGATCGCCAAGGTGATGGCGCGCGCCGGCGTCGCTTCGCGGCGCGACAGCGAAGCGATGATCGCCGAGGGCCGCGTCAGCGTGAACGGCACGGTGCTGGAAAGCCCCGCCCTCGACGTCAAGCCGACCGACGTCGTGCTGGTCGATGGCGAGCCGCTGCCGGCGCGCGAGCGCACCCGGCTCTGGCTCTACCACAAGCCGCGCGGCCTCGTGACCACCAACTTCGACCCGGAAGGCCGCCCGACCGTGTTCGAGGCGCTGCCGGAAGACCTGCCGCGCGTGCTCTCGATCGGCCGGCTCGACATCAACACCGAAGGGCTCCTGCTGCTCACCAATGATGGCGGGCTGGCGCGGGTGCTGGAGCTGCCCGAGACCGGCTGGCTCCGGCGCTATCGCGTGCGCGCCTTCGGCGAAGTCACGCAGGACAAGCTCGACACGGTTCGGGACGGCGTCGAGATCGACGGCATCCATTATGGGCCGGTGATCGCCCGCTTCGAGCGCCAGCAGGGCTTCAACACCTGGCTGACCGTCGATCTGCGCGAGGGCAAGAACCGCGAGGTCAAGACCGTGCTCGAACATCTCGGGCTCGCGGTGAACCGGCTGATCCGCATCTCCTTCGGGCCTTTCCAGCTCGGCGAGATCGCGGAAGGCGAGGTCGAGGAAATCCGCTCGCGCGTGCTGCAGGACCAGCTCGGGATCGAGCTCGCGGCCAAGGCCGGTGCCGATTTCGAGGCGCCGCGCCGCGACATGCTGCCGACCGCGCCGCCCCGCGCCCCGGCCGGGGACGATCGTCCGCGTCGACGTCGCGACGAAGCCCGCCGCGACGACGAGAGCCCACGCCAGCTCCCGCGCGGCGACAAGCCCTGGACCCGAACCGTCTGGCGCGACGCCGAGGCCGCGCCGCAGCGCGAGCGCAAGGCGCCGCCCCGGCGCGGCGCCGATCCGAAGCTGGAACGCGAGAGCCGCGAGGCGACCGGCACGGTCGCGCGCAAGCGCGACAAGGCGATCGCCGACCCCAAGGGCCGGCGCGTGCTGGTCGAGCGCATCAGCGCCGCGCCGCGCGAGGAAACCGCCCAACCGGAGAGCCGGCGCAGGCCGGACCGCAAGCCCCGCAACGAGCGCGGCAGCGAGGATCGCGCGCCGCGCTCCTTCGAGCGCAGCGGCGGCGACAGGCCGGCGCGGCGCCCACGCGAGGAGGCCGGCGGACGCGACCGCTCCGATGAGCGCCCCTGGCAGGACCGCGCGCCGCGCGGCGAACGCCCCGAGCGCGCGCCGCGTGACGGCGCCGAGCGCCCTGCCCGCCGCTTCAGCGAACGGCCGGCCGGCGACAAGCCGCGCGGCCGCAGCTTCGGCGACAGGCCCGGCGGCGGCGAGAAGAGCTTCGGCGCCCGCTCCTCCGAACGCCCGGCCGGGCGCAGCAGCGGCGAGCGCGGCGGCGGCAAGCCGTTCGGCGCGCGCCCGTTCGGCGGCAAGCCGGGCGGCGGCGGACGTCCTGGCGGCGGCAAGGGCCCGCGTCCCGGCGGCCCGCGAGGCAAGCGCGACTAAGCGATGCGGATCGTCGGCGGACGTCTCGGCGGCCGGCCATTGGCCGGCCCGAAACCGGGGATCGGCAGCATCAGGCCGACCTCGGACCGCCTGCGCGAATCCCTCTTCAACGTGCTCGTCCATGCCTATGACGAGGCGGTCGAGGGTGCGCGCGTGCTCGACCTCTTCGCCGGCACGGGCGCGCTTGGCTTCGAGGCGCTCTCGCGCGGGGCGGGCTTCGCGCTGCTGGTCGATGACGGCACCGAAGCGCGCGGCCTGATCCGCGAGAACCAGATGGCGCTGGGGCTGGCCGGCTTCAGTCGGATCTTCCGCCGCGATGCGACGAAGCTCGGGCCGATCACCGGCATGGCGCCCTTCGGCCTCGTCTTCTGCGACCCGCCCTATCGCAAGGGGCTGGGCGAGAAGGCGCTGGCGTCGGCCCGCGATGGCGGCTGGCTGGAAAAGGACGCGCTCGTCGTGCTGGAAGAGGCCGCGGATGCCGAGCTTGTCTTGCCGGAGGGTTTCGAAGAGCTCGAGCGGCGAGCCTATGGCGAGACGCAGGTGGTGATGCTCCGGGCCTTGTAACCCGCGCGAAGCGCTGAGCGGGGGTTGGCGGCGACTTTATCCCCGGCCCCGCTGACGTGCTTAAGCTCCGTATCCGTCGCGGAGATCACACGCACGGATGCCCCTTCTCTCATCGATACAAGACCGGGCGCGAGCCGCTCGGCTGCGCCAAAGCAGGATCGCCAGCAATCTCGCCGGTGAGCGCATGATGCGTGCGCTCGCGCGGCTGGGAACGCCCGTCGGAAAGGCGGGCTTCAACGAAAATCAGCCCCGCGTTCCCGGTGGCAATGGGCGCGACAGCGGACGATGGAGGTATGTCGAGGGCTACGCACAGAGCCGGTAGCCCGGCATCGGCGACAATGGCGGCCCGTCGCTGGATCCGCCCAAGGACCCATCGAAAGATCGGTCATCGAAGATCAAGGCCGCCAAGGCGCTGGCCAAGGCAATCGCGCGCCAGGCGCTGAGACGCGCCGGCCCGATCGGCGCCGTCGTCACGGCGATCGAAGCAGGGCACTGGCTCTATACGGAGTGGCCCTCGATCCGCTCCTACCAGGACCAGCCGAAATCGCTTGAAGAGCTCAAGGAACAGGCCGGTAAGAAGCGACCAGGCTATGACGACCATCATATCGTCGAGCAAGGCGCGGGCGGACGCGAAGGTTTTCCGCGCTCCGGCATCGACGGCGTCGACAACGTTGTCAGTATTCCGCGATACAAGCATCATGAGATCACAGGATGGTACAGTCGCCCCAATCTGGAATTCGGGATGCAAGCGCCGCGTGACTACCTTCTTGGTCGAGACTGGTCCGAGCATGTCCGGGTGGGTCACCAAGCGCTACGGCAGTTCAAGGTGCTGAAATGAGCCGAAAGCACGATCTCAAGTCGCTGTCGAATGCAGAAATCCTTCAACTCTTCGAGCAGCTCTGCATCGAGCAATATGACGCCATCGAAGGCAACGAGAACGCGCGAGCCAACCGCCTGATCACAAGTACTTTTGCCATGGAAAACGAGCTCAAGTCTCGCCCGGGTGACCAAAGGCGCATCCTCATGAAGCTGTTCGGCCACCCCAACATGCAGGTTCGCTTGGCTGCCGCACGTGCCAATCTCGCCGTGGATTACCTAGCCGCGCGACGTGAGCTTGAAGCCATCATCGACGAGCAATGGTTTCCGCAGGCCGGCGACGCCGGCATGACACTTTGGAATCTCGACCGCGGCTTCTACCGCCCGACCTGACCCTCACCCCCGCCTTGCCGCCTCGATCGCCGCCACGTCGATCTTGCGCATGTCCATCATCGCGGTGAAGGCGCGCTTGGCTTCCTCGCCGCCGGCCGCCATGGCCTCGGTCAGCACGCGCGGCGTGATCTGCCAGTTGACGCCCCATTTGTCCTTGCACCAGCCGCAGGCGCTTTCCTGGCCGCCATTGCCGACGATGGCGTTCCAGTAGCGGTCGGTTTCGGCCTGGTCGTCCGTCGCGATCTGGAAGGAGAAGGCCTCGCTCTGCTTGAAGGCCGGCCCGCCATTGAGCCCGATACAGGGGATGCCGGCGACGGTGAAATGGACGACCAGCACGTCGCCCGCCTTGCCGGAGGGGAAATCCGTCGGCGCGCGATGCACGGCCTGCACGGCGCTGTCGGGAAAGGTCTCGGCGTAGAAGCGCGCCGCGGCTTCGGCATCCTTCTCGTACCAGACGCAGATCGTGTTCTTGGCGATGGCCATGGTTCGTCCCTTCGCGTTCGATTCGGTTCCGGCCGTCCGCGGCCGGGGTGGCGTTCGGCCTCCCTCAGCATGCTCATGGAATGCGCAATCGCCCGCAGCGTTCCATCGAGAAGCACAAAAGGTTGATATCACCATATTTAAGACGGCGCTACCGCCGTCCGAACAGCCGCTCGATATCCGCCAGCTTGAGCTCGACATAGGTCGGCCGTCCGTGATTGCACTGGCCGGAATTGGGCGTGATTTCCATCTCGCGCAGCAGCGCGTCCATTTCCTCGGGGCGCATGCGCCGGCCGGCGCGGACGGAGTTGTGGCAGGCCATCGTCGCCAGCACATGGTCGAGCCGTCTTTCAAGCGAACCGGCCGTGCCGTGCTCGGCCAGCGCATCGGCGACATCGCGGACGAGGCGCTGGAGGTTGCCGCCGGCGAGCTGGCTGGGAGCCTCGCGGACCAGCACCGCGCCGGGGCCGAAGGGCTCGATGACGAGGCCGAGGCCTTCGAGCTCGCCAGCCGCCGTGTTGAGGCGGTCGGCATCGACCGGGTCGAGCTCGACCACCTCCGGCAGCAGCAGGGGCTGGCGGGCGATGCCGGAGCGGGCGCGCTCGGCCTTGAGCCGCTCATAGACCAGCCGCTCATGGGCCGCGTGCTGGTCGACGATGACGACGCCCTCGCGCGTCTGGGCGACGATATAGGTCTCGTGAAGCTGGGCCCGCGCCGCTCCGAGCGGCCGTTCGAGCGCATCCGCCGAGGGCTCGGCCAGATGGGCGCGGGCATCGGCCGAGGCCGCGGCGAAATCGGCGAAGCCGGCTTGCGGGGCTGAAAACGATGTCGGCTGCGGCGCGCTCCAGCCGGATGTCTCCGGGAAGGCCGGGCGCGGGATGGCGTTACCGCTGCCACCCATCGAGAGCACCGCGCGGAAAGCATCGAGCGTGCGGGCGCCGCCGGTCGTGGTGGCGCGGTGGCCGGCGGCGGCGAGCGCGGCCTTCAGCCCGGAAACGACGAGGCCGCGCACCAGAGCGGGATCGCGGAAGCGCACCTCGGTCTTGGCCGGGTGGACGTTGACGTCGACCGAGCGCGGATCGCAGCCGATATCGAGGAAGAGCACCGGGTGACGGTCGGCGGGGACGACGTCGGCATAGGCGCCGCGCACCGCCGAGAGCAGGAGCTTGTCGCGCACCGGCCGGCCGTTGACGGAGAGATGCACGCCGGCCGAGGTGCCGCGGTGGAAGGTCGGCAAGCCGGCGAAGCCGCTGATGCCGAAGCCTTCGCGCTCGGCTTCGATGCGCAAGGCGTTTTCCGGAAAGTCGCGGCCGAGCGCGCGGCCGAGGCGGCGCAGCAAACCCTCCTCGCCGATGGCTTCCGCCGGCCAGTCGAAATTCCCGGCATGCTCGCCTTCGAGCGAGAAGCGGATCTCGGGATGGGCGATGGCGAGGCGCCGCAGCATCTCGGAGACGGCCTGCGCCTCGGCCCGGTCGCTCTTCAGGAATTTGAGCCGTGCGGGTGTGAAGATGAAGAGGTCGCTGACCTCGATGCGCGTGCCGGGCGCGGCCGCGACGGGGCGAACCACGCCTTTCTCGCCGGCCTCGACGACGAGGCCCGAGCCTTGCGGGGCATCGTGGCGGCGGGTCGCGATGGAGAGCCGCGCGACCGAGCCGATCGAGGGCAAGGCCTCGCCCCGGAAGCCAAGCGAGCGAATCGCGAAGAGGTCGCCATCCGGCAGTTTCGAGGTGGCGTGGCGCTCGACGGCCAGCGCGAGGTCGTCGGGCGTCATGCCGGCGCCGTCATCGACGACGCGGATCAATTCGCGCCCGCCGCCAGCGATGGTGACGGCGACCGAGCGCGCGCCGGCGTCGATGGCGTTTTCGACCAGCTCCTTCACGGCCGCAGCCGGGCGCTCGATCACCTCGCCGGCGGCGATGCGGTCGACGAGAACAGGCTCGAGGCGGCGAACGGTCATGATTTGCAGGCGATTCCAGCTCTGCCGCAGTCTAGCGCCGAACGGACCGCTCAGGCGAGCCCGACCGGCCGCCCGACCGCCTGGACCAGCAGATCCGGATGGCCGAACAGGCGCTGCGCCACCCGCTTCACATCGGCGAGGGTGACGGCGGCGAAGCGCTCGTTGCGGGTCGCGAGGAATTCCGGCGTGTCGCCGCGCAGGGCCAGATTCAGCAACTCGCCGGCGATCTTGGGCGAGGTGTCGAAGCGCAGCGGATAGGAGCCGATGATGTAGCGCTTGGCCTCCTCGACCTCGTGCTCCGTCGGTCCTTCGGTCGCGAGCTTCAGCATCTCCTCGCGGATCACGGTCATCGACTCGGCCGCACGGTCGTTGCGGGTCGCGGTGCCGCCGACCAGCATGGCGCTCTCGCGCAGCGGCAGAAGGCTCGAGGAGACGCCATAGGCGAGGCCACGCTTCTCGCGCACCTCCATGAACAGGCGCGAGGTGAAGGCCGAGCCGCCGAGGATGTGGTTGAGCACGCTCGCGGGGACGAAGTCGGGATCGTGCCACATCAGGCCGGGTCCGACGAAGCGCAGCACGGTCTGCGGCACGTCGAGGTCGATGACATGGGTCTGGCCAAGGCCCTGGATCGGCAGCGGCTGCGCGATCTCCGGGCGCGGCTCGCCCTTCGGCAGCGCACCGAACAGCGCGTCGAGCCGCCCGGCAAGCTCATCGGCGCCGATATCGCCGACGACGACGATCCTGAGCCCGCTCCGGTCGAGCAGCGTCGGGGTCAGGGCATGCAGCGCCGGGGCCTCCAGCCGCGAGACGCTGTCGATGTCGCCCTTCTCCGGGCGGCCATAGGCATGGCCGGGGAAGGCCGCCGCATAGAGCGCGTTGCGGCAGAGCGATTCCGGATTCTGCGCCTGGCGCTGCAGGCCGGCGATGACCTGCGCCTTGACGCGAGCGACCGCGTCGGGATCGAAGCGTGGCTTGTTGAGCGCGAGGCCGAGCAGCTCGAAGGCGGTCTCGCGATGGCTGGAGAGCGTCTGGAGATAGCCGTGGAAATCGTCGCGGCGGGCGTCGAAGCCGAGATTGATCGCATGATCGGCCATACGGCCCTGGAAGGCCTCGGCATCGAGATCGCCGGCGCCCTCGTCGAGCAGGCCGGAGACCAGATAGGCGCCGCCAGCGGCATCGGCCGGATCGCGCGACGAGCCGCCGTCGAAGGCGAAATCGATGGCGATGAGCGGGAGGCTGTGCTCCTCGACCAGCCAGGCTTCGACGCCGCCGGGCGAGCGCACGGTCTTGACGTCGATGGCGGGGCCGGCGGTGTTGAGCTTCGGAGTCGGAATGGGCGCGTTCATGGCGTTTCCTGTCGGCAGGGCTCAAAGCCCCACCCTTCTCGGCATCGGAGGAGCGACGTCAGGCCGGTAGCAGCAGGCCGGTGACGCTGCGGTCGGGCCTGAGATAGCGGCGCGCCGCCTCGACCACCGCCTCGCGCGGCACCGCCTCGATGCGCTGCGGCCAGGCGAGCACATCGGCGACGGTCTCGCCGACCGCCAGCGCCGAGCCGAAGATCCGGGCGAGCGAAGCCTGGTTATCGCGGGCGAAGACCGTCTCGGCGACGAGGCGCGTGCGGGCGCGGGCAAGCTCCAGCTCGCTCGGGCCGTCGGCGAGGAAGGCCGCAAGCGCGGTGTCGAGCCCGGCCTCCAGCACCGCCATCGCGACGCCCGGGCGCGGGCTCACCGAGAGCTGGAAGGCGGCGCGGTCGACCATCGAGCCCATGAAATAGGCGCTGGCGCCGGCCGCCAGCTCCTCCTCGACGCAGAGCCTGCGATAGAGCCGCGAGGTGGTGCCCCCGCCCAGGATCTCGGCGACGAGCTCGAGCGCGAAGACCTCCTCGGCATTGCCGCTGGTATAGGTCGGCGTCAGCCAGCCGCGGCGCAGGGAGGGCTGCTGCACGCGCGGATCGTTGAGCTGGACGCGGCGCGAGGCGCGCGGATCGGGCTCGATCGGGCGCTCACGCACGGGGGCAGCGCCGCGCGCGGCGATCCTGCCATAGGTCTCCTCCGCGAGGCGGCGCACCTCGGCGGAGTCGGTATCGCCGGCGACGACGAGGATCGCGTTCTCGGGCGTATAGAAGCGCTGGTAATAGGCGAAGGCGTCGTCGCGGTTCAGCCGCTCGATCTCGTGCTCCCAGCCGATGATCGGCGTGCCATAGGGATGATGGAAGAAGAGCGAGGCCGAGAATTCCTCGCCGAGCTGGGCGGCCGGGTCGGAATCGACGCGCATGCGCCGCTCCTCCAGCACCACGTCGCGCTCGGGCGCCACCACGCTTTCGTCGAAGGAGAGGCCGGTCATGCGGTCGGCCTCGTAATCCATCATCGCGCGCAGATGCTCCTTCGGCACGCGCTGGAAATAGGCGGTGTAGTCGTAGGAGGTGAAGGCGTTCTCCTGGCCGCCGAAGCCGGCGACGATCTTGGAGAACTCGCCCGCCGGCCAGCGCTCAGTGCCCTTGAACATCAGATGCTCGAGGAAATGCGCGATGCCGGACTTGCCCGCCGGATCATCGGCCGAGCCGTTGCGGTACCAGACCATATGCGTGATCACCGGCGCGCGCCGATCCGTCACGACCACGACATCGAGACCGTTGCCGAGCCGGAAGGATTCGACGGGCTCGGCCAGCCCGGGCTGGCGCGCATGAATATTCACCGGATGCCGTCTCCCCACTCGGACAGAAAAGGGCGGGCACGATGCGCCCGCCCTGAAAGGAACTTGGTCAGGCGATGCGGTTTCGGCAAGGGGTCCCCTGCCGATCCCGCAACTCAGCCTATTCGGGCTGGATTTGCATCACCGGGCCCTGGCCGGTCACGAATTCGCGCTGGCCGACGGCCTGCTTGTCCTCGACCGGGCCACCGCGGCCGGGGCCGAGCACGGCGGTATCGGCAGGCCGGCGATACCCCATCGGCGGCTCGATGAGCGTGGTGCGCTGCGGCTCGCTGCCATAGGTGAGGTTGTCCTCGGCCGCCTGGTCGCGCCGCGCGGCAACCTCCTTGCCGACCCGGATCGGCTTGATCTGGTTGTCGTAGTTGCTGTTGTCCCCCTCACGGATCTCCGGCTGCTGCGGCCCGCGCGCCGAGGTGCGGCCCTTGCGCAGTTCTTCCTGCGACAGCATCGGGTTGTTGCGCGCCTTCTCGGTCAGCACATAGGGGGTGACGTTCTTCGCGTTCCTGCGGCGCTCGACATCGGGATCGGTCGGCCAGGCAGCGTTGCGGGCGCTCCCGGCGTCCTGCGGCCGCGGCAAGGCGGAGTTCGGCGGCACCACGAGCGGGGCGCGCTCGCGATAGTCGATGTCGTCGCCCGGCCCCTTGCCGCCGACGACACCTTCCAGCAGGTTCTTGAACAGCATGCCTTCCTGAGCGAGGGCAGGCTGGGCCGCAAGCACAAGCCCGCCGGCGAGCAGCAGATGCGTCACGCGGATGCGTTGCGCCATGTCATATCTCCCTTTGGACAATCTCACCTTCGCCTCAACCACAGACGAACGGCGAAAGGATGGCGAAATCGTCGTCAAGCCGTCTTTTCCCCAGCCGGCCGGAAGGACTCATACAGGAGACCCAGCACGCCGACAACGATCGCGACATCGGCGATGTTGAAGATATACCAGCTGAAATTGCCCCAGTGGAGATGGACGAAATCGACGACCGCCCCGTACCAGGCCCGGTCGAGCCCGTTGCCGAGCGCGCCGCCGATGATCAGCGCCAGGCTGAAGACGGTGAAGCGGCTTTCAGTCCGCCACATCCAGCGCCAGAGCCAGATCGCGGCGACGAAGGAGATCGCCACCAGGAGCCAGCGTCCGAGATCCGTGCCCTGCTGGAAGAGCCCGTAGGAGATGCCGCGGTTCCAGGCGAGCACGATCGTCAGGAACGGGGCGAGGTCGAACGGGCCGTTCTCCGCCAGCCCGACGCCGTAGAGCAGCCAGCATTTCAGGAGCTGATCCGAAATGAAGATGATCAGGACCGTGAGCAGGCCGAGGCGGCGGGCGGACGTCATCAGGCGCGCACCCCGAGTTCCTTGAGCGCCTTGGCGTCGCGCGGCGTCACCTCAGGATAGGCCGGATCGGCCGTCGCGGGATCGAAATACTTCCAGGAGCGGGCGCATTTGATGCCCTCGGCGCGATGCGGCACGACCGCGACGCCCGGCACCTCGGCGAGACGGAAGGCCTCCGCCGGCCCCTCCCCGCTCTCGATGCGGATGTCCGAGGTGATGCTGACTTCGGCGAGGTCGACGCCGGAGAGCGCCGCATAGAGATCGGCATCCGCAACGAAGACCTGAGGCGCGGCCTCGAGCGAGGAGCCGATGCGCTTGGCGGCGCGCTCCAGCTCCAGCGCGCCGGTGACGACGCGGCGGACGCGGCGGATCTTGGACCAGCGCTCGGCGAGCTCAGGATCGAGCCAGCCCGCCGGCGCCTCGGCGAAGAGCTCCAGATGCACCGAGCCGTCCTGCGCCTTGGTGTCGGGATAGCGCTCAAGCCAGGCTTCCTCGGCGGTGAAGACCAGGATCGGCGCGAGCCAGGTCGTCAGGCAGCGGAAAAGATGGTCGACCACGGTCAGCGCGCTGCGGCGGACATGGCTCGACCGGGGATCGCAGTAGAGCGCGTCCTTGCGCACGTCGAAATAGAAGGCCGAGAGCTCGGTGTTCATGAACTGCGAGAGCAGGAACACGACCTTCTTGTAGTCGTAGGTGCGATAGGCTTCCTCGACCTGCGGGCCGAGCTCGGCGAGCCTGTGCAGCATCAGCCGCTCCAGCTCCGGCATGGTCTGCGGCTCGACGACGCGGATCTCCTCGCTGAAATGGGCGAGCGTGCCGAGCATCCAGCGCATGGTGTTGCGCAGCTTGCGATAGGTCTCGACGAAGGTCTTGAGGATCTCCTTGCCGATGCGCAGATCGTCGGAATAATCGGCCGCCGCGACCCACAGGCGCAGGATGTCGGCGCCGGAGTCCTTGATGATGTCCTGCGGCGCGGTGACGTTGCCCTTCGACTTCGACATCTTCTCGCCCTTCTCGTCCAGGCAGAAGCCATGGGTGAGGACGATGTCGAAGGGCGCGCGGCCGCGCGTGCCGCAGCTTTCCAGCAGGCTCGAATGGAACCAGCCGCGATGCTGGTCGGAGCCTTCGAGATACATCACCCGGTCCTTGCCGCCATCGACGATGCGATGGGTCTTGAGGTCGGCGCGCTTCTCCAGGGTGAAGGCATGGGTCGAGCCGGAATCGAACCAGACGTCGAGCACGTCGGTGACGCGCTCGTATTTCGCCGGGTCATAGCCGAAGGGCTTGAGGAAGCGGGCGCCGTCCGTGTCGGTGAACCAGGCGTCGGCGCCCTCGGCCTCGAAGGCCTCGGCGATGGCGGCGTTGACGGCCGGATCGACAAGGATGTCCTTGCTCTCCTTCTCGACGAAGACGGTGATCGGCACGCCCCAGGCGCGCTGGCGCGAAACCACCCAGTCAGGCCGGTTGGCGATCATGCCGTTGATGCGGTTCTCGCCGGCGGCGGGCACCCATTCGGTCTGCTTGATCGCCTTCAGCGCGCGGTTGCGCAGCGTGTCGGCATTGCCGCCGGCAACCGGCTTCGGATCGGCCGCGTCCGGCGCGCCGGCCTCGCCGATCGGCTTGTCCATGGCGATGAACCATTGCGGCGTGTTGCGGAAGATGACCGGCTTCTTCGAGCGCCAGCTATGCGGATACTGATGCTTCAGGCGGCCGCGCGCGATGATGTTGCCGGCCTCGACCAGCGCCTTGATGACGACGTCGTTGGCGTTGCCCTTCTCGCCCTTGTCGGTGATGACCTGCGCGCCCTCGAAGCCCGGAGCCTCCTTGGTGAAACGGCCATCGGCGTCGACGGTGTAGGGGATGCGGGTCTCGATGCCGCGCTCGTGAAGCTGGCGGCCATTCGCGGTCCAGACGTCGAAGTCCTCGCGGCCATGGCCCGGCGCGGTGTGGACGAAGCCCGTGCCGGCGTCGTCGGTGACGTGGTCGCCATCCAGGAGCGGGACATCGAAATCATAGCCGTGACCGCGCAGGGGATGGGCGGCGGTCAGACCGGCAAGCTGCTCGGCCGGGACATCCGCGACCAGCTCGAACGCCTCGACCTTGGCCGCCTTGAAGACGCTCTCGGCCAGGTTCTTGGCGAGGATGTAGGTCGCGCCGACCTTCGCCCAATTGTTCTCGGCAGCCGCCGTGACCTTGTAGAGACCATAGGCGACCTTGTGGTGATAGGCGATCGCGCGGTTGCCGGGGATCGTCCAGGGCGTGGTCGTCCAGATGACAATCGCGGCGCCGGCAAGCGGCGCCGGCGCGTTCAGCACCGGAAAGGCCGCATAGACCGTATCGCTCGTATGCTCCTCATACTCGACCTCGGCCTCGGCGAGCGCGGTCTTCTCGACCACCGACCACATCACCGGCTTGGAGCCGCGATAGAGCTGGCCGGTCTCGGCGAATTTCATGATCTCGCGGGCGATCTGCGCCTCGGCCGGATAGGCCATCGTCAGATAGGGGTTGGCCCAGTCGCCCTCGACGCCGAGGCGCTTGAATTCCTCGCGCTGGATATCGACCCATTTCTCGGCGAAGGCACGGCATTCCTTGCGGAACTCGACGACATCAACGTCGTCCTTGTTCAGGCCCTTGGCGCGGTACTGCTCCTCGATCTTCCACTCGATCGGCAGGCCGTGGCAGTCCCAGCCCGGCACGTAGTTGGAATCGTGGCCGAGCATCTGCTGCGAGCGGGTGACGAGGTCCTTCAGGACCTTGTTGAGCACGTGCCCGATATGGATGTTGCCGTTGGCATAGGGCGGCCCGTCGTGGAGCACGAATCTGTCGCGCCCCTGCCCGGCTTCGCGCAGCTTGCGATAGAGATCGATCCTCGCCCAGCGGGAGAGCAGCTCCGGCTCGCGCTGCGGCAGGCCCGCACGCATCGGGAACTCGGTCTGGGGCAGGAACAGCGTCTGCGAATAATCGACGCTTGCGGCAGGCTGGGCGGTCTTCGTCTGTTCGGTCATGTTCCGGCTCGGGCCATCGGGACGGCGGGCCCTTCATCGGGCTCCGGCGCATCCTCGTTTGAAACGGGAAAAGCGGTCTTCAACCCGGACTGCGCAAGCGCCCGCGCCTTGGTTCAGCGCGAGGCGGCAGCCGGGCCCGTAATTCGCCGGGACAAATCGATCGACAGGGCGCGTTCAGCGAGCATGGGGGGCTTCTAGCAGGCGGGGCTTACGGAAGGAAGGGCGGCGTTTTCGCCAAGATGTCGCGTGCGCGGGCGCTGTCGGCGTCCATCTGCGCGATCAGGGCCTCGAGTGAGTCGAATTTCGCTTCGCCGCGCAGCCAGTCGACGAAGGCGACATCGACCTGGCGGCCGTAGAGATCGCCCGAGAAATCGAAGACGAAGGTCTCCAGCCGCGGCGCACCGTCGTCGAAGGTCGGGCGGCGGCCGAAGCTCGCGACGCCGTCATGCCAGATGCCGTCGATCCTCATCCGCACCGCGTAGATGCCGTGGCGGAGCTTGCAATCGCGGGCCAGATGCATGTTGGCGGTGGGGTAGCCGAGGTCGCGGCCGCGCTTGTCGCCATGGGAGACGAGGCCGCGCACGAACCAGGGATGGCCGAGGAATTCGGCGGCACGGGCGACATCGCCCTCCTCGAGCGCCACGCGGATCAGGGTCGAGGAGACGGGCTCGCCGTGCCAGGAATAGGGCGGGACGACCGTGACGGGGATGCCGGCGGCGAGTCCATGGGCCTGCAGCATCTCGGGCGAGCCGGTGCGGCCCTTGCCGAAATGGAAATCATAGCCGCAGACGAGGCCGGCAGCGCCGAGCCTGCCGACGAGCAGCTCATCGACGAAGCGCTCGGCCGGGATCGCCGCCGTCTCGAGATCGAAGGGCAGGACGAAGGTCCGGGGAAGGCCGATCGCGGCGAGCAACTCGACCTTGAGCTGCGGCGGCGTCAGGCGGAAGACCGGCTGGTCCGGCCGGAAGACGCTGCGCGGATGAGGCTCGAAGGTGAAGGCCGCCGGCCGCGTGCCAAGGCCGTGTGCCATCGCGGCGGCGGTGCGCCCGAGTTCGGCATGGCCGCGATGCACGCCGTCGAAATTGCCCAGCGCGAGCACGGCGCCACGCAGGCTGCCGGGGAGCTGCTTGTCGAGGTCGAGGACCAGAGCCGCCGGCTCGTCGCGCGGCGCCGCCTCGGTTTCAGTTGTCATCGATCGCAAAAATCCAGCACCCGGCCGTAGCCGCGTCGTCACCGTCTTTGCGGCCAAGCCCGGTGGGCGTCAAGCGCGCGAACGAGATGTCGCCATGCCGGCAAGTCGCCCCGCAGGTCGTCGCCGCAGCTGCCGGCCGCCGCTCCCGTCAGCGCCTCGGCGTCGGCGGCATGGCCACCCAGGCCTCGCCTTCCATGACGGGCTTGCCGTCGACGAGGCACTCGCAGAACAGCCGGGCCCGGCGGCGCTCGGAGACAAGCTCGACCACCTCGACGCGGGCGGTCACCACATCGCCGATCCGCACCGGAGACAGGAAGGTCAGGGTCTGGGACAGATAGACCGCGCCCGGCCCCGGCAGCCGGGTTCCGAGCAAGGCCGAGATCAGGCTCGCGGTCAGCATGCCATGGGCGATGCGCTGGCCGAATTTGGTGCTGGCGGCGAATTGCTCGCAGAGATGGATCGGGTTGGCGTCGCCGGAAAGCTCCGCGAACAGCGCGATGTCGCGCTCCATCACGGTCCGCATCAGGCTTTCGCTCTGGCCGACCGCCAAATCCTCGAAGGCATGGACGGTGTAGAGCCCGCCCGGCACCGGCTGTACTGTCATGAGCTTTGTGCGACGCGGCGCAATCGCCGCCCCTTTCCCTGTGCGAGTGCTAACCATCTCGCACTCGCAGCATTGCGGCAATTGGACTTTGGTGCCGGCTCCGCCGCCTCAAAAATGCCGGGTTGTCTGAGATCGGATTAACCGCTTCGCAACGCGCCCCGGCTATCACCGCTGAAACAGAGGCTGTCTTCCCAAGGCAGCGCGTCGCCGGTATGTCCCGGCACGAAACCACTGTGCCGGAGCATTGCAATGGCGCTCGACCCGTCCATGCCGATCCTGGTCGTCGACGATTATCAGACCATGATCCGTATCATCCGCAACCTGCTGAAGCAGCTCGGCTTCGAGAATGTCGACGACGCCTCGGACGGCTCGGCCGCCATCGCGAAGATGCGGGACAAGCAATACGGGCTCGTCATCTCGGACTGGAACATGGAGCCGATGGGCGGCTTCGAGCTGCTGCAGCGCGTGCGCGAGGAGGCGAAGCTGGCGGAGACGCCCTTCATCATCGTCACCGCCGAATCGAAGACCGAAAACGTCATCGCCGCCAAGAAGGCCGGCGTCAGCAACTACATCGTCAAGCCGTTCAACGCCCAGACGCTGAAGACGAAGATCGAGTCCGTCTGCTCGGCGGCCTGACCCCCCGGTCTCTCGCGGCCCAGGCACGATGCAGGGGCCGACCGCCCGAAGCTTCGCTTCGCCTGGGAATGACGGCCCGTTTCACCATACCAGGTGCGGAATGGCGTAGTCGGGCCGGTGCGTCTGCCGGCCGAACCAGCCGTGACGCTCCTCCCACGAAACCTGCATCAGATCCTGCGCATGGATGCCGGCCAGCACCATGATGCCGGCGGCGCCAAACGCGGCCGCTCCCGCGATATCGGTGCGGATCGCATCGCCGATGGCGCAGATCCGGTCGCGGGCGACGGCCCCGCCGCGCTTCTCCTCGGCGAGCCCGAGCGCGACCTCGTAGATCGGCCTATGCGGCTTGCCGGCATAGGTCACCGTGCCGCCGATCTCCTCATAGGCGAGCGCGACCGCGCCCGCGCAGGGGACGATATGGCCGCCGCGCTCGACGACCAGATCGGGATTGGCGCAGATCATGGGAAGATCGCGCGCCGCGAAACCCGCGAGCAGGTCGGCATAGGTCGCAGGCGTGTCGGCCTCGTCGTCGAAGAGGCCGGTGCAGAGCACATAGGAAGCCTGGTCGGGCCCGGTCTCCGGCGCATCGAGCCCCGCGATCAGCGGCAGGTCGCGGTCGGGCCCGAGCCGGAACATCGGCTGGCCGGCGCGCGCGCCGATCAGCGCGCGGCAGACATCGCCCGAGGTGACGATCGCATCCCAGGCGGCGCGCGGCACGCCGAAGCCGTCGAGCTGGCGGATGATCGCATCCCGCGGGCGCGGCGCATTGGTGATGAGGACGACGCTGGTGCCGCGTTCGCGCATCCGCGTCAGGGCCTCGATCGCGTCCGGAAAGGCGGCGACGCCGTTATGGACGACGCCCCAGACATCGCAGAAGCAGAGATCGAAACGATCGGCGATCTCGGAAAACCCCGAAAGGGCGGCAACCGGTTCGGAGCCCGTCATCGGCACAGTCATTCTCCTACGGATGAGGCGAGGTAGCGGCGCGCCACGCTCTAGACGGTATTCGCGCGAGGTGGAACCCTGCGTCCGCCATTCTTCGCGGTGCGTGGTGGCTCAGGCGCTGGCGCGGCGCAGCACGGCGCGGAAGGGCAGCCGCTCAGGCCGCCGCGGCGCGTCCTCGGCCGGTGCGGCGGCAGGCTGCGGATAGCCCAGCACCTCGGCGGAGGGCCGAGGCGGCGGCGGCGGCGCGGGTTCGGTCCGGGCAGCGGCTGCGGATTCGGGCGCAGGCTCGGCAAAGACCTCCGGCTTCACCGGGCGCGGCGGCGAAAAGGCATTGCCCTGCCCCATCGCGATGCCGAGCTCGATCATGTCCGCCGCCATCGGATTGTCCTCGACGGTTTCCGCGACCAGCGTGATCGAGGCACGGGCGAGCATGGCGGCGAGATCGCCGGCCGCGATGTCGCTCGCGACGCGCCCTTCGGCATGAGCCTGGAGGAGTGCCGCCCTGACCTTGATGAAACGCACGCCGCGATCGAACAGGGCCTGCGGATCGAAGCGCAGATCCGCGACCTGATCGAGCGCGAAGCGCACGCCGCTGGCCGACATCGCTCCGAGCAGGCCAAGGCTCGTCGGATCGAGCGCGCGGAAGACCGCCTGCGGCATCTCGATGACGAGGCGGCTGCTGTGCTCGCGATATTTGTCGAGGATGCGGGTCAACGCCGCAAGCGCCCGCGAAGCCCCCCAGGTCGCGGAGCTGAAGTTGCAGGTCACGAAGATGTCGCCGTCCCTCGAAGCGAGGTGACGGGCGATCGCCAGGGCTCGCGTGAGGACGAGCGCGTCCAGCGTCGGCCCGAAGCCGCGCTCCTCGACGATCTCCAGGAATTCATGCGGCAGCAGCAGCGTGTTCTCGTCGATGCGCAGGCCGACCACCGCCTCATAGCCACGGGTCCGGCGCTGCGGCAGCGAGACGATCGGCTGCAGATGCACCTCGATCCGCCCCTCGCGCAGGGCGGCGCTGATGATGCCCGCGCGCTCCGCCTCGGCCTCCTCCTGCGCGGCCCTGGCCGCCGCGGCACGCTCCGCTGCCAGCTTTTCGGCGTGCTCGCGCCGCGCGGCCTCGGGGTCGAGGCGGACCTCGGGCGCGGTGGACCTGGCCGGCGCCGGTGCCTGCACGGGCGCCGCCGGCAGCTTCGCGAGCTTGTCGTCATGGTCGGCGAGCGTCGTCGCGACCTGGTGAATGAGATCGCCGAGCAGGCCGACCTCGGCGGTCAGCTCGTTGATGGCAGCGCGGGCCGGTGCGGCATCGACGTCGCGCATGGGCATCTGCTCGACACGCTGGGACAGCGCATCGATCCGGATGGCGTTGGTCGCGAGCCGGACCTTGACCTCGCCGAGCCCGGCCAGAAGCAATTCGCGCTGGCCCAGATTGCGTCGTTCCAGGGCCCAGAGGCTCGTCGCCAGCCCCGCACCGGCTGCGATCAGGCCCAATGCCGGCCCCAATGCTCCCGGCATCAGGATGGCGACGATGGCGCCAGCCGAAACACCGGTCACGGCACCGGCGAGGGGATGCAGGGCTTTCAGGCGCACAGGAGCCAAGGCAGCGCTCGCGCGTCGAGGGGTTGATCGGGGGTGGAAACGAATCACAACGCTGCGCGGTAGAGTACCTTCCGACAGGCGGACACGCGAGCGATACCGCTCGATTCATCGCCTCTCGCCCGGATTTCGCTCGAAAATGCTCTAGCGCCCGGCGATGCCGAGATCGCCGACGATCCGCTGTGTCACGTCCTCGCTGAAGCCCCTGCGCGCCAGATAAAGGCGAGGATCGCTTCCGAAGAGCGGAGAGCGCCTCGCAAGTTCGCTCAGGGCGAAGTCGCGCCGCGTGGAATCGCCACTCATGCTCGCCTGCAAAGCCTGCCCCAGCAAGCTGAACGGTGTGCCATCCGCTTCCAGAACCGCCGAATAGGTTTCCGACAGGCGCCTGGCGCCGGTCAGATAGGCCGCCAGGAAAGCGTAGAAATCATACCAGGGGGGACGCCCGGCGCTGATCTCAATGGCGCGCTCCAACAAGGGCAGGCCCTCGGCGGGACGGTTGAGACGGACATAGAGCGAGCCGAGAGTGGCCATGATGTCGGGATCGTAGGGATTCCGGTTCACGGCCTCGCGGCCGGCCCTGATCGCGTCGGCGACACTGCCACGCAGGAACAGGATCTCCATCATCGCCTGCTGGGCACGGGCACCGGAGGGCGCCAGCCTGATCGCGGTCAGGGTCGCCGCCATCGCCCGGTCGAGCGAGGCACTCCGGCCGGCATCGGGCGCCGCGGCATATTCGCCGGCCATGAGCAGCGCGAACTGCGCCCAGGCGGGATAAAATCCGGGGTCCCGCTCGACCAGCTGCTCCAGGCAGGTGCGGGCCGCGACCCGCTTCTCAGGCGTCATGAAGCGGCGGTAATCGAAGGCCTGGAAGATGCACTGCATCGCCGGCGCGGATGAATTCTGCCGGAAATCGGCATGAATGACACCGAAAGGCTCGGCCAGCCGCGTTCCGACGCGCCGGGCGAGATCCACCAGATCCTGATCCTGCAACAATTCGCCGACAGGCCGGCTCGACGAGGCCGTCCAGACGATCCGGCCGTCCTTGGCGGCGCGCAGCCGGCCGAAGCCCTCCAGCGCTCCCTCGGTCGAGAGAATGCTGATCTCGAAGACGTAATCCACCCCTTCGGGCGGCGGCGCTCCGGGAGCCGGCGCCTTGATCACAAGGAGATCGTCGAAGCGCGCCGTCACGTCCACGAGCACTTCCGCGACACGGCGGACCGCCTCGGCGAGCTTGGGGTCGGTCGGCACGCGCGGGATGACGATCGCGACCGAGACGAGCTGGGCCGAGGGCGCGGTCGAACGGTCACGCGCCACCTCCGGCGGGGAGGTGTCCGCCGGGCGGCTGGTCTGCGTCACCAGATTGCTTTGCGGCGTCTCGCCGAACGGCTCCAGATACCAGACGAGAAGCGCGAGGAGCGCGCAGGCGAGCACCGCCAGGGCCACGAGGAGCCAGCGCCGGGCCGCCGCGTCCCGCTCAGCGATGTCCGCGCGCATATCCTGTCCGTCGACCGGGCCGCCCGGAGGAACGAACGGCTCCGGCCCGACGCGATCGCCCGGCTCGACAAAGGCGAAGACCGGGGCATAGCCGCCGACCGGCATGGTCATCCGCACCGGATCGTCCTGTCCCTCTCCGGCATAGTACTGAGTCAGGGCGCGGCGCAGACGGCCGGCCTCGACGCGCACGATCGGATCGGCCTGCGGATCGAAATCCGCCGGGCGACCGAGTGCCTCGACGGCAATGGTGTAGCCCTTCAGCTCGGCGCGCCGGCCTTCGACCGCCCGCTCGACGACGAAGCTCAGGAAAGCGGAGAGTTGCGGCGCGGCGCTGAAGACATCCGACGCAAGGATGCGGGCGAGGCCAGCGCGAATCGACGCGACGGCCTGCTCATCCAGCCGTTCGTTGTCCTCGACACTATCGCCCATCGGGGTCCGTTCAGTTCATGCCCCAGAGGGTAAGCTACGCTATCGACGACCTAACGTCATCCGACAAATCGGGCTGCGGCAGCCATGTCGCGGCCCGCACTCATGCCTCGCTCGGCGGCGATTTACACCCTGCATCGACCTGCTAGGTTGAACGAACGTTAATCCACAGGATGCCCCGATGACCGCTGCCTCGTCGCCGATCGCCACGCCGAACGATCTCGAAGCCTATTGGATGCCGTTCACGGCGAACCGGTCGTTCAAGAAGAACCCGCGCATGGTCTCCCGCGCCGAGGGCATGTTCTACTACACGCCGGAGAACAAGCCGGTCATGGACGGCACGGCGGGCCTGTGGTGCTGCAATGCCGGCCATGCGCGCGAGCCGATCATCCAGGCGATCCAGGCCCAGGCGCGCGACCTCGACTACGCTCCCTCCTTCCAGTACGGCCATCCCAAGGTCTTCGCCGCCGCCGCCCGTATCGCGGCGCTGGCGCCGGGCGATCTCGATCATGTCTTCTTCGCCGGCTCGGGCTCGGAGGCCGCGGATTCGGCGCTCAAGATCGCGCTGGCCTACTGGAACGTCTCGGGCAAGGCCGCCAAGACCCGCCTCATCGGCCGCGAGCGCGGCTATCACGGCGTCGGCTTCGGCGGCATCTCGGTCGGCGGCATGTCGAACAACCGCAAATTCTTCGGCTCGCTGCTCACCGGCGTCGACCATCTCGCCCATACCTACGACCGCGAGAAGCAGGCCTTCAGCAAGGGCGAGCCCGAATACGGCGCGCATTTCGCCGATGATCTTGAGCGCATCGTCGCGCTGCACGACGCCTCGACCATCGCTGCGGTGATCGTCGAGCCGATGGCGGGCTCGACGGGCGCGCTGCCGCCGCCGAAGGGCTATCTCAAGCGCCTGCGCGAGATCTGCGACAAGCACGGCATCCTCTTGATCTTCGACGAGGTCATCACGGGCTTCGGCCGCCTCGGCTTCGCCTTCGCGGCCGAGCGCTATGGCGTGATCCCCGACATGATCACCTTCGCCAAGGGCGTGACCTCCGGCACCGTGCCGATGGGCGGCGTGATCGTGCGCAAGCACATCTACGACGCCTTCATGAACGGCCCGGACAATGTCATCGAGCTGTTCCACGGCTACACCTATTCGGGCCATCCGCTGGCGGCGGCCGCGGCGCTCGCCTCGCTCGACATCTATCGCGACGAGGGGCTGTTCGAGCGCGCGCGCGCCATGGAAGGCGCCTGGGCCGATGCGGTGATGAGCCTGAAGGGTGAGCCGAACGTCGTCGACATCCGCACGCTCGGCATGGTCGGCGCCGTCGATCTCGCGCCACGGGCGGAGGGCGCCGGCAAGCGCGGCTACGAGGCGATCGAGCGCGGCTTCCACGAGGAAGGGCTGATGATCCGCACCGCCGCCGACACCATCGCCTTCTCGCCGCCGCTGATCATCACGGAGTCGCAGGTCGAGGAGCTGATCGGCAAGCTGCGCCGGGTGATCCGGTCGGTCGCGAACTGAAGCGGCGAGCACGCGCGCCAGTATTTCCAGCGGCATAACGCCAAGGGCCGCCTCCCCGGGGAGGCGGCCCTTCACGCATCTGTCAGCGCGCGACGCGCCAGGCGACCAGCAGAGCGAGCAAGGCCGGCACGGCGAAGACCAGGACAAGGATCGGCAATTCCGCGCGCACGGAGTAGCCCGCCTTGGCGACGCCGACCCACATGTTGAGCAACGCCACGGCAAGCCAGACCGGCACGAAAAGCTTGGCAGCGAGAGCATAATCCGGTTGGGCCCCGCCCCACAGCTTTCCGAAGAGCAGGAACAGGCCCAGCAACACCACGCCGCCGCCGATCACCATCGCCATATGCATATGCCTGCTCCTCACCGTCGAAAACAGATACAGATACTGCGAGCTTACGACGCCCGCACTCCAGCCGGGCGAAGGCAGGCAAAGCTCACCTGCGCTCAGCCGCGCCGCAGCTTGTTGTAGCGCGCAATCAGCCTGTCGCGCTTGAGCCGCGACAGGCGGTCGATCCAGAAGAGGCCATCGAGCTGGTCGATCTCGTGCTGATGGCAGACGGCGAGCAGCCCGTCCGCATCCTCGACATGTTCGACGCCGTCGAGATCGCGGTAGCGCACGCGGACATGAGCATGGCGCTCCAGCTCGTCGGTCACACCCGGCATCGAGACGCTGCCCTCGACATGGCGGATGGTCTCGCGCGAGACATTGTCCAGCACGGGATTGACGTAGGTCCGGACATCGCCCGGCACCAGCTCCAGCACCACCAGTCGCAAGAGCACGCCGACATGCGGCGCGGTGATGCCGATGCCGGGCGCCTCTCGCATCGTGTCGAGCAGGTCCGCCGCCAATTCCCGCAGGTCGGCATCGAAACGCGTGACGGACGCCGCCGCCACCCGCAGACGCGGGTCGGGAAAGTTCAGGATCGGCCTGGACGGCATATGCTCATTCCGACTTCTTGCGTGCAGCCGCGTTTCCGACCTTCCCGGAACCGGCGCCAACCGACAAACCGCTTCCCGATGTTATCGGGAAGCGCATCATGCGACCGAACGACGACAGCCGCTTCATCGGCCTGCGGCTGCATCAACGACACTCACTTCGTCGTGTAGCCGCCGTTCACCAGGATCGTCTGGCCGGTCATCCACCAGCCGTCCGAGACGAGGAAGCGCAGCCAGGGCACGATGTCCTGAATGTCGGTCAGCCCCGTCTTCGAGAAGGGCGAGAGCGCCGCCGCGCTCTTGTGATAGGCGACCGCATCGGCGCCTTCCGCGGGATAGAAGAACGGCGTGTCCATCGGGCCCGGCCCGATCGCGGTCACCGAGATGCCGCGCGCGCCGAATTCCTTGGAAGCCGCGCGGGTATAGTGCTCCACCGGCGCCTTGGTACCGGCATAGCTCGCATAGAACGGCGTGAAGGCGCCGAGCAGCGAGGTCACCAGCGTGCAGACCTTGCCGTTGTCGCTGACATGCTTGCCGGCTTCCTTGAGGAAGAAGAACGCCGTCTTCGAGTTGACCGCGCTCATCTCGTCGAACTCGGCCTCGCTGATCTCGACCATCGGCTTCTTCAGCACCTTGCCGACGGTATTCACGGCGATGTCGATCGCGCCCATCGCCGCCTTGGCGTCGGCAAAGAGCTTCTCCATCGCTGCCGCCGAGGTCAGGTCGGCCTGGAAAGCATAGGCTTGCGCGCCCGCAGCCTTGATCGCGGCCATCGTCTTCTCGGCTTCGGCCTTGGCCGGAGCGCTGTTGTAATGAATGGCGACCGCCTTTGCGCCCTGCGCCGCCAGGTCCTTCGCCAGCAGGCCGCCCAGATTCTTGGCGCCCCCGGCGATCAGAACCGTCTTACCCTTGATGCCGTGATCGGCCATCGCATGCTCCTGTTCGCTGCAATCGATGGCGACAAAATATCGTCCGAAAATCAGATATAAAGATTTGTATCAGGACATCACTGGTCAGAATTTCCGAACAATCTGGAGCGCCGATTTGGACCGCATCGACCTCTTCCGCATCTATGCCCGCGTCGTCGAGTGCGAGAGCTTCACCCAGGCGGCCAAGGCCCTCGGGCTACCGCGCTCCTCGGTCTCGGCGGCGGTCGCGGCACTGGAGCAACGGATCGGCACAAGGCTGCTCCAGCGCACGACGCGGCGCGTCTCCGCGACGCAGGACGGCGCGGCCTTCTACGAGCATTGCGCCCGGCTCGTCGCCGATGTCGAGGAAACCGAGGCGCTGTTCCGCCACAGCGCCGCGCGCCCTGCCGGGCGGCTCAGGATCGACGTGCCCGGCCGGATCGGGCGATTGATCATCGCGCCCGCCCTGCCGGATTTCCTCACCCGCTATCCCGAGATCGACATCGATCTCAGCGTCACCGACCGGGCGAGCAATCTGATCGAGGACGGCATCGATTGCGTGCTGCGCGTCGGCGCGTTGAGCGATTCAGGTTTGATCGCGCGCTCGGTCGGGGAGCTGCCGCTGATCAATGTCGCCAGCCCCGGCTATCTCGCGGCGCACGGCGTGCCCGGGCATCCCGGCGAACTCGATGGGCATAAGGCCGTCAACTACGCCTCGCCGTCGACGGGGCGGATCGAGCCTTGGGAATGGCTGGAGAATGGCACGCTGCACGACCGCCCCCTGCCCGGCCGCGTCACCGTCAACAGCGCGGAGGCCTATATCGCCTGCTGCCTCGCCGGGCTCGGCCTGATCCAGATCCCGGCTTATGATGTGGCCGAGCATCTCGCTGCGGGCGATCTCGTCGAGGTGATGCCCCGACACCGGGCTGCGCCGATGCCGATGACCCTGCTCTATCCCCACCGCCGGCACCTGTCGCGCCGGCTGCAGGTCTTCGCGGACTGGCTCGTGGCGCTGCTGCGCACGCGGCTGGCGAACTGAGCCCTAAGGCTCAGGCCGCCTTCGTCTCGGCCGTGCCGTAGAAGCTCTCGCCGGTCTTGGCCATGCGCTTCAGCAGGCGGTTCGGCTTGAAGCGCTCGCCATGGGTCTTGGCCAGCTTTTCGCAGAGCTTCACGAAGGCGGCGGCGCCCATATTGTCGATATAGGACAGCGTGCCGCCCGAGTAAGGCGCGAAGCCAAAGCCGATGATCGAGCCGACATCGGCCTCACGCGGATCGGTGACGACGCCTTCCTCATAGGTCTTGGCGGCTTCCAGCGCCTGCGTCACCAGGAGGCGGTGCTTCAGCTCCTCCATGTCGACGCTGTCGGGGTCGAGCCGCTTGCCGACGAGCTCGGCGAGCCCCGGCCAGAGCCGCTTCGGCCCGGCTTCCGGGTAGTCATAGAAGCCCTTGCGGTTCTTGCGGCCGAGACGGCCATGCTTCTCGACCATGTCGGCGAGCAGCTTCTCCTGCGCCGGATCGACCGCGCCCTCGCCGAGCTGGGCCTTGGTCGCCTTCAGCACCTTGTAGGCGAGATCGACCGCGACCTCGTCATTGAGCGAGAGCGGACCGACCGGCATGCCGGCCTGCTTGCCGGCGGCCTCGATCATGGCCGGCGGCACGCCTTCCATCAGCATCAGGTGGCCTTCGCGGATATAGTTGCCGACGCAGCGATTGGCGTAGAAGCCGCGGGTGTCGTTGACGACGATCGGCGTCTTCTTGATGGCGCGGACATAGTCCAACGCCATGGCGAGAGCCTTCTTGCCGGTCTTTTTGGCCATGATGACCTCGACCAGCAGCATCTTCTCGACCGGCGAGAAGAAATGGATGCCGATGAAGTTCTTCGGGCGCTGGCTGGTCTCGGCGAGGCCGGTGATCGGCAGGGTCGAGGTGTTGGAGCCGAAGATCGTGCGCGGTCCGACGACCGCCTCGACCTTGGCAATGACCTCGGCCTTGACCTTCGGGTCCTCGAAGACGGCCTCGACGATCAGGTCGCAGCCCTTGAGATCGGCATAGTCGGCCGAAGCCTTGATGCGGCCGAGCAGCGCATCGCGATCGGCGGTCTTGGCGCGGCCCTTCATGATCTGGTCGGAGACCAGCTTGTGCGAATAGGCCTTGCCCTTCTCCGCTGCCTCGACGTCCTTGTCGACCAGCACGACCTCGAGGCCGGCCTGCGCCGTGACATAGGCGATGCCGGCACCCATGAAGCCCGCGCCGATGACGCCGACCTTCTTGAGCTTCGACGGCGGCACATCGGCCGGGCGGCGGGCGCCCTTGTTGAGTTCCTGCATCGAGACGAAGAGCGAGCGGATCATCGACGCCGCCTCTTTCGTCCGGAGGATCTTGGCGAAGTAGCGGCTCTCAACCTTGAGGCCGAGATCGATCGGGAGCTGCAGCCCCTCATAGACCGCCGAGAGGATGGCCCGCGCCGCCGGGTAGTTGTCGTTGGTCTCGCGGCGATAGATCGCATTGGCCGGCGGCCAGATCTGCATGCCGGCCGGCGAATGCACCTTGTTGGAAGGCAGCTTGAAGCCCTTCTGGTCCCAGGGCTGGGTCGCCTGCGGATTGGCCTTGAGCCAGTCCTTGGCGTTCTGGACGATGTCGGCGCGGGCTGCGACCGCATGGACGAGGCCGGAATTGCGCGCCGGCAGCGCCTTCACCTGCTCGCCCTTGAACATCATCTGGAGCGCGTCGCCGGTCTGCATCAGGCGCGAAACGCGCTGGGTGCCACCAGCGCCCGGAAACAGTCCGACCTTGATTTCGGGCAGGCCGACCCGGGTCGAGGCATCGTCCGAAACGACGCGATACTGGCAGGAGAGCGAGAGCTCGAAGGCGCCGCCCAGGCAGACACCATGGATCGCGGCGGCGAAGGGTTTCCCGCAGGTCTCGAGCTTGCGATAGAGCAGCGAGAGCTTGCGGCTCTCGTCGAAGAAGCTCTGCATCGCGACCGCCTCGCCCTTTTCCTTGGCGAGCTTCACATAGAGGTCGCGCAGGCCCTGGAGCATGGTGAGATCGGCGCCGCCGGAGAAGCTCTCCTTGCCGGAGGTGATGACGCAGCCCTTGATGGCCTCGTCGCCCGCGACCTTGTCGACGATCTGGTTCAGCTCTTCCATCACCTCGGGGGTGATGACGTTCATCGAGCGGCCGGGCATGTCCCAGGTCGCGACAGCGATGCCGTCGGCGTCGGTCTCGAAGCGGAAATTGGTGAGGTTCATGATGTCTCTCCCTGCCCTTCCGCTCAGACGCGTTCGATGATGGTGGCGACGCCCATGCCGACGGCGACGCAGAGCGTCACCAGCGCGGTCTGCTTGTCCTGCCGCTCCAGCTCGTCGAGCACGGTGCCCAGCACCATCGCGCCGGTCGCGCCGAGCGGATGGCCCATGGCGATGGCGCCGCCATTGACGTTCAGGATGGCGTCGTCGATGTCGAGCGCCTGCTGGTAGCGCAGCACCACGGAGGAGAAAGCCTCGTTCAATTCGAAGAGGTCGATGTCCTTCATGGTCATGCCGGCCTTCTTCAGCACGAGCTGGGTCACGTCGATCGGACCGGTCAGCATCAGCGCGAGGTCGGAACCGACGGTCGCGAAGGCCTTGATGCGGGCGCGGGGCTTGAGGCCCGCCGCCTTGCCGGCCCGCTTCGAACCGACGAGCACAGCCGCCGCGCCATCGACGATGCCGGAGGAATTGCCGGCATGATGGACGTGGTTGATGAACTCGACATCGGGATGCGCGGCGGTCCCGACCGCATCGAAGCCGCCCATCTCGCCCATCTGGACGAAGGAGGCCTTCAGCGCGGCCAATGCCTGCATGTTGGCATCGGGGCGGATCGTCTCGTCATGGTCGAGGATGGTGAGGCCGTTGACGTCGGTGACGGGGATGACCGAGTTCTTGAAGCGGCCTTCCTTCCAGGCCTTGGCGGCGCGCTGGTGCGAGCGCACGGCAAAGGCGTCGACATCGTCGCGCGAGAAGCCGTATTTCGTCGCGATCAAATCGGCCGAGATGCCCTGCGGCATGAAATAGGTATCGATGGCGACGCTTGGATCGACCGCGATGCCGAAGCCGGAGGCGCCCATGCCGACGCGCGACATCGATTCGACGCCGCCGCCGATCGCCATCTCCTTCTGGCCGGACATCACCTGCGCGGCGGCGAGGTTCACCGCATCGAGGCCCGAGGCGCAGAAGCGGTTGATCTGCACGCCCGGCACTTCCTTGCCGTAGCCCGCCTTGAGCGCGACGGTGCGGGCGATGTCGGCCGCAGCCTCGCCGACCGGATCGACGCAACCCAAGACGACGTCCTCGACGAGGAGCGGATCGAGATCGTTGCGGTCCTTGATCGCGCGCAGCGCCTGGGTGCCGAGCTCGATCGCGGTCACTTCGTGAAGCGAGCCGTCGGCCTTGCCCTTGCCGCGCGGCGTGCGGACGTGGTCGTAGATGAATGCGTCTGCCATTTGGTGGCCTCCCGGGGCGCCGTCGGACGGCGCGTTCTGGTGCCGGACGTCATGGTCGGGCTTGACCCGACCATCTCGTCATCCAGCGGGTTCTGCAAGAGATGCACGGGTCAAGCCCGGGCATGACGGCGTTTTCGTCAGAACTGCTCGACGCTGAGCGCCATCGTCGTATCCGCTCCGGCGGTGATGCGCGCCAGATGGGCAGCGGTTTCCGGCAAGGTGCGCTCCATGAAGAAGCGGGCCGTGACGAGCTTGGCGCTCATCCGCTCGTCGGCACCGGCCTTGAGCTTCTCCTGCGCGGCCTTGGCCATCTTCACCCACATGTAGCCGAGCGAGACGAGGCCGAGCAGGTGCATGAAATCGCTGGCGCCGGCGCCGGCATTGTCCGGCTTGGCGAGTGCGTTGTTCATGAACCACATCGCCGCCTGCTGCAGATGGCCGAGCGAGAGCTGGAGCGGCCCGAGCAGGGGCTTCAGCGCCTCGTCCTCGGCATTCTCCTTCAGGAAGCCGCCGACCTCGTTGAAGAAGGCCATGATGCCGCGGCCGCCGTCGCGGCCGAGCTTGCGGCCGACGAGATCCATGGCCTGCACGCCGTTGGCGCCCTCGTAGATCATCGCGATGCGGGCATCGCGGACGAACTGCTCGACACCGGTCTCGGCGATGTAGCCGTGGCCGCCGAACATCTGCTGCGCCTTCACGGCGTTGTCGAAGCCGATATCGGTGAGCACGCCCTTGAGCACCGGGGTCATCAGGCCAAGCTGATCGTCGGCCGCCTGGCGTTCGGCCGCGTCGCCGGAGCGATGGGCGATGTCGGATTTCAGCGCGTTCCAGAGCACGAAAGCGCGGGCCGCCTCGTTGAAGGCCTTGATCGACATCAGCGTGCGGCGCACGTCCGGATGGACGATGATCGGGTCGGCCGGCTTGGCGGGCTCCTTGGCGCCGGTGAGCGCGCGGCCCTGCAGGCGCTCCTTGGCGTAGGCGACAGCGTTCTGATAGGCGACCTCGGACTGGGCGAGCCCCTGGATCGCGACGCCGAGGCGGGCCTCGTTCATCATCACGAACATGGCGTTGAGGCCGCGATTCTCGTCGCCGACCAGCCAGCCCTGCGCCCCGTCGTAGTTCATCACGCAGGTGGCGTTGCCGTGGATGCCCATCTTGTGCTCGATCGAGCCGCAGGACACGCCGTTATTGGCGCCGACCGAGCCGTCCGCTTCGAGCTTGTTGCGCGGTACGACGAAGAGCGAGATGCCCTTCACGCCGGCCGGGGCGCCCTCGATCCGGGCGAGCACGAGATGGATGATGTTCCCGGTGATGTCCTGCTCGCCGGCCGAGATGAAGATCTTGGTGCCGGAGATGGCGTAGGAGCCGTCGCCGTTCGGCACGGCCTTGGTCTTGAGCAGGCCGAGATCGGTGCCGCAATGCGGCTCGGTCAGGTTCATGGTGCCCGACCAGGTGCCGTCGATCATCTTCGGCAGATAGGTGCGCTTGATCTCGTCGGAGCCGTGGACATAGAGCGCGGCGATCGCGCCCATGGTCAGGCCCGGATACATGGCGAAGGCCATGTTCGCGGCCGAGGCATACTCGTTCATCACGGCGCCGAGCGTGTAGGGCAGGCCCTGGCCGCCATATTCCGGGTCCATGGCAAGGCCGATCCAGCCGCCGCCGGCATAGGCCTCATAAGCCTCCTTGAAGCCCTTCGGCGTGGTGACGCGGCCGTCTGGATGGCGGGTGCAGCCCTCCTGGTCGCCGGAATAGTTGATCGGCTGGAGCACTTCCTCGCAGAGCTTGGCGCCCTCGCCGAGTACGGCCTCGATCACGTCCGAGGACGCGTCGGCGAAGCCCGGCAGGTTGTTGTAGCGCTCGATATTGAAAACGTCGTTGAGCAGGAAAAGCGTATCGTCGACGGGCGCCTTGTAGACCGGCATCGTGGTCCTCCCTCACCTCGCGCGGCGGCGCTCATGGGTGCACCGCTTCAAGATAGTTCACATATAAACAATCTCACCCGGCATGCAATGGGTGTCCGGCGAATTTGTCCTCCCGCGCGTGACCGTTCGATGGCAAGGCAATAAAAAACCCCGGCAAAGCCGGGGTTCTGGGACAGAGCGTCGCGCATCCATCCTGAGACGGGAGGTGCCCCGCGCTTTTCGCCGGAAACCGGATTCGGCCCGCGACGCGATGCGATCTCAGGCGGCGCTGAGCCGGGTGAGCGAGCCCTCGAGCTCCTTGATGGCGTCCTCGATCTCGGCGCGCTGGCTGCGCAGCAGCTCGAGCTGCTCGACGATCTGATCGCGGCTGAGATGCAGGCCGCCGACCGAGGCCGACTTGCCCGCCGAGCCCGCCTTCTTCTCCTCATTGGCGAGCATGGCGCGAATCTCGACCAGGGTGAAGCCGAGCTGCTTGCCCTTGAGGATGAGCGCGAGCCGGGCACGATCACGCGCCGAATAGATGCGCGTCATGCCCGAGCGGGCCGGCGCAAGCAGGCCGCGGGATTCGTAGAAGCGCAGGGTTCGCAGCGTCACGCCGAAATCACGGGCGAGATCGCTGATGGTGAAGCCCCCGGCATCGGAATCCGCGACCGGGACATTGTCAGCGCGGGTCTCATGAATCGAGGAACCCGCCATAGCTGAGCTTTGGCGCGACATGAGCATTCATTCCTTGAAAGATGGACGGCGGCACCGGCACATACTGGCGGCATCGCCTTGCTGAGATGTCTTCTTACGGCACCCCCTCCCCTAGCGTCAGGTAATACGCCCCCGGGGTGGGGTAAGTTACGGTTATACGAACCCCGACAAGGCGGCAGAAAAGCGGCGCTTCGGAAAAAATTAACGGATCGGTCGGAATTCTTAACCCGCTGTTTACCATGCCGGCGAAATCTCAGGGGCGCGGACCGGCGTTGCGACTTCGTCAACGTTCTTTTCACGGATCGCCGGATCGAGCGGAAGCGGCGGCGTCAGGGAGCTGCGCCTTCGTTAACAACGGGCCCTGGAGGCGAGCACAATCATGGCGAACAGCTTGCCCTGGAGCGTCAAGGGGGTCGACCCGAGGACGCGCGATGCGGCTAAGGCGGCGGCTCGCCGCGCCGGCATGACCTTGGGCGAATGGCTCGATCACAAGATTCGCGACGAGAGCGAGGAGGCGCAGCCGGCCATGGCCGCCACGGCGCCGCCGGAGCAGCTCGATATCGCCGCCCTCTCGGAGCGGCTCGCGCGGCTCTCCCAGACGCAGACCGAAACCGCCGCGCGCGCACCGACCCCTCAGCCCTCGCGCAATGAGATCGACGTCCTGCTCCGCCAGGCGGCGGCGACCGAGAAGCTGACGCGCGAGACGAGCGCACGCACCGCCGGGGCGCTCGATTCGATCACGCGCTGGATCGAGAAGACCGAGGACCGCCTGTCCTCGGGCGAGCGGACGGCTGCCGAACGCCAGGAGCGGGCGACCAGCGTCATCGCCGAGGCCATCAAGTCGATCGGCGAGCGGATCGTCGAGATCGAGCGCCGCGCCGTCGAGCCCCGGCAGCAGGCCGGCGAGGATCGCTCTCCCCGGCTTGCGTTCAGTCGCGACGGACTCGCCGCCGCCGTCACCGATATCCGCACGCGCCAGCGCCTGCTCGATCGCGACGAGAGCGAGGCGCCTCGGCCGGCTCAAGCTTCGCAGGACCGCATCTCGGCGCTGCGCGAGGATCTGCGCGACCTCAGCGCACGCCTCTCGCCGGATGCGCGGCGCGCGGCCGCGCCGCAGCAGCGGCCCGCGGCCCCCTTCGGCGGCGATCTCGCCCATACGATCGAGACCAAGATCGCCGCTCTCGGCGAGCGCCTCGACAGGCTCGCCGGCCGCGATCATTTCGAACCGGTGCTGAAGCCGCTGGCCCGCCTCGAGGCGGAGGTTTCACGCCTGTCGCAGGATCGCTCGGGCGGTGGCTACCAGCATGTCCAGCGCGAGATCGCGCATCTGGCGAACAAGATCGACGCGCTCGCATCGGGTGGCGGCATCGATCCGACGCCGCTGGCGCGCGACATCGCCGAGCTGCGCGAGCTGGTCGCGCAGAACGGCAACGACCACCGGCTGGAAGAGCTCTCGCAACAGATCGCCTCGCTCGGCTTCGAGATCAGCCGGCTGCGCGAGATCGAACCCGACATGCGCGAGATGCGCAACCTGTCCTCGGCCATCGAGGATGTGCGCAGCGCCGTGCTTTCGGGCCGCCCGCGCGAGTTCGAGCTGGGGCCGCTCTCGGCGCTGGCAGGCCAGATCGACCGGCTGTCGCAGCGTTTCGACGAAATCGCCGAGCGTCGCCCCGATAACCAGATCGACCATCGCCTCGACCTGCTCCAGCAGCATGTCGAGCGGCTCGCCGAGAACAGCCCGGTCGCCGTCACGCGCCAGATCGAAGCCCTGGCCGGGCGCATCGAGAGCCTCGCGGCCTCGAGCGAGCTTGTCCGCATGACCGAGGGCGCGGACGGGCGCGTGCCGGCTGCTCTCAAGCCGATCGAAGACATGCTGCGCCACCTCGCCGAGAAGATCGACGAAGCTGGCGCGCCTGAAGCGAATTCGGAGTCCTTCGACGCGCTCGAGCAGCAGATCTCGGGGATCGCCGCCCGGCTCGACGAGGCGGCCGCGACCCGCCACGCCGAGAGCGGCATCGAGCGGACGCTGCAGGATCTGGTCGTGCATCTGCGCTCGATGCGGGAGGAAACGGCAGCCGAGCGCGCCGCGCTCGTGCAGGCCACCAGCGCGGTGACGCCGGGCAAGGGCATCGTCGAGCTCTCCGGCCTGGTTTCCGGCATGCGGGACACCCAGATCTCCTCGGAACGGCAGACGCATGACGCGCTCGGCGCCCTCAACCAGACGCTCGAAGCGATCATGGGCCGCCTGTCGAACCTCGAAGGCGAATTGCTGGCGGAGCGCCATGGCGCTTCCGGCCGGCCAGCCGCGCCGCGGGCCCAGGAGCCGGCGACGCGCCAGGAGCCGACCAGGCGCTTCTCGACGTCTCGCGAGCCGCTCGTCGCGGCTCCCGCCGCTCAGGACCGGCCGGTTGCCGGCGAGGCGCCCCAGCGCACCGAGCCGACCCTCGCCATGCCGAGCGCGGCCTTCGACCTGCCGCTCGAGCCGGGCTCCGGTCGCCCCCGCCCCGAGGCGACCGCCAATGCCGGCCAGGATGCGCAATCGGTTCGCCAGAGCCTGATCGCCGCCGCGCGCCGCTCGGCCAAGGCCGCCAGCGAAGCCGCCGCGACCGCGCCCACCACGGCGGCCGAACCCGCCGCGAAAAGCCCGGGCCGGCTGCGCGAGATCATGGAGAAGCGCAAGCGCCCCCTCCTGCTCGGCCTCGCCGCCGTGATCCTCGCGCTGGGAACCGCCCAGGTCGTCACCAGCTCGCTGGGCGGCAAGGATACGAAGACGGCCAGCAACGAGAGCCAGAACCTGCTCGCTCCCCCGGCCGCCCTGCCGGAAACAGCGGCGGCATTGTCGCCGCCAGCGCCGGCGGAACAGGCTCCCTCCAAGGACCAGTCCTCGCTCGCTCTCTCATCTCCCGCCGCGAATGCGGGCGGCGCCATCAACGCGGATGCGGGCAATGCCCCCGCCGCCCCGGCTCCGGCCGCCGTTTCCGCTGCCACGGAATCGGCGCAGGCCGCGCCGGAAACGGCCAGCGCTTCGTTGCCCGCCTCCGAGCCGGTGCAGGCCGTGACCGGCCTCGGCGATCTGCCGACCGGGCTGGGCAGCGCCGGGCTGCGCAAGGCCGCGCTCGATGGCGACGCACGCGCCGTCTACGAACTGGCGACACGCGCCGCCGACGGCCCCACCGGCTCGCGCGACCCCAAGCTCGCCCTGCGCCTGTTCGAGCGGGCGGCCGTCGCGGGGCTCGCGCCGGCACAGTTCCGCCTCGGCAACATGTTCGAGAAGGGCGTGGGAGCTCCGCGCGACCTGCCCCTCGCCCGGATCTGGTATCAGCGCGCCGCCGAGCGCGGCAACGCCAAGGCGATGCACAACCTCGCGGTGCTCTATGCCGAGGGTGCCGCCGGCAAGCCGGATTATGCCACCGCGAACACCTGGTTTGCGAAAGCGGCCGAGCTCGGCGTGCGCGACAGCCAGTACAATCTCGCCGTGCTGCTCGGCCGCGGGCTCGGCGCGCCGGCCGACCTGGCGCAGTCCTATGTCTGGTTCGCGATCGCGGCCGTGCAGGGCGACGAGGACGCCGCCCGCAAGCGCGACGAAGTCGCCCAACGCCTGAAGCCGGAAGAGCTCGCCGCCGCCAAGGCCCGGGCGACGGGCTGGAAGCCGAAAGTGCTCGACACCGCCGCCAACGAAGTCACCCCGCCGCCGAAGGGCTGGGATGCCGGCCCGACGGCCTCGATGGCGAAGCCCGGCAAGCCGAGCCGGAGCTGAAAACCCTGAAACACGTCATGCTTACGACGTGTTGACGCGGCAGGAAGAATGACCGTCTCTGGGACGGGCCGATAGGGGCCCGTCCTTCGTTATTTCGACAATTTGCCTTAACCCGGACCGCGTAGCCTGGGATCATCGGCGCAAGCGACTGCTCAAGCGCCGTCCATGAGGGGTAGAAGTGCAGATTTACCTGCCGATCGCCGAGCTTCCGATCAGCGTGCTGATGGTGCTGGGCTTGAGCGGTGCGGTCGGCTTCATCTCCGGGCTGTTCGGCGTGGGCGGCGGCTTCCTGCTGACGCCGCTGCTGATCTTCCTCGACATTCCGCCGGCGGTCGCGGTGGCGACGGTGGCGGCGCAGGTCGCCGGCTCCTCGATGACCGGCGTCCTGACCTATTTCCGGCGCAAAGCGCTCGATCTCAAGCTCGGCGGCGTCCTGGTCTCCGGCGGCATCGTCGGCACCGTGCTGGGCGTGGCGTTCTTCAACGCGATGCGCCGCCTCGGCCAGCTCGAGCTGGTCATCACCCTGTCCTACGTCACGCTGTTCTCGATCATCGGCGGGCTGATGCTCTACGACGCCGTGCGCGCGATGCTGCGCGTCAGGGCCGGCAAGCCGGCGCGGCGCAAGCGGCGCGGCGGCTTGCACCCCTGGTGGATGGGGCTGCCGTTCCGCCAGCGCTTCTACCGCTCCGGCCTGTATTGCAGCATCATCCCGATCGCGCTGCTCGCGGTCGTGATCGGCTTCATCGGCGCGGTGCTCGGCGTCGGCGGCGGCTTCATCCTCGTGCCGGCGCTGATCTATTTCTTCCGCATCCCGCCCTCCGTCGTGGTCGGCACCTCGCTCTTCCAGATCCTGGTGACGATGACCGGCGCGACATTGCTGCACGCCATTACCAACCAGTCGGTCGACATCATCCTCGCCGCCCTGCTGCTGGTCGGCGGCGTCGTCGGCGCCCAGTTCGGCGGCCGCGCCGCGCGCAACCTCAACGTCGAATCCTTCCGGCTGCTGCTCGCCCTGCTGATCCTCTCGGTGGGGCTGCGTTTCGCGATCGAGCTGTTCATTCCGCCGAGCGAGCCCTTCTCGGTCGTCGTGCCGGAGAGCGCGCGATGAGAGGGGCCTGCCTCCACGCCCTCGCCTTGCTGGCCGCCCTGCTGGCCCTCGCCATGCCGGCGCGGGCCGAGACGCTGATCGCGGCGATGTCGAGCCACCAGATCCAGATCACCTCGAACTATACCGGCAGCCAGCTCACCGTCTTCGGTCTCGTCGAGCGCGACGGGCGCAGCGTCGCCCGCGGCGACCCGCACGACATCATCATCACCGTGCGCGGGCCGCGCCGCATGCTGCTGGTGCGCCAGAAGGAGCGGTTCGGGCCGATCTGGATCAACCGCACGCAGCGGCGCTTCCCCGAGAGCCCGGTCTTCCTGCTGGTCGCGACCAACCGGCCGATCAGCGAGATGATGAGCGCGGAAACGGCGAGGCGCGACCGGGTTGGCCTCGCCAATGCCGAACGCCCGGCGCAGAACTGGTTCGACGACAGCAGCGTGGCGACGTTCCGCGACAGCCTCGTGCGCATCATGCAGGGCAAGGAGCTCTATGCCTATCAGCAACGGGGCGTGACCTTTCTCTCGAACTCCCTGTTCAGCGCGCCGATCGACGTCCCCGCGACGGCGCCGACGGGCTCCTATACCGTCGATGTCGTGCTCTATGCCGGCGGCGTGCCGCTGGCGCGGCAGCAGACGAATTTCGAGGTGATCAAGACCGGCGCCGAGCAGCGCCTCGCCTCCGGCGCCTATGACTGGCCGTGGCTCTACGGGCTCGCCACCATCCTGCTCGCGCTGTTCCTCGGCTGGGGCGCCAGCGTCGTCTTCCGGCGGGATTGAGGCTCTCTTTTTCGATCCGTCGCGGCCTTGAACCGGCTGGCCCCTCAGCCGAGAAGCGCGGAATAGGGCAGGAAGGGCTGGATGCTGCCTTCCTCGGCCAGCGCCGGATCCTCGGCCAGCTCGACGAGCCCGTCGGACTGGGTCAGCGAGGCCAGCGAGCCCGCCCCCTCGCCCGGATGCCTGCGTGCCAGCGGAATGGCATCCGCCCCGGGCTCGACCGAGACGCGCAGGAATTCGCGCCGCCCCGGCTTGCCCCGATGCGAAAAGCCGAGCCGCACCGGCAGACGCAGAAGCGGGTCGCACGCCGTGCCGGCCAGCCGCGCGATCATCGGCCGCGCGACGAAGGCGAAGGTGACGAAGACCGCGACCGGATTGCCGGGCAGGCCGAGGAAAGGCGTCTCCGCGATCGTGCCGACGGCGACCGGCTTGCCGGGCTTGATCGCGATCTGCCAGAAATCGAGCGAGCCGAGCGTGGCCAGCGCCGCCCTGACGTGATCCTCCTCCCCGACCGAGACCCCGCCCGAGGTGATGACGAGGTCGCAATCGCGCGCGGCTTCCTTCAGCCGCGCCGCCAGGCCGTCGCGGTCGTCGCGCAGGATGCCGAGATCGACAGGCTCCGCGCCGGCGCGCGCCAGCAGGGCGCGCAGCATGGGCCGGTTGGCGTCGTAGATCGCGGCCGGAGGCAGTTTCCCGCCGGGCTCGGTCAATTCGTCGCCGGTCGAGAACAGCGCGACGCGCGGGCGGCGCCGGAGCGTGAGGCGCTCCAGCCCGAGCGCCGCCAGCAGGCCGAGATCCTGCGGGCGCAAACGGCGCCCGGCCTCGAATGCGCGAGCGCCCCGGGCGACATCCTCGCCGGCCGGCCGCAGATTGGCGCCGCGCCTCAGCCCCGGCGGCAGCAGGACCGCGTCGCCCTCGCGCCTCACATCCTCCTGCATGACGATCGTATCGGCACCTGGCGGGATAGGGGCGCCGGTGAAGATGCGCAGCGCACCGCGCCCGAGCTCCGCTGGCGCCATCTCGCCCGCAGCGACGCGACCGAACACCGGCAGGCGGGTTTCGGCACCGGGCGCGAGATCGTCGAAACGCAGCGCGTAGCCATCGACGGCCGAATTGGCGAAGGGCGGCAGGGGCAAGCCGGCGAAGACATCCTGCGCCAGGACGCGGCCATCGGCTTGCGACAAAGGCAGCGCCTGCGTGCCGGCGACCGGAGCGACCAGGGAAACCGCCCGCGCGCCAGCCTCGGCGAGCGTCATCGGCGCATGGCCCGGCCCGATGCCCTTCAGGCGCGCCATGGCCGTTCCCGCCGCTCGCGGCCACCCGCTTCCATCGGTATCCGCCTCTCCCCGGCTTCGCGGCATCGTCCGGGACGTTGCCGCGTTATCCCTCCCCCTTCTCCCTTGCCATGCGGGGATGGGTCAAGCGCATGGCTGCGGCGCAGGTTGCCCCTGCCCGAAAAGCCATCATATGAGACATGACGACGACAACGACCCGGGCGGGCGCGACCATGGACACCATTGCGCTCGATCTGCGCGGCCTGAAATGCCCCCTGCCCGTGCTGCACGTGCGCAAGGCGCTCGATGCGGCGGTGGCCGGCAGCCTCCTCGTCGTGCAGTGCACCGATCCGATGGCGGCGATCGACCTGCCGAACCTGGCGCGCGAGACGGGCGATGCGATCGAGCGGCAGGATGGCGCGGGGCGCATCCTCGTCTTCCATATCCGCAAGGCAAGCTGAAGCCCCAAGCAAGGAACGGAGACTTCCGACGTGAGCCTTTCCCAAGCCGACATCCTGCGGGCGCTGGAACTGGTGAAACTGCCGGCGAGCGGGCAATCGCTCGCAGCGTCCGGCCGGGTCGCGGACATCCTGATCGACGGCGGCAAGGTGATCTTCGCCATCGGCATCGACGCGACCGAAGCCGCCGCCATGGAGCCGGTGCGCAAGGCGGCGGAAAGCGCCGTTGGCGGCCTGCCCGGCGTGACGCAGGTGCTGGTGGGGCTGACCGCCGACAAGGCCGCGCCTTCCGCCGGGATGCAGGCCCGCCAGCAGGCGCACCGCCCCGCGCCCGGCGGCCCGCCGCCGAAGCCGGCCGGCGTGCCCGGCGTGAAGCAGATCATCGCGGTGGCGAGCGGCAAGGGCGGCGTCGGCAAGTCGACCACCGCCGCCAATCTCGCCGTGGCGCTTTCGACCCTGGGGCTCAAGGTCGGCGTGCTCGATTCCGACATTTACGGCCCCTCGATGCCGAAGCTCTTCGGCATCACCGGCAAGCCGCAGATCGTCTCCGGCCGCACGCTCGGCCCCATGGAGGCCTATGGGCTGAAGGTGATGTCGATCGGCTTCCTCGTCGACGAGGAGACGCCGATGATCTGGCGCGGGCCGATGGTGATCTCGGCGATCACGCAGATGCTGCGCGAGGTCGCCTGGGGCGAGCTCGACGTGCTCGTCGTCGACATGCCGCCCGGCACCGGCGACGCCCAGCTCACCATGGCCCAGCAGGTGCCGCTGGCGGGGGCGGTCATCGTCTCGACGCCGCAGGACCTCGCCCTGCTCGACGCAAGGCGCGGCGTGGCGATGTTCAGGAAGGTCGCCGTGCCGATCCTCGGACTCGTCGAGAACATGAGCTATTTCATCTGCCCGGAATGCGGACACCGCTCCGACATCTTCGCCCATGGCGGCGCGCGGCACGAGGCGGAACGGCTCGGCATCCCCTTCCTCGGCGAAATCCCGCTCGCCATGCCGATCCGCGAAACCTCGGATGGCGGGCGTCCGATCGTCGCCAGTGACCCTTCGAGCGCCCATGCCAAGGCCTATATCGCCCTGGCGCGGCAGGTCCAGGCGGCCTTGGGTGGCGCGACACGGGCGGCACCGCGCATCGTCATCGAATAGAGCCCAGGCTCCGGCCGCAGGACGCGGCTTGCATGGACGCCGCTTGACATGGCGACGATCTTGTTCTTCTTTTGTTCCTAATCGAACGAAGGAGGCATGTGATGGCCATCCATCGCGCCCGGCATATCGGCATCGGCGTCGCGCGCCCGGCCGAGGAGGTCTATGCCTTCCTCGCCGATCCCGTGAATTTTCCGCGATGGGCCGAAGGGCTCGGCCACAGCTTCGTCCATGTCGAGGGCATGACCTGGCGGGCGGAGACGCCGATGGGGCCGATGCGCATCCTGTTCAGCGAGCCGAACCAGCACGGCGTGCTCGACCATGCCGTCATCCCCGATCACGGCGCCGCCATGCACAATCCGATGCGGGTCGTGCCCAATGGCGACGGCGCCGAGGTGGTGTTCACCCTGTTCCAGCGCGACGGCATGTCCGACGACGACATGGCGGCCGATGCGGGCATGATCGCGCGCGACCTCGCCGCGCTGAAGGCGCTGCTGGAGCGCGGAGGAGCCTGAGGCGCCATTACGAGCTAACCCAGGCGCCGGAAGATGTCTTGCGCCTCGGCCAGATCGTTCGGCGTGTTGATGTTGAAGAAGGGATCGACCGGCTCCGCCTGCCATTCGGCGACGGCGACCCCATGCTTCGCCGTCCAGTGGCCGAGCCGGCGTTCGCCGGCCGCCAGCGCTGCCCGCAAATCCTCTCGCAGCGCCACCGGCCAGAGCCCGATGGCGTGGTGCTGCCGGCCGGCCGATGCGGCACAGGCGAGCGGCGTTCCGGCGGCTGCGCGCGCCGCATGCAGGCGGGCGACCAGATCGGCCGGAATGAAGGGGGTATCGGCCGCGACGCTGACGAGCCAGCCATCGTTCGGCCGATGCGCGACAAGCCAGTCCAGCCCGGCGAGGATGCCCGCAAGGGGGCCGGCGAAATCGGGCACGGAATCGGCCACCACCGGCAGGCCATGGGCGGCGAAGCGGGCGGGATCGCCATTGGCGTTGAGCAGCAGGCCGTCGCACTGGCCGCGCAAGCGCTCGACGACATGGTCGAGCACGGGCCTCCCGGCCAGGAGCCTCAGCGGCTTGTCGCCGCCGCCCATGCGCCGGGCGAGGCCGCCGGCAAGGATAAGCCCGAGGGGAGGCGCAGGCGGGGCGCTGCTCATGACGGTGCGCGCGAGGACGCCATCAGCCCGCGCCGATCAGGCCGCAAGCCGCATCGCATCCACCACCCAGCGCTCGATCTGCTCCTCATCGACCGCCAATTCGATCCAATCATCACCGACGAAAGCGCGCCAGGCCGGCAGGACATCATGGCGCACGGCGAGCAGGACGGGCAGGCCGGCCATGACCGCCTTCGCGATCTCGTCGCGCAGCCCCCCGCCCAGCGCCTCCTGCTTGCCGAACTTGTTGACGACGACGAGATCGGCCCGCTCCGTCAGCGCGCCCGAAAACGCCGCCGCGGCGGCGGCCAGCCCGGCCGCGTCGAGCCGGCAGCCCTCGGCGGAAGGTCCGAGATCCTGGCTGATCGGAAAGCGGGTGCCGTTGGCAAGGTCCTCGAGCGACATCGCCATGCAGCGGTCTTCGCAGTCCTCGTCATTATGCTGGATGACGCCGCCGAGCCGCAGGCCGCGGCGCCTCAGCCGCGCGACGACGCCCTGCATGAAGCCGTCGATTCCGACATTGCTTGCATAGGGGATGGCGGCCAGCCGGATCATGGCCGATTCATCTCACGAAGCCCCCTGTCGCGCCAGTGGTTCGCGGTGGCCGGCGGACTCGCAAGATGCCGGCGCAGTGTTGCGCCGCACCTACAGTCGCGCGCGCCCTCTCTCGCTAGGGTAGCGACGGCTCAATCCGGGCGGCCGGGCTGACCGAAGGCCTGTCATCGATCCGGGACGCATGAACCGACCTCCTCCCAAGGCCCAGCTCGACCCCGCTACCGACGCAGCGAGACTGCTGCGACGCATCGGCTTCGCGACGCTCGCACTCGTGCTGCCGCTGGCCGCGCTGGTTTCGCGCCGCGCCGCGGTGGTGCTGGTGCCGATCGGCATCGCGCTGCTGATCATCGCCGCGCTCGTGGAGGAGCCACGCCATTTCCTCGGCGGGCTGAAGGCGGCGCTGCTCAGCCGCCCCGGGCTCATCCTGCTCGGGCTGATCGCCTGGGCGGCGCTGTCGCTGATCTGGAGCCCCTATCCCGGCACCGCCGCCGAGAAGGCCGGCAACCTGGCGCTCGCCGTCGCGCTCGGCTTCGTCGGCCTGTCGGCGCTGCCCGAGCGAATGCGGGCCTCCAACCTCAATCTCGTGGCGCTCGGCACCAGCGTCGCCGGCGTCTTCGCGCTGGGCCTCATCATCGTCGCGGCGCTGCGCCATGCGGCGGCGCCGCCCGGCGCGGTCGAGCGCGGCGTCTCGATCATCCTGATCATGGCCTGGCCGGCACTGGCCTGGCTCTTGTCGCGCGAGCGCGGCATGACCGCGCTCGGGCTCGCGCTCATCGTCGGCCTGCTGGCGCTGACCCGCTTCGAGGATGGCGAGACGGTGGCGATGATCTTCGGCGCCGTCGCCTTCGGCGCGGTCACCGCCAGCCGCGAAGGCGCGACCAAGGTCATCGCCGCGATCATCGCGGGGCTGATGCTGTTCGCGCCGCTCCTGCCCTTCCTGCTCGCGCCGCTCGTCTCGGCCCTGCCGGACAGCAGCAGCGACTTCGCCCAGATGCTGTCGATCTGGGCCGACGTCATCCGGCAATCGCCGGTGGAGCTGATCACGGGCCACGGCCTCGACACCGTGCTGCGCGGCCAGATGACCGGCGTCCTGCCGCAGCCGGCGCCGGTGACCCTGCTGTTCGAGACCTGGTACGAGCTCGGGCTGGTGGGGGCCGCCACGGCCGCCGCCTGCCTCTATTTCGCGATCCGCGCCGCGGGGCGCATGTCCGGCGCCCTCTCGGCGGGCGGCGTCGCGGCCTTCACCACCGCCTTCGCGCTTGGCACCTTCGGATTCGCGCCGCTGCTGCCCTGGTGGCTGATGACGCTGACCGCCGTCGTGCTGATGTTCGGCGCGATCGCGCGCGGCCAGTACCGCACGGACCGCCCGGCCGTACCGCTGCCGATGCGCGCCACGAACCATACGCGGCCGAAGGCTGGAGAGCCGCCGGCGTCCGCGACTTAAGATCACCACAGAGGCAAGCTCCGCGGCGCGGCTCACTGCCCGCGGGCAGCGACCAGCTTCAGCTTCGGCGTGTTGGCGACGTCGACGGGTATCTCATACGCCTCCTTCGTCGCGTAGCTGAGCATCTGGTGGAACAGCGGCAGGTAGATCGTCTGGTTGCGCAGCTTCTGCCAGAGTTGCGCGACGAGCCCGGCGCGCCGGCTCCGGTCGATTTCCCCGGAGATCCTGTCGATCAGCGCATCGGTTTCCGCATCGCTGTACCCCGTGGCGTTGTAGGTGCCGCGTTGCCCGTCGCGGCTGTGATAGAGCGACGAGAAAAGGTATTCGCTGTCATAGGTCAGCGTCCCCCAGCCGGCGAGGAAGACATCGGGACCGGGTGTGCGCCGCAGCGCCTGGGACTGCGCCGCCTGCGGCTGGGCGACGAGCGTGACCCGGATTCCGATCCGGGCCAGCATCGGAACCAAAGCGCGACAGGTCTCCTCGTCGTAGACGTAGCGATCGTTCGGGCAGTAGAGCGTGGTCGAGAAGCCCTCGGAATAACCGGCTTCGGCCAGAAGCTGTCGGGCCTCCGGGAGCGAGAAAGGCGGCGGCATGTCGAGCTCGCGCGTCCAGCCATCGACGAATGGCGGGATGATGATGCCGCTCGGCAGCGCCTCGCCGCGCATGACGGCACGCCGGATATAGTCGCGATCGATGGCGAGGTTCATCGCGCGCCGGACGCGCAGATCGGCGAAGGGGTTGCGGCCGCCAGCCTCGGTTCCGTGCGGCGCCGGCGAGGCGACGTCGAAGCCGAGGAAGATCGTCCGGTTCTCGACACCCGTCGTGACGGTGAGGCCGGGCCGGGCGCGCAGGCGCGGCAGATCCTGAATCGGCACGTCCTGCAGGAAATCGACCGTACCGGCGAGCAGGGCCGCGACGCGCGCGCTCGCCTGCGGCACCGGCAGATAGGTCAATTCCGCGATGCCAAGCGGGACGCCGCCGCGATTCCAGTAAGCCTCGTTGCGCTTCAGCACGGTCCTGACGAGCGGCTGCCGCGACACCAGCACGAAGGCACCGGTGCCGTTGGCATGGGCATTGGCGAAATTGGCGTCGGAGATCGGGCTGTCCGGAATAGTGGCTGTCCCGTGCCGCTCCGCCCAGGCCTTGCTCATGATCAGGATCGCCGGCGTATTGGCGATGAAAACCGGATTGGGCCTGCGCGTCCTGATCCGGACCGTGGTGTCGTCGACCTTCTCGATATCGGCAACCGAAGCGAGATGGTCGCGAAAACCGGAATTCGGCTGCAGCGCGCGCCGATAGGAGAAGACGACATCATCCGCCGAGAAGCGGCTGCCATCCTGGAAAACCACGCCTTGGCGCAGCTTGAACTCCCAGATCGTCGGGTCCTCCGGCAGCATCCGCCAGGACACCGCCAGAAGCGGGCCGAGGCGCCCTGTCCGATCGCGCTCGGTGAGACCTTCATAGATGTTCTGGACGAGAGCCGTGGTCGGCCCCTCATTGGCGACATGGGGGTCGAGCGTCAGCGCATCGCTCGAGCGCGCCCAGACAAAGGCCTGCGCAGCGGCCGGCAGCAGCAAAGCCAGCAGCGCGAACAGAAGAGCAGCGGCACGGCTGCGCGACATCCCTCCCCCCTCAGGGTCCCGACCCTCATCCCGCCGCGCCTGGCATCCTGCGGCGAGGCCTCTTCTTGGCGATCCGGGCATCGGCACACGCCGATTGCCCGAAAACCGCTTGCTCGCGAGCCGCCTCCTGCGGCCCACCCGATCCTCAGCGCGACAGATCCGCGATCAAGCCCCGGACGAAGCGCTCCCCCGCCTCGAGCTGCTCCACCGCGATGAACTCGTCCGGCTGATGCGCCTGCGCGATATCGCCCGGACCGCACACCACCGTCGACCAGCCGGCGCCCTGGAAGAGCCCGCCCTCCGTACCATAGGCGACGACATGCCGGCCATTGTCACCGGTCAGGCGCCGGCAGAGTGCCTCCGCCGCCCCATCCGTCTCCGGCCCCATGGCCGGCGTGCTGGAGGTGATCTCGAGAGCGATGCCGGTCTCCGGAGCCACCGCCTTCATCCCGGCCTCGACCTCGGCGAGCTTTGCCCTGTAGCGCTCGGCATAGGCCTCCTGCAATTCGCCGGGAATGCAGCGCACCTCATGGGCGAACGTGCAATGCTCAGCGGCAATGTTGACCGCCGTCCCGCCCTGCACGACGCCGACATGCAGCGTCGAATAGGGCGGCTCGAAGCCGTTTCCGGCCGGGGTGCGCGCCTTGTTCTCGGCCATCGTGGTGTTGTGCCAATGGATCAGCTCGCCCGCCACCATCACCGCCGAGACGCCGACATCGATGCGGCTGGAATGCACCGCATGGCCGCGAATCGCCGTGCGCATACGCAGGCCGCCCTTGTGGCCGGTCACGACCTTCATCATCGAAGGCTCGCCGACGATCACGGCCGAGGGCTTCAGCCCCTCCTGCTGCATCGACGCGATCATGACGCGCGCGCCGAGGCAGCCGACCTCCTCGTCATAGGACAGCGCGATGTGGATCGGCCGCTCGAGCGGCGCGGCCAGCATCTCCGGCACCAGGGCCAGCGCGAGCGCGTCGAACCCCTTCATGTCGCAGGCGCCGCGGCCATAGAGCTTGCCGTCGCGCTCGGTCAGCGTCCAGGGATCTGAGGTCCAGTCCTGCCCCGCGACCGGCACGACATCGGTGTGGCCGGAGAGAACGATACCGCCGTCGCGCCTGGGGCCGATGGTCGCGTAAAGATTGGCCTTCTGCCCGTCCGGGCTCGGCGCGAGCCGGCTCTCGACGCCGAGCGAGGCGAGGTAGTCCCGGCAGAAATGGATCAGGTCGAGATTGCTGCGTTGCGATTCCGTGTTGAACGAAACCAGCTTCGCCAGCATCTCTTTCGGCGTCATCGTCACGAAGGCTTCTCCCAAAATCCCGCCAGACGCAGGTTCCATGCCGACAGGCTAAAGCGGTTTTCGATCCGAGTGAAACCCGAACCCGCCATTGCGAGGAGCGAAGCCACGACGCAACGCAGGAGCGGTGGCGTTCGACGCCCTGGATGGCTTCGCTACAGCCGCAATGACGGTTCAGCCGGGTCGAAAATCGCTCCGGAGCTCACTGTGATTCCGGACAAGCCGCGGCACTGACCATGCTTGACGCAGGATGCCGCGACGGGCTCTCGTGTCGCCCTGACCCGACGAAGCAGCACAGGATTGCCGCCATCATGGATTTCGATGTCACCCTCGCCGATGTGCAGGCGGCCGCGACGCGCATTGCCGGCAAGGTGCGCCGCACGCCGACCTATCACAGCGCCGGGCTTTCGGCCCGGCTCGGCGTCGAGACCTGGGTGAAGGTGGAGAGCCTGCAGCTCGGCGGCTCCTTCAAGGTGCGTGGCTGCTACAACCGGTTGATGGGGTTGAGCGAGGCGGAGCTGAAGCACGGGGTCGTCACAGTCTCGGGCGGCAACCATGCCATCGCGGTTTCGCTGGTCGCCCATGCCATGGGTGCGCGTGCGCTCGTCCTGATGCCGAAGGCGACGCCGGAGCTCAACATCGCGCTGACGCGGCAGGCCGGAGGCGAGGTCGAGCTCTGCGAGGATTCGGTCGCAGCCTTCGCCAAGGCCGAGGACTACGCCGCGCAGGGCATGGTCCATGTCCATTCCTATGACGATCCGGCCATCATCGCCGGGCACGGCACGCTCGGCCTCGAACTCGCCAGCGACGCCGGCGGCCGGCTCGACCATGTCTTCATCTCGGTCGGTGGCGGCGGCTTCTCGGCCGGTGTCGGCGCGGCACTGAAAGGCCTCGACCCGGCCGTCAGGCTGCACGGCGTCGAGACCGAGGGCGCGACGACGATGACCCAGGCGCTGGAAGCCGGCAAACCGGTGCCTATCCGCCCGACCTCGATCGCACGCACGCTCGGCGCGCCCTTCGCGACCGAGCGGACCATGGCCGCCGCCCGGCAGTTCCTCGAGGAGATCGTGACGGTGTCCGACGCCGAGGCGGTGCGCGAGCTCATCTGGGTGCTCCAGAACGGGCGCGTGCTGCTGGAACCGGCGGCCGCCTGCGTGGTCGCCGCGGCACTGGCCCGCAAGGACAGCTTCAGGCCGGGGGAACGCATCTGCCTCGTGCTCTGCGGCTCCAACGTCGCGCTGGAGGACATCGCCCGCTGGCGGACCGAATTCGCGGTCTAGCCTGCGAGGCGGCGCGGCTCTAGAAGCCGCCCCATGAGCCAGCCCCTTGTTCCGACATTGCAGACGCAGCGCCTCACGCTGCGCCCCATGACCGAGGCGGATTTTCCTGCCTATGCAGCGTTTCTGGCGTCGCCCCGCTCCAGGTGGATGGGCGGCCCGCTGACGACGCGAGAGGCCTGGGGCATGTTCTGCCACGACATCGCCTGCTGGCCGCTGTTCGGGCATGGCGCGCTGATGATCGCGCTGAGCGCGAACGGGGCCTGTATCGGGCAGGTCGGCATCAATGCCGGCCCGCTCTTCCCCGAGAAGGAGCTCGGCTGGCTGCTCTATGACGGCCATGAAGGGCAGGGTTACGCCACGGAGGCCGCGCGTGCCATGCTGGACTGGGCGGCACGAACCCTCCGGCTCTCAAGCCTCGTAAGCTATGTCGACCCCGGCAACGCCGCCTCGATCGCCGTCGCCGAACGGCTCGGGGCGGTCCGCGATGCGCGCGCCGAAAGGCCCGACCCGGAGGATCTGGTCTATCGGCACGCGCTGAGCTCTCTATCCGGCTGAACGCCGATCAGCCGCCGTTGCGGGCGAGCCTCGCATAGCGACCGCGCTTGGCGGCGGAGGCATAGCGGCTGCGCTTGTGACCGTACCAGGACGCCTCGCGCTGGCCGACATCAGCGTGGACGAGACCATTCGAATACGTGCCGACGCCACCGACGCTTGCCAGCGAACGGGCGGCGGCGGCCGCCTTGCGCGACGAGACCGCCAGCGGACGGAAGTCGATGGCGCGGCCGAGATAGTGCTGGGAATGCCGGGCGTGGCGTCCGCCGCAGGTCGAGGTGATCTGGATGGGGCCGATCTTGTCGACGAGCGCCGTGATCATGGACCGGGTTTCCGGCTTCAGGCAGCCCAGGCCTTTGACCTGCGGCTGGAAGGATATTTTCTGGATCGGCTCATCAGCCAGAGCGACAGCAGGCAAGAACGCGGACACGCACGCAAGCAACATCAATCGACGCATAATCAACCAAACATGAAGGGGGATGTGAGCCAATTCAGATCGGCAAATGCAAACGATCTGAGCGGAGATGATGGCTCACTATTGCCTGTAAAAGGCGAAATCATGGCTGGTGTGATTTTCTTCTATTGATCGTTTCATTCGCAATCGATGAACGGCCCCTCGGACCACAAGGGCACCCCTTCCAGCCGGCCGCCGCCATGCCATCCGTGCCCACCGCCTGCGCGCCCGCCGGCTTGGACAGGCACCGGGCGACTGGTCTAGCTTGCGCACGGCACCCGCTTTCTGCGTGGTTGCTCAATTCATCTCAGAGGATACGATGCCCAAGACCGACATCATCGCGACGCTGACCCCCGAAATCACCGCGATCCGCCGCGACATCCATCGCCATCCCGAGCTGATGTACGACGTTCACAGGACCGCCGGTCTCGTCGCCGACAAGCTGAAGGAATGGGGCGTCGACGAGGTCGTGACCGGTATCGGCCAGACCGGCGTCGTCGGCGTGATCAAGGGCAAGGGCCAGGGCTCGGGCAAGGTCATCGCCATGCGCGCCGACATGGATGCGCTGCCGATCCATGAGGAGACCAATCTCGAGCACCGCTCGACCGTGCCGGGCAAGATGCACGCCTGCGGCCATGACGGCCACACCGCGATGCTGCTCGGCGCCGCCAAATACCTGACGCAGACCCGCGATTTCGACGGGACCGCCGTGCTGATCTTCCAGCCGGCCGAGGAAGGTGGTGCCGGCGCCAAGGCGATGATCGACGACGGGTTGATCACTCGTTTCGGCATTCAGGAAGTCTACGGCATGCACAACAAGCCGGGCGTCCCGGTCGGCAAGTTCGAGATCACCAAGGGCCCGGCCATGGCCGCGGCCGACCGCATCCACATCAAGATCGAAGGCCTGGGCGGGCACGCCGCCGCGCCGCATCGCGTCAACGACCCGATCGTCGCTTCCTGCGCCCTGGTCAGCGCGCTGCAGACCGTCGCCTCGCGCAATGCCGACCCGCTCGAGTCGATCGTCGTCTCGGTGACCGCACTCAATGCCGGCGAGGCCTTCAACGTCATCCCGCAGACGGCGGAGATCAAGGGCTCGGTGCGGACGCTGACGCCGCAGACCCGTGAGCTCGCGCAGAAGCGCATCACCGAGATCGTCGACGGCGTGATGAAGGCCTTCGGCATGAAATACGATCTCGAATACCATCTCGGCTATCCCGTCACCTTCAACCATCACGGCCAGACCGACTTCGTGACCAGCGTGACCAAGGAAGCCTTCGGCTCCGACGCGATCACCACCGACGTCCCGCCGACGATGGGCTCGGAAGACTTCTCCTTCATGCTGGAGGAACGGCCGGGCGCCTTCATCAATATCGGCAACGGGGACTCGGCCGGGCTGCATCACCCCGCCTACGAATTCAACGACAAGGCGATCCCTGTCGGCGTGAACTACTGGGCGAGCCTGATCGAAATCTCGATGCCGCAGCGCAGCTGAGCGCAGCGAAGTCGGCTTTCGCCGATTTCGGCACCCAAAACTGCCCATCTCGGACGCGCCGAGATGGGCCGGAGAAGCGGTATGAGCGATATCGATTGCCTGGTTGTCGGGGCCGGCGTCGTCGGCCTCGCGGTGGCCCGCGAGCTTGCGCTCGGCGGTCGCGAGGTCGTCATCGCCGAGGCGGCCGAGGGCATCGGCACCCAGACCTCGGCGCGCAATTCCGAGGTCATCCATGCCGGGATCTATTATCCGCCCGGCTCGCTGAAGGCCCGCGTCTGCGTGGAAGGCCGCAAGAAGCTCTACGCCTATCTCGAAGGGCGCGGCCTGCCGCACAAGGCCTGCGGCAAGCTCATCGTCGCGACCTCGGAAAGCCAGAAGCCGGCGCTGGAGACGATCATGGCGCGCGCGAAGGCCTCGGGCGTCGACACGCTGCGCTGGCTCACCGGCTCGGAGGCGAAGGCGCTGGAACCGGAGGTGCGTTGCGAGATCGCCCTGCTCTCGCCGGAGACCGGCGTCGTCGACAGCCATGCGCTGATGCTGTCGCTGCTCGGCGAATGCGAGGCGGCCGGCGGTTCGCTCGCGCTCAACACGCCGATCACCGGCTGGCGGCGCGAAGCGGACGGCTTCAGCGTCGATTTCGGCGGGGCGGAGCCTGCGACCTATACGGTGCGAACCGTGATCAACTCGGCCGGCCACGGCGCGCCGAAGCTCATCGGCATGCTCGCGGGCTTTCCGGCCGAGCATGTGCCGGTGCAGCACTATGCCAAGGGCAACTACTTCGCCCTGACCGGCAAGCAGCCCTTCACGCATCTGGTCTATCCGGTGCCGGAAGCAGCGGGCCTGGGCATCCACGCCACCATCGACATGGGCGGACGGGTGAAGTTCGGCCCCGATGTCGAATGGGTCGAAAGCGACCAGGACCTGGTCGTCGATCCCGGTCGCGGAGATAAGTTCTACGCGGCGATCCGGACCTATTGGCCGGGGCTGGCGGACGGAGCGCTGGTCGCGGATTACGCCGGCATCCGGCCGAAGCTGCACGGGCCGACCGAACCGATGCCGGATTTCCGCATCGACGGGCCGGAGGTGCATGGCGTAGCGGAGCTGGTCAATCTGCTCGGCATCGAGAGCCCGGGGCTGACGAGCTCGCTCGCGATTGCGGAGATCGTGCGGGAGAAGCTGCGGTAACCTCGTCCCCCGCGTCCTTCTCCCCTCGGGGGGAGCAGGTGGCAGCGCGAAGCGCTGACGGATGAGGGAATGCAGGCGCCGAACCGCCCTCATCCGCCTGCCGGCACCTTCTCCCCCAAGGGGAGAAGGGCGCAGGGGAACGCGGGCGCGCCCTATCCCCTGAACTTGAGGAACGCTTCCTTCGCCTCGCGCGCCAGCGTCGTGATGCGGTTCCAGTCGCCGCTGGCGATGGCATCGGCCGGGACGAGCCAGGAGCCGCCGACGCAGATGACCTGCGGCAAGGCCAGATAATCGCCGAGGTTCTTCAGGCCGACACCGCCGGTGGGGCAGAAGCTCATCTGCGGGAAGGGGCCCGAGAGCGCCTTCAGGGCCGGCGGGCCGCCGGCCTGCTCGGCCGGAAAGAACTTCGCGGTGGTGCGGCCGGCCGCGACGGCGCGCATGCAGTCGGAGGCCGTGGCGACGCCCGGCAGCCAGGGCAAGCCGGCCTTGCGCAAGGCTTCGTCGACGCTCTCGCTGAAGCCGGGGCTGACCACGGCCTGCGCGCCGGCATCCTTCACCTGCGAAACCTGGGCGGGGGTCACGACCGTGCCGGCGACGGCAAGCGCCTTCGGCACCGATCTGGCGATGGCGGCGAGCGCCTCGATCGCCGCGGGACGGCGCAGCGTGACCTCGACGACATCGATGCCGCCGGCGACCAGCGCATGGGCGAGATCGACGGCGCGCCCCGCATCCTCGATCACGACGACGGGGATGACCCCGCAGCTCTTCAGCCGGGCAATCGCGGCAGCTTCGTCCATGGTCTCATCTTTCAATCGATTTGGAGGCGGCGGATGGGCTCTACTCCTTCGCCCAATAGACGTCGAGCCCTTGCGGGCGGCCGAGCAGCATGTCCACCGGCAGCGGCGCGGCGCGGGCGCCGGCATCCTTCAGCACCGCCTCCTTGGCGGCGCCGGAGACGAGCAGGCTCACCCAGCCGGCCTCGATCAGGCGCTTGGGCGAGAGCGAGAGCCGCGGCGGCAGGCCGGGCGGCCGCGCCACGACGATGCCGCTGTCGGGCACGGCATTGAAGACCGCCTCCCCGCCCGGGAAGAGCGAGGCGATGTGGCCGTCCGGCCCCATGCCGCTGACGACGAGATCGAGCGGCGGCAATTCGGCGAGCTCGGCGCAGAGCAACGCCGCGGCGGCCTCGATGTCGCTGCCATGGCCGTGAAAGGACAGGAAGCGGACGCGGCCCTGCGTGAGCGGAGCGAATTGCTCGCGCAGCATCCGTTCGTTGGAAGCCGCGTCGTCAGCCGCGACGAAGCGCTCGTCGGTCGGCAGCAGCGTGACCTTCTCCCATGGCAGATCCTGCCGGCCGAGCGCCGCGAGAAAGCGCGCCGGCGTAGTGCCGCCGGGCACGACCAGCGAGGCATGCTCCTTCCCGGCGAGCAATTCCTTCAGCCGGATCGCGACCGCCTCCGCCAGCGCCTCGGAGGCGTCGGCCAAGGCGGCGAAGCGATGCCAGGCGACGGGCCCCGCCGCCATCAGACGAGATCCGGATCGGCCCAGGAACGGCCATCGCGCTCGATCAGCCCGATCGCCTGCGACGGCCCCCAGGAGCCGGCGGCATAGCGGTGCGGATGCGGGCTGTAGTCCTGCCAGCCGGCGATGATCGGATCGACCCAGCTCCAGGCCTGCTCGACCTCGTCGCGATGCATGAACAAGGTCTGGTCGCCGCGGATGACATCGGTCAGCAGGCGCTCATAGGCATCGGGCGTGCGCTCGTCGAAGGCGGTGGAGTAGCGCAGGTCGAGCTGGCGCGGCACGATCTTGAGCCGACCGGAACCCGGCACCTTCATCATGAGCTGGAGCTGGACGCCGTCATTCGGCTGCAGGCGGATGAACAGGCGGTTGGCGTCGAGCCGGTCGCAAGTGCCGTTGCCGAAGATCGAATGCGGCACCGGCTTGAAGGTGACGGCGATCTCGGAATAGCGCTGTGCCATGCGCTTGCCTGTGCGCAGATAGATCGGCACGCCGGCCCAGCGCCAGTTGTCGACCTCGCAGCGGATGGCGACGAAGGTTTCGGTGTTGGAGGCGTGGCCGAGTTCCTCGGCATAGCCCCTGACGCGCTGGCCGTCGATCTGGCCCGGCCCGTACTGGCCGCGCACCGTGAAGCGCTGGACGTCGGGGCCGACGATGGGCCTGAGCGCCTTCAGCACCTTGATCTTCTCGTCGCGGACCGCGCCGGCCTCGAGCATGTTCGGCGGCTCGATGGCGAAGAGGGTCAGCAACTGCATGAGATGGTTCTGCACCATGTCGCGCATATGCCCGGCCTTGTCGTAATAGCCGGCGCGGCTTTCGAGACCGACGGTCTCGGCCACGGTGATCTGGACATGGTCGATGTCGCGGCTCGACCATGACCGCTCGAACAGGGTGTTGGCAAAGCGCAGGACGAGCAGGTTCTGCACCGTCTCCTTGCCGAGATAATGGTCGATCCGGTAGGTCCGGCTTTCCGGCAGGATGCGCGCGACGGCGTCGTTGATCTGGCGGGCCGAGGCGAGGTCGCGGCCGAGCGGCTTCTCCAGGATGACGCGCGAGGTCGGCGTCAGGATATGGGCCTTGGCGAGGTTCTCGCAGATCGGGATGAAGAGGTCCGGCGGCGTCGAGAGATAGAAGGAGCGCACGCGCTCGCTGTCGCCCAGCGCGTTCTTCAGCGCCTTGTAGGTCTCCGGCTTCAGCGCATCGAGCAGCACCATGGTGAGCCTGCGCAGGAAGGTCGCGACCTGATCCTTCGGAAGGCCTTCCTCATGGAGCCGCTGGGCGATCTGCTTGGGCAGGCCCTCGACGTCCTCTTCCTTGCGGACGACGGCGAGGATGCGGCTGTCCTCCGGCAGCACGCCTTCGCGATTGCGCTGGGCCAGCGCCGGAAAGAGCTTGCGCAGCGCCAGATCGCCGCCGGCACCGAAGATCACCAGATCGAAGGGCGGAACCGGCGTGCGCTCGGGAATGGTCTCGGGGCGAAGCCCCTGATCGGCAATGGCGTCCATGACACTCGAAACTCCGTACGGCTCACCAGATTCGATTAGCCGATCGCTGCGACCAGAGTGAGACGGTTCGGAGCGCTTGCAAAGGGGAAACAGCGGGCAGCGGCCATGCCATGCCGCCGGCCTGCAACAGCCCAAGCCTTGGGCAACCGCTCGCCGCCCTGCCGTTTCCGCGGGCAGGATGGCGCTTTGCGCTGGGAACAAGCGCCGTTAACCTGAATCTGCGGCGGTCTGTCCGCGGACGACTAGCAGGTGCCGAGCCTTGGCCATCATCGCCGCGCTGAACCACGTCACCCATTACAGCTATGATCGCCCGGTCACGCTCGGGCCGCAGATCATCCGGCTGAGACCGGCGCCGCATTGCCGGGCGGCGATCAAGAGCTATTCGCTCAAGGTGACGCCGGCGCAGCATTTCGTGAACTGGCAGCAGGACCCGGCCGGCAACTGGCTGGCGCGCTTCGTCTTTCCGGAGCCGGTCAGCGAATTCCGCATCGAGGTCGACGTCGTCACCGAGCTTTCGGTGATCAATCCCTTCGACTTCTTCGTCGAGGCCGAGGCCGAGACCTTTCCGTTCTCCTATGCGCCGGAGCTGCGCGACGAGCTCGCGCCCTATCTGGCGACGGAGCCCGCCGGCCCGCTTCTGGAAGCTTTCCTTGCCGCGCTGCCGAGGGAACCTACCAACACCGTCAATTTCGTCGTCGATCTCAATGCGCGGCTGCAGGGGATGATCACCTACGGCATCCGCATGGAGCCGGGCGTGCAGGAGCCCGAGCATACGCTGTCGATCGGCTCCGGCTCCTGCCGCGACACGAGCTGGCTCTTGGTCCAGGCATTGCGGCATCTCGGCCTCGCAGCGCGCTTCGTCTCCGGCTACCTGATCCAGATGAAGGCCGATATCGACCCGCTGGAAGGGCCGCGCGGCACCGACAAGGACTTCACCGACCTGCATGCCTGGGCCGAGGTCTATATTCCCGGCGCGGGCTGGATCGGGCTCGACCCGACCTCGGGCCTGCTCACCGGCGAGGGCCATCTGCCGCTGGCGGCGACCGCGCATTACCGCTCGGCCGCGCCGGTCTCCGGCGTGGCGAGCTATGCCGAGACCACCTTCGACTTCCAGATGAGCGTGGCGCGGGTGCACGAGGTGCCGCGCATCACCCTGCCCTTCTCGGACGAATCCTGGCAGGCGCTCGATGCCCTCGGCGAGACCGTCGAGGCCGATCTCAAGGCGCAGGATGTGCGGCTCACCATGGGCGGCGAGCCGACCTTCGTCTCGATCGACGACCAGACCGGGGCGGAATGGAACATCGCGGCGGTCGGGCCGACCAAGCGCGAGCGTGCCGATGTCTTGATCCGCCGCTTGCGCGAACGCTTCGCGCCGGGCGGGATGCTGCATTACGGGCAGGGCAAATGGTATCCGGGCGAGAGCCTGCCGCGCTGGGCCTTCGCGCTCTACTGGCGCCGGGACGGCGAGCCGATCTGGCGCAATGCCGAGCTGATCGCTCGCGAGCCCGGTGCCAAGACCGGCGGCGATCGCGAGCTGGAGGCGGGCGCGACGATCCAGGACGCAGAGTCGCTGGCGCGCGGATTGTCCGAAAAGCTCGGCCTCGGAGCCGATTACGTCCTCCCCGCCTATGAGGATACCGGCCACTGGCTGCTCAAGGAGGCGCAGCTTCCCGACAATGTCGACCCGCTCGATTCCCGCCTCGCCGACCCGGAGGAGCGGGCGCGGATGGCGCAGGTTTTCCAGCTAGGCCTCGGCCATCCCCGCGGCTTCGTCATCCCGGTTCAGCGCTGGCAGGCGGCGGCGAATGACCGGCGCTGGCGCTCGGAGAAATGGCGGCTGCGGCGCGGCAAGCTCTTTCTCGTGCCCGGCGATTCGCCGGTCGGCTACCGGCTGCCGCTCGGCTCCCTGCCCGACATCCCCAAGGCCGAATATCCGCATATTCATCCGCAGGACCCGATGGAGCCGCGCGGTCCGCTGCCGCCGGCGGGCAGCTCGCAGGCCGCTCCGGCGCCCGGCGCCGGAACTCCGCCATCGCCGGCGGCTCCGACCAGCTTCGGCGCACCTCCCCCGCAATTGGCGGTTTCCGCCGATCCAGGCGGCACGAGCACGGCCCAGCAGCGTACCGAGCAGGAGATTGGCGGCGAGCATGTGCGCACCGCGCTCAGCCTCGAGATCCGCGACAATGTGCTCTGCGTCTTCCTGCCGCCGGTCGAGCGGCTGGAAGATTATCTTGACCTCGTCGCCTCGGTGGAGGCCACGGCCGAGGAAACCGGCCTGCCCGTGCATATCGAAGGCTACGCGCCCCCCTTCGACCCCCGCCTCGACGTCATCAAGGTCACGCCCGATCCCGGCGTGATCGAGGTCAACATCCATCCGGCGACGGACTGGCGCGAGGCGGTGGCGATCACGCAGGGCGTCTATGAGGAGGCGCGGCTGTCGCGGCTCTGCGCCGAGAAGTTCATGGTCGACGGGCGCCATACCGGCACCGGCGGCGGCAACCATGTCGTGCTCGGCGGCGTGACGCCGGCCGATTCACCCTTCCTGCGCCGGCCGGACCTGCTCAAGAGCATCGTGCTCTACTGGAACCGGCACCCGTCCCTCTCCTATCTGTTCTCCGGCCTGTTCATCGGCCCGACCAGCCAGGCGCCCCGCATCGACGAAGCCCGGCAGGACCAGCTCTACGAGCTGGAGATCGCCATGGCGCAGGTGCCGAAGCCCGGCGAGGCGCCGATCCCGCTCTGGCTGGTCGACCGGCTGTTCCGCAACCTGCTGGTCGACGTCTCCGGCAACACGCACCGCACCGAGATCTGCATCGACAAGCTCTATTCGCCGGATGGCCCGACCGGGCGGCTCGGCCTGCTGGAGTTCCGCGGCTTCGAGATGCCGCCGGATTCGCGGATGTCGCTGGCGCAGCAATTGCTGCTGAGGGCCCTGATCGCCTGGTTCTGGCGCGAGCCGCAAGGCGGCAAGCTGGTGCGCTGGGGCACCGCGCTGCATGACCGCTTCATGCTGCCGGAGCTGGTCTGGCAGGATTTTCGCGATGTGCTCGCCGATCTCGACCGCGCCGGCTACCCCTTCGATCCCGTCTGGTTCGAGGCGCAGGCCGAGTTCCGCTTTCCCTTCTTCGGCAAGGTCGAGCATGGCGGCGTCGAGATCGAGATCCGGCAGGCGCTGGAGCCCTGGCATGTGCTCGGCGAGGAGGGCGCGGCCGGCGGCACGGTGCGCTATGTCGACTCGTCGGTCGAGCGGCTGCAGGTCAAGGCGAAGGGCTTCGTGTCCGGGCGGCATCTCGTCACCTGCAATGGAAGGCGCCTGCCGATGACGGAGACGGGAACCTCCGGCGAGGCGATCGCGGCGGTGCGGTTCAAGGCGTGGCAACCGGCCTCCGGCCTGCATCCGGCGCTTCCCGTGAATGCGCCGCTGACCTTCGACATCGTCGACACCTGGGTCGGGCGCTCGCTCGGGGGCTGCGTCTACCATGTCGCTCATCCCGGCGGTCGCAATTACGAGACACCGCCTGTGAATTCCTACGAGGCGGAGGCAAGACGGCTCGCGCGTTTCGAGGCGATCGGTCATAGTCCCGGCACTCTGGCGATTCCGCCGGAGGAACGCAGCGCCGAATTTCCGCTCACGCTGGATCTGAGGCGCCCGCTTTGATTTGCGCGGTTTCTCTTCGTTCGGCTGAGTCCGGCCGAGCGAATGGCGCGCCGGCAGGGGTCTAGAGCTTTTGGCAGTGCAGGGCCGCATCCGGTCTGGACGCACCAAGGCGGAGCGGCGCGCGGCGCTGCTCGCCGGCTATCGCCCCCTGCCCGGCGCCCGTGACGAGTTCGTCGACGCCGAGGGCGCCGTCCGGCCGCATTGGGAACCCTTCCTGCAGGAATGGTGCGCGTTGTCGCAGGACGAGCTGCTGCAACGCTTCGGCCTGGCCGACCGGCATGTCCACGACACCGGCGTCTCCTATCGCGTCCATGGCGACATCGACGAACGCGACCCGAGCGCGGGCGAGCGCCCCTGGCCGCTGAGCCATGTGCCACTCGTCATCCCCGGCGCGGAATGGCAGACGATCGCCGCCGGCGTGGCACAGCGGGCGCAACTGCTCTCGACCCTGCTCGACGACATCTACGGGCCGGGCGAGATCGTCGCGAAGGATCTGCTGCCGGCCGCGGTGGTCAGCGGCAGCCCCGATTATCTGCGCCCCCTGCACGGCGCGCCGGGCGGCGGCACGCTGCAGCTCTACGCCGCCGATCTCGGCCGGGGCCCGGACGGGCGCTGGTGGGTGCTGCAGGATCGCGCCCAGGCGCCTTCGGGCACGGGCTATGCGCTGGAAAACCGGCTGGCGCTGACGCGCGCCTTTCCGGACATGTTCCGCAGCATGAACATCGAGCGGCTGGCGGCTTTCTTCCAGAGCTTCCGCGCCGGGCTGGTCGCGCGCTCGAAGCGGATCGAGCCGCGCATCTGCCTGCTGACGCCAGGCCCGCTCAACGAGAGCTATTTCGAACAGGCCTATCTCGCGCGCTATCTCGGCTTCCTCCTGGTGGAGGGCGGCGACCTGCTGATGCGGGAAGGGCGCGTGCATGTGCGCACCATCGCGGGCTTGAAGCGCGCCGACGTGATCTGGCGGCGCATCGACGGCGACTTCGCCGATCCGCTCGAGCTCAACGCGCAATCGGCGCTCGGCGTCGCCGGCCTCGTCGAGGCGGTGCGGGAGGGCAATGTCCATATCGCCAACGGCCTCGGCTCGGGCGTCGTCGAGGCGCGCGCGCTGATGGGTTTCCTGCCAGCGGTGGCCCGCCAGCTCCTCGGCGAGGAGCTGATCCTGCCCAATATCGCGACCTGGTGGTGCGGCCAGCGGCGCGAGCGCGAGGCCGTGCTCGACCGCCTCGACGAGATGAGCATCGCGCCGGCCTTCCGCAGCGCCGGGGGCGGGCTCGACACCGGCCCCGTGCTCGCAGGCGATCTGCCGGCAGCGGAGCGCGAGGCGCTGCGCGCCCGCATCGCCGCACGCGGCATGGATTATGTCGGGCAGGAGATCGTCCGGCTCTCGACCATGCCGGTGTTCCAGAACGGCCGGCTCGAACCGCACCCGATGACGCTGCGCGTCTTCGCCGCCGCGACGCCGGACGGCTGGAAGGTGATGCCCGGCGGCTTCTGCCGGATCTCGGACGAGCCGGATGCGCGCGCCGTCAGCCTGCGCAACGGCGTACGCTCCAGCGATGTCTGGGTGACGGCCGATGCGCCGGTCGAGCCTCTCACGCTGCTGCCGACGCCGGACCGCATCGCCATCCGCCGCATCACCGGCACCTTGCCGAGCCGCGCGGCGGACAATCTGTTCTGGCTCGGACGTTACCTGGAGCGCTGCGAGGCGACCTTGCGCCTCGTGCGCGCACTGCTCGGCCGGCTGATCGATTCCGATCCCGCTCCGGGACGCAGCGGGACCGTGCGCCGGCTGGGCGATCTGCTCGTGGCCTGGGGCTCGGCCCAGCGCGGCCGCAGCCAGAGCCCGGCGACGCAAGCCTATTCGGCGCTCTACAGCCTCGACGATTACGGCTCCGCCGCAGCCTCGGTGCGCGAGGCCCGGCGCACCGCCTCCGTGATCCGCGAGCGCCTCTCGGTCGATGCCTGGCGGCTGTTCGGCGATCTGCAGAGCCAGCTCACACCGAAGGAAGGGCGCAAGCCCTCGGAGGGCGAGGCCTACGAGATCGCAGACCGCGCCCTGAAGACGCTCGCGGCCTTCTCCGGTCTCAGCCAGGAGAACATGGTGCGCGGAGCGGGCTGGCGCTTCCTCGATATCGGCCGGCGGCTGGAACGCGGCGTCGGCACCTGCCGCTTCGCCCGGCAATTCGCCGAGAACGACGCGTCGGTCGACTCGCTCGACGCCTTGCTCGACCTGACGGATTCGCAGATCACCTACCGCTCGCGCTATCTGCTCGGCGCAAGCCTCCAGCCCGTGCTCGATCTGGTGATGCTCGATCCCTACAATCCGCGCTCGGTCGCCTTCCAGATCGAGCGGCTCGAGGCCGAGATCGCGGATCTGCCCTCCCTGACGGAGGACGGCATGCTGGAGGCGCCGCGCCGGCTCATCCTGCGGCTCGCCGCCGATTGCCGCACCGCCGAGGCCAGCCGGCTCGACCGCACCAGCATCCTGCTGTTCGAGCAGTTGCTGATGGGGATATCCAGCGCCATCGCCGACCGCTACTTCCTCCAGAACAGCGGCCCCGAAGGGTCGCGACTGACAGGCATCGCGTGATCTACGACGTCCGCCACGTCACCACCTACGGCTACAGCCGGCAGGTGCCCTTCGCGCGCTGCATCATGCGGCTGCTGCCGCGCGACGGCTCCGGCCAGAGCGTGCAGAAGAGCGAGCTCTCGGTCATGCCGCGCCCGGCCGAACGCAGCGACGCGGCCTGCTTCTTCGGCAACCGGATGACGACGGTGACGATCACCAAGCCGCATCGCGAGCTGAAGGTCGAGATGCGGGCGCGCCTCTCCGTCGAGCGCTCTGCCCCGCCGCATCCCGGGCTGACGCGCGGCTGGGAGGAGGTCGCAGCGCTGGCGCTCGCCTCCGACAGTCTCGCGCCGGCTTCGCCGACGCATCACATCTATCCCAGCCGGCTGGTGCCCGAGGTCGGCGCCGTCGTCGCCTATGCGCGTACGAGCTTCGGCAAGGGACGGCCGGTGCTGGAAGCGGCGAGCGAATTGATGGCGCGGATCCGACACGACTTCACCTACGACCCCGCCGCAACGGAGGTCTCGACCCCGTTGGCGGAGGCTTTCGCCCAGCGCCACGGCGTCTGCCAGGATTTCGCGCATATCATGATCGCCGGGCTCAGGGGCCTGGGCCTGCCCGCGGCCTATGTCAGCGGCTATATCCGCACCATTCCGCCGCCGGGCCAGAAGCGGCTGGAAGGCGCCGATGCCAGCCATGCCTGGGCGCTGCTCTGGTGCGGCCCCGAGACGGGCTGGGTGGGGCTGGACCCGACCAACGACCTGATCGTCGCCGACGACCACATCGTCACCGCCATCGGCCGCGACTATGCTGATGTCGCACCGCTCGACGGGGTGCTGATCGGGCCGGGCTCGCAGAAGATCGGCGTCGCGGTGGACGTGATCCCGGTCGGCTGAAGAGCGCTCAGGCCGCTTCCTCGGACGGGTGAGCCGGCGCCGGCATCCGCGCATGCGCCTCGCCCCAGGCCTTCAGCGCCATGATGACCGGCTCGAGCGTGCGGCCCTTGGCCGAGAGGCTGTATTCGACGCGCGGCGGCACTTGCGGATAGACCACGCGGACGATCAGCCCGTCCGCCTCCAGCTCGCGCAACTGATTGGTCAGCATGCGCTGCGTCGCACCCGGCATGCGGCGGCGGATTTCGTTGAAGCGCAAGGTGCCGGCCGTGAGCAGGTGATAGAGCGCGATGCCCTTCCACTTGCCGCCGATGAAGCCGAGCGCCGCCTCGACGGGGCAGCCCGGCGAACAGTAAGGCTCCTGGAAACGCGGCGGCATGACGGTATCCTTTTCGACACTATGGGCTGAATTTGTGCGTTCTTGCGCTATCTGCAGGTTAAGCTCATCTGGCCTCCATCGCAACGCAGGAGAGACGCCATGCGCGCCGTCGGATACCGCCAGTCACTGCCCATCACCGCGGAAGACAGCCTGATCGACCTCGACCTGCCGAAGCCGGCCGCCGGGGCGCGCGACCTGCTCGTCGCGGTCAAGGCCATCTCGGTCAACCCGGTCGATACCAAGGTGCGGATGCGCAGCCAGCCTGCGGCGGGCGAAAGCGCCGTGCTCGGCTGGGACGCGGCGGGGATCGTCGAGGCGGTCGGCTCCGACGTCACCGGGTTCAAGCCGGGAGATGCCGTGTTCTATGCCGGCGCGATCAATCGTCCCGGCAGCAACGCCGAATTCCACCTCGTCGACGCGCGCATCGCCGGGCCGAAGCCTGCCTCGCTCGGCTTCGCGGAAGCCGCCGCGCTGCCGCTGACCGCGATCACCGCCTGGGAGATGCTTTTCGACCGGCTGAAGATCCGCGATGCGGTGCCGGGCGCCGCGAACGCGCTTGGGATCGTCGGCGGCGCCGGCGGCGTCGGCTCGATCGCGATCCAGCTCGCGCGCCGGCTGACCGACGTCACGGTGATCGCCACCGCCTCCCGCCCCGAGACGCAAGCCTGGGCCAGGGAGCTCGGCGCCCATCATGTCGTCGACCACACCAAGGCGCTGCCGGAGCAGATCGCCGCGCTCGGCCTCGGCGCGCCGGCCTTCGTCTTCTCGACGACGCATACCGACACCCATCTCGCCGGCATCGTCGAGCTGCTGGCGCCGCAGGGGCGGCTCGGCCTGATCGATGATCCCAAGACGCTCGACGTCACCCTGCTGAAGCGCAAGAGCCTCTCGCTGCATTGGGAGTTCATGTTCACCCGCCCTGTGTTCCAGACGGCCGATATCGCAGAGCAAGGCAAGCTGCTGGCGGAGGTCTCGCGTCTCGTCGACGCCGGCACGATCCGCACGACGCTCGGCGAGCATTTCGGCGCGATCAACGCGGCCAATCTGAAACGCGCTCACGCGCTGATCGAGAGCAACCGCGCGAAGGGCAAGATCGTGCTGGAAGGCTTCTGACGACGCCCTTATCCGACGCCCGGCACATCACCTGCGGTTTCCGAAGTCTCGCGACTGGAGTCGCGCGGCAGGGAATGCTAGCGAGCCCCGGTCACGCCGGGGCCCGCTCGTTCATGTTCATCCTGAAACCGCTGGGCGACAAGCGCATCGGCCTGCTCTGGTCTTCGCAGCTCCTCTCCGCCACCGGTGCGGAATTCTACATGGTGGCGGTGATCTGGATCGCCTCCGCGCTGATCGGCCGCGACGCCGGCTATGTCTCGGCACTGCAATCGGGCGCCCTGCTTTTCGGCAGCCTGTTCGCCGGAGCCCTCACCGATCGCTGGCGGCATGCGACGACGATGGTCGGCGTCAGCCTGTTCCGGGCGGCGCTTCTCCTGCTGCTGGCGGCGGCGAGCGCCTTCGGCTTCATGAGCCTGCCCCTGCTCGCAGTGACCGCGGGCGCCGTCGCGCTCGCCACCTCCGTCTATGACCCCGCCTTGCAGGCGACGCTGCCGATCCTGGCGCCCGGCACCTCGATCCGCCACGCCGTCAACGGGCTGTTCGACGCGACGCGGCGCATGGCGCGTATCCTCGGCCCCAGCCTGATCGCCCTCGTCAACGGCCTCGTGCCGATCGGCCAGTTCTTCGCCATCACGGCCGGCGGGTTCCTGCTCTCGGCGCTCGGCGTCCGGGCCGCCCTGAAGGGGGCGCCGTTGCCCGCGCCACCCGAGACGCGCCGCGGCCTGTCATCGGTGCTCGACGCGATCATGGGCGGGGCGCGTGCCGTGCGGCATCACCGCCTGATGCATTTCGGCCTCATCGCCGACTTCGTCGGCAACGTCACCTGGTCGATGGGCGTTCTGCTCGGCATGGCGCTTTATCTGCGCATGACGAGCGCCGAGCCGCTGACCGCCTACAGCCTGATGATGACCGCCTATGGCGCCGGCAATCTCGCCGCGAACCTCGTCCTGGCCGGGATCACGCCGAAGCGGCCGCTGCTGTGGCTGGTGATGTCGAAGCTCACCTTCGGGCTGGGCGTGCTGCTGATGCCCTTCGCGCCGAATACGGCGGCCTTGATGGCCTGCGCGGCGCTGGCCGCAGTCAATGGCCCGTTCGAGAACCTCGCTCTGCTGCACATCATCCAGCACGATTTCCCGCCGCAGCGGATCGCACAAGTCTACCGCCTGCAGATGTGCGCCGTGTTCGGCGGTTCGCTGATCGGCTATCTCGCCGCGCCGAGCCTGTTCGCCGCCTTCGGCCTCGCGCCCATGATCGCCACGCTCGGCGCCGTCACGCTGGCAACGGGGCTGGTCGGGCTGGCGCTGTCGCGCCTGCTGCACGGGCCCAGGCCGATATGAAAACGGCCCCGTCCGAAGACGGGGCCGTATCGTTCCTGCCTGACGCAGCCGGTCAGGCCAGCGTGTAGGCCGTCTTGACGGTGGTGTAGAACTCCTTGGCGTAGGCGCCCTGCTCGCGCGGGCCGTAGCTGGAGCCCTTCCGGCCGCCGAACGGCACATGATAGTCGACGCCCGCGGTCGGCAGGTTGACCATCACCATGCCGGCTTCGCTGTTGCGCTTGAAATGCGTCGCATACTTCAACGAGGTCGTGCAGATGCCCGAGGAGAGGCCGAACTCGGTGTCGTTGGCGACGGCCAGCGCCTCGTCATAGTCCTTGACGCGGACGATGTTGGCGACCGGTCCGAAGACCTCCTCGCGCGAGATGCGCATGGCGTTGGTGGTCTCGGTGAACAGCGCCGGCTGAAGGTAGAAGCCGGGGGTGTCGCGCTTCAAGAGCTCGCCGCCGAAGGCGAGCTTGCCGCCCTCGTCCTTGGCGATCTGGATGTATTTCAGGTTCTGGTCGAGCTGGCTCTGGTCGACCACCGGGCCGATATGCGTGCCGGCCTTGAGCGCGTCGTCGACACTGAGCCCCTTCAGCCGCTCGATGCAGGCCTCGACGAACCTGTCGTGGATGCCGGCCTGGACGATCAGGCGCGAGGACGCGGTGCAGCGCTGGCCGGTGGAGAAGAAGGCGCCGTTCACGGCGACCTCGACGGCGACCTTCAGGTCGGCGTCGTCGAGCACGACGAGCGGGTTCTTGCCACCCATCTCGAGCTGGACCTTCTTCATCGGGTTGCCTGCGATGCAGGCGGCCGCGACCTTGCGGCCGGTCGCGACCGAGCCGGTGAAGGAGATGGCGGTGACGTCCTTGTGCTCGAGCAGCGCCTGACCGACGACCGAGCCGCGGCCCATGACGAGGTTGAGCACGCCCTTGGGCAGGCCGGCGCGCTGGATGATGTCGACCAGCGCCCAGGCCGAGCCCGGCACCAGATCGGCCGGCTTGATGACGACGCAATTGCCCCAGGCGAGCGCCGGCGCGATCTTCCAGGCCGGGATCGCGATCGGGAAGTTCCAGGGCGTGATCATGCCGACGATGCCGAGCGGGTCGCGGGTGATCTCGACGCCGACGCCGGGGCGCACCGACGGGACCATCTCGCCGGAGAGGCGCAGGCACTCACCGGCGAAGAAGGCGAAGACCTGGCCGGCACGGCCGGCCTCGCCGATGCCCTCGGCCAGCGTCTTGCCCTCCTCCCGCGAGAGCAGCCGGCCGAGTTCGTCCTTGCGGGCGAGGATCTCGTCGGAGGCCTTCTTCAGGATGTCGTAGCGCTCCTGCGGCGTGGTGCGGCTCCAGGCCGGGAAAGCGGCCTTGGCGGCGGCGACGGCATTGTTCAGATCCTCGACGGTCCCCTGCGCGTACTCGCCGACGACGTCGTTGGTGTTCGAGGGGTTGATGTTGCGCGAGGCGTTGACGCCGCCAGCCCATTCGCCGGCGATCAGGTTCTTGAAGGGCGCGTTCATCTGCATCTCTCCCGGGGCAATGAATCCTCGCGGGCGGTGTTAGCGCCTTTGCCCCCGGAAGGCCAATGCCCCCGCGACTGCCTGCCACCCGCCTGCCGCAAGGCGATCGAAAACGGCGCGCCTGCCTACTTCTTCTCGATCGAGAGACCGTTCTTTCCGAGATTGATCTCGACCCCTTCGGGCCGCTTCTTTTCCTGGTAGAGCGAATAGCCGGTCACCGCGAGGGCAGCGACGAGAACGACGACGAGAATGGCGAGCAGATTGCGCGATGCGGGCATATGTTTTCCTGAAACGGGCGGCGGAGGCCGCGGCGCAGGGCAAACCCATATTGCGGCGCAAAGGTTCCCTCGCGATGGAACGTCGCCCTCCTCCGGGCGTTTCCATCGGCCGCGCAGCATGAGATAGTCGCGTGGTGCAGGAGCGAGCGATGCCGGACACGGAATTGCAGGAGCGGATCTGGGCGGCGCTCGACGCGCACCCGGTCTATATGGTGTCGCTGATCGCCGAGGACGGGCTGAGGACGCGGCCGATGTCGGGGCATCTCGACCGGGAGCATCACCGCCTGCTGTTCATCACGCATCGCCATACCGGGATCATCGGCGAGGCGCTGCGATCGCCTTCGGTCTCGATCGCGATCAGCCATGAGGATCGCAACTTCTACGCGGCCATCGCCTGCACGGCCTCCGAGCTGCCGAGCCGCGATCTGCTGCGGCAGATCTGGACGCCGATGGCGAGCGCATGGTTCCCAAACGGCCCGGACGATCCGGACGCCACCCTGCTGGCGTTGACGCCGGTCTCGGCCGAGATCTGGGAGGGGCCGTCCAGCGGCGTGCTGGTGGCCTTCAAGCTCGCCACCGCCAAGATCCTGGGCCGGACACCCGATCTCGGCGTCAATGCCACCATCGACATGCGCTGAACGGAGCTGCCGGACGATCCCGCCGGCGATAGTCAGCCCGGATCGGAGGCCGCCGCCCAGCGGCCGATCCAGGCCGTGGCGACGCTCGACCAGACGACGCCGAGAGACCAGCCGCCGAGCACGTCGGTCGGCCAGTGGACGCCGAGATAGATGCGGCTGAGGCCGATCAGCAGGATCATCACCCAGGCGAGGACAAGGCATAGCAGGGCGATGTCATCGCGCCGCGAGGCGATGCCGACACAACCGGCGATGCTCAGCATCGTCGCGGCCGAGAGGAAGGCATGGCCGCTGGGGAAGCTCGCCGTGAAGGTCAGCGCGGTGTGGGCGACGATGTCGGGCCTCTCCCGGCCAATCGCGATCTTCAGGCCGTTGCTGACCAGGAGCGCCGTCAACACGCTCAGGACCAGCCCGGCCGCGAGACGGCGATAACCGCAGAGCCACAGCGCCAGCGCCGCAGCCGTCGTGATGAAGAAGAGCCCGACGAAGCTGCCGAACGCCGTCATGTCCCGCACCGCCTCCTGGAACCAGGCCGGGCCGAGCGGCTGGGCTGGATTGCCCGGCTCGCGAAACAGCAGGATCAGGCTCCGGTCGAAAGCGAAGCCGTGGCCGGACGCGATGAAGCCGGCCAGCGCGACGAAGACCAGGCCGGCGAGGACGGGAACGACCAGCCGCGGACGTAGCGGAGAAGGAATCTGGCCGGGTACGGGGCGGGACATCGGGGCGTCGATTCTCATAAACTCAGGACCGTTGCCTCGTCGCATTGCCTTCACGCGAGCCGGTTGCCCGCCTCGCTCGACAAGGCTCTCGAGGAGCGAGCGGCAATGACGCGAAAGGCCCGCGGCAGCAAGCGGTATGTCAGGGAGCCGGATCTGCGCTCGACCTCGCCATCGAAGGTGACGTGGCCACGGCGCTTGTCGCGCCGCCGCAGCACCACCTCGTCCCCGGTGAAGGAGGTGAGGTTCCGTGAGGAGCGCCAACGACCGGAGACGACCGAGAGCGCCGCCTTGCTGCGGGAATAGAGACCGCCAGCATTCAGCACATGGACCTCGAAGATGCCGGCGTCGAGCCGCTCGCGGCGCCATTCCGCGCCGTCGAAGCGGTTGACGGTGACCAGTACCGCATCCGCATCGACGACGAGATGCTCGCTGCCGATGCGGATATCGACCGAGATCGGCCGGGTGAACAGGATCGAGCGCGTCGCCGCGACGCCGAAGGCAGCGACGCGGCTGAAGGGAAAGCGCCGGCGCGCATATTCGCGCTCGCGCGCCATCAGGCTGAAGAAGCCCAGGCCGGAGATCGAATGAAACAGCCTGTCATTGACCCGGCCGACATCCATCTCGACCGGCTCACCCTCGCACAGCGCCGCGACCTGCTGCTCCAGCGGGCCCAACAATCCGAGATCGCGCCCCAGCACATTGACCGTCCCCATCGGCAGGATGCCGACGGGGCAGGCCGCCTGGATCAGCACCGGCAGGACGCGGTTGATCGTGCCGTCGCCCCCGGCGATGACCGGAACGGCGTCGCTGGTTTGGACCGCGAGCGCCAGGGCGTCGTCCAATTCGCGTGGCGCGACGAGCTTGACTTCGGCGGTCGAGCCATGCGCCGCGAAGGCGGCTGTCAGCCGCTCGGAAAAAGCGTGGGCTCCGACTTCGAGGACGGTGCCCGCGCGGGCGTTGACAATCACCGTATAACGCATCGCCCGGTCGAGATGGGGCGCCCGGAGCCGTTCGCAAGGCGCCTCGGACGGGAGCGATGCCTCAGGCCGCGGCAGGGCGGGCATCGAACTGCGGCGGCATCGCCGGCGCGAGCGGCATGGGCAGTTCTTCGATTTCCTCGGTGACGACCTCGAAGCGCTGCACCGTATGCGTGCCGAAGGAGCTGATCATCGCCACATCCGTCGCGTCCCGGCCGCGCGCGATCACGATGCGGCCGATGCGCGGCTCATTGTGACGGGCGTCGAAAGTATGCCAGCGACCGCCGAGGAAGACCTCGAACCAGGCATTGAAATCCATCGGCGCCGGATTCGCCGGCACGCCGATATCGCCGAGATAGCCGTTGCAGTAGCGCGCCGGGATGTTCATGCAGCGGCACAGGGCGACCGCCAGATGGGCGAAGTCGCGGCAAACCCCGACCCGCTCCTCGAAAGCCTCGGCAGCGGTGCGGGTGCTGCGCGCGAAATCGTAGCCGAAGGTCAGGTGGTTGTGGACGAAATCGGTGATCGCCTGCACCCGGGCCCAGCCTGGAGGGACCTGGCCGAACAGGCGCCAGGCCTGATCGCAGAGCCTGTCGGTCTCGCAGTAGCGGCTGCCCAGCAGGTAGACGAGCGCCTCGTCCGGCAGCCGCGCCGGCGGCGTCTCCTGCACCGAGGGGCTCTGACGGTCGGGCTCGCCGGAATCATGGATGACGCCCTCCGACTCGAGCCGGATGCCACCGGCCGGCGCAACCAGCCGCCGGCAGATGTTTCCGAAGGCGTCCCGATGCTGGCTGACAGCGATCTCGACGGACGGATCGCGCAAGGCCGTCGCCCGCATCTCATCGGGTCGCATCAGGTCATGGCGGCGGGAAGGATGGACATCGAGCAGCGTCATCAGTGGCATGTCGTGCTCGCAGACAAGTTCTATCCGATACCCGTAACGGATCTGCATATCGCTCTCCCGATTGAAGGGCGGCCTGTTGCGGGCCATGCACCGCTGCGGCTCTGCTGACTGAACCCTCTCTGATCAGACGCGGAGCGGGGGTGCCTGGTTCCGGGCCCGGCCGGAAAAATACGGTCCCCAAAAAAGGAAGATGCGGGCCTTTCGGCCCGCATCCCGCCGCCACGGCGGTTCGGCTGGGGGGATAGCAACCGCCGCGACCTGCGCCTGGGCTGCCTCTACATCATCCAGTAGGGCATCGTGCCGTAGTAATCATGGACACGCTTGCCGTAAGCCTTGTCCTCCCAGTCGGGCTCGCCCTCGCTGTCATACATCGGGGCGGCCTCGAGCTTTTCCTTGGTCAGAGGCACGACATAGCCGCCACGCTGGGGGTCGTAATCGAGAACGCTCCACGGGATGGGGTGGTACTTCTCGCCGAGCCCCAGAAAGCCGCCGAACGACATGATGGCGTAGGCGACCTTGCCGGTCTGCTTGTCCAGCATGATGTCGTAGATCTCGCCCAGATGATCGCCCGACGTGTTGTAGACATCCGTCCCGGCGACGCGGGCTCCGGCGATCAGCGGATTCGAGCTGGCAGAAACATGGGTCATGGTCATTGTTCACTCCATCCGGTTAGGCCGCACCGCCTGCATTGAAGCGGGGCACGGCTCTCAAGCTCGTTGGGTCAACTCGTCTCCGGGATGAAGGTTCCGCCGATTCCGGCCTCTCCGCGATCGCCTTGCGCGGCCGGCTCGCGGGCACGGGGGCGTTCCTGAAACGGTCTTATTTTGCGCGCCTTTCTCGTGCCGTCTCCCGGTCGATGCCACCAGCGCCGGAACATTTGCGATGCCGGGCCGTTGGGGCTGCGAGCGACAAGCGAACTCGACAATGGGACTCGAGAGGAGGGACTCGAATGAAAAAGCTGATATTGATCGTCGCAATGGGCGCCGCCATTGGAGCGGGCGCCTGCACGCCCCGTGAGCAGAATGCCGGCACGGGCGCGCTGATCGGCGCCGGGGCCGGCGCCATCATCGGCGGCGCGGCGACGGGTCGTGCGGGCGGTGCTCTGGCGGGCGCGGCGATCGGCGGCGCGAGCGGCGCCATCATCGGCGGCGCCGCGACTCCGCAACGCTGCTATGGCCGTGACGAGTGGGGCCGGCGCGTGGTCTACGACTGCTGATTTCGGTCCATCCCGGGACGGATACCCGTCTCATGAGACAAGGCCCGCCAGCCATGGCGGGCCTTTTTTATGACCGATGGCATCGACAGGGCCGCAGCGAATTCAGCGCGTCCCTAAACTTGGCCATAGGGGCCGAAACGCCCGATGAATCGGTGCCTCGGCCCGGGATAGAGCAGGCGTACCGCCGTCACTGGCCGGTCCTGGTTCCAGGTCCGGCGCTCGACGAGCAGGCAGGGCTCGCCGACCGCGATCTCGAGCAGGACGGCCTCGTCGCCCTGCGCGCCAACGGCGCTGATCGCATGCTCGGCCTGCGACCAGAGGCTGTGCTTGAGCAGCCAGTCGCCCGGCGGCGTCTGCGCGAAATCCTCCTCCGCCAGCCCGGCCACGGAAGCCACGTGGATGACGCGCTCCTCCAGCACATGCGGCTTGCCGCCGGCACGATGCAGCACCACGAGATGGCTGACCTTGTCCGACCGCTTCAGGCCGAAACGCTCGGCGACTTCGGGGGCGGGCCGGCCATCGCTGCGCGAAAGAACGTCATGGGCATAGGCCTGTCCAAGCTGCTCCACCTCCTCCGGGATCGAGAGGATGTCGAGCATGGCGTGGCTGGCGGGCGGGCTCGCGACGACGGTGCCCGAGCGGCGCCGGCGGATGATCAGACCCTCGCGGGCGAGCTGCACGAGCGCGCGGTGCACCGTCATCCGCGAGGCGCCGAGCTGTTCCATCAGGGCGTGCTCCGGCGGCACGCCGGTGCCCGGCGGCCATTCGCCACTGACCACCAGATCGCGGATCGCGCGCCGGATCTGATCGTAGACCGGCCCGGTGCCGTCCAGCTTCACCGCATCGAGCCGGGTCTCCGTCATCCTGTCCCCTATGCGGCTGCGAGCAGGCGCCGCATCACGCCGGCAAAGCGCACGCGCACCGAATCGCGGGCGATGTGCCGCCCCTCGGCGACGACACTCCTGCCACCGACGACGACATCGCGCAAAGGCAGTGCGTTGGCCGCGAAGATCGCGCTGTCGACCGCCTCCGCGCCTGCCCGGCCGACAAGCGCCGGATGATCGGTGTCGAGCGTGATGAAATCGGCGCGATGTCCGGGCGCGATCCGCCCGATGGCCCGGCCGCAGGCTTGAGCCCCTCCGGCGCAGGCCGCCTGCCAGAGCGCAAGGCCCGTCGAAGCCTCCTCCTCCGCGAACAGCGCACGGCGGCGATCGCGCAGGCGCTGCGAATATTCGAGCTGGCGCAATTCGGCCCCGGCATCGATCTGGATGTTGGAATCGCTGCCGACGCCATAGGCGCCACCGGCTTGCGCGTAGCGGATGCCGTCGAAAATGCCGTCGCCGAGGCTGGATTCGGTGATCGGGCACAGGCCGGCCACCGCGCCGCTCAGGGCAATGCCGTCACGCTCGGCGTCGCTCAGATGCGTCGCATGGATCAGGCACCAGCGCTGGTCGAGCGGGACCGTGTCCATCAGCAATTCGACCGGGCGCCTGCCGGTGATCTTCAGGCTGGCCTCGACCTCGGGCACCTGCTCGGCGACATGGATATGGACGGGATCGTTCGGGCGCAGCGACGACACCCAGCCGAGATCGTCGAGCGCGACCGCGCGCAGCGAATGCGGGGCGACGCCGAGCCGCGCGTCCGGCAAATCACGGATCGCGGCAGCGCTGCCTTCCAGCAGGCGCTGATAGGCGTCGCGCTCGTTGACGAAGCGGCGCTGGCCATGGACCGCGGGCGCCTGCCCGAAATTGCCGAAACGATAGAGCACCGGGAGAAGCGTGAGGCCGAGCCCGGTTTCCGCCGCGGCTGAGGCAATCGCCTGCCCCATCGCCGCGATATTCGCATAGGGGCGGCCGTCCTTGTCGTGGTGCAGGTAGTGGAATTCCGCGAGCGCGGTGAAGCCGCCCTCCAGCATCTCGACGAAGGCCTGCGCCGCGATGGCCTGCACGTCATCGGGATCGAGACGGTCGAGGAAGCGATACATCACCTCGCGCCAGGTCCAGAAGGAATCCTCCGGCGCGCCGCGCCGCTCGGAGAGACCCGCCATGCCGCGCTGGAAGGCGTGGCTGTGCAGGTTCGGCATGCCCGGCAGCGCGATGCCGCGGAAATTCCGGCCGCCCGGCTCCGCCGCCGCCCCGGCCTCGACAGCCGTGATCACGCCCTGCTCCAGTGTCAATTTCACATGGCTGGCAAAGCCTTCAGGCAAAAGAGCCTCGGCCAGATGCAGGGTCTCGGTCACCGCTTCGCTCCATCGATCATTTGCATATGCAATTACACACTTGCCATTTGCATATGCAATTAGATAGCATACTCGCAGCCAAAGGATAGCGGGAGGACGCGACGTGGCGAAGGCGCCGGGCGAAACGCTGGCTTGCGACAAGCTCTGGACGAATGTGCGGCTGGCGACGATGTCGCTCAAGGTCGGCACACCCTACGGCGCCATCGAGGATGGCGTGATCGCGGCCCGCGACGGGCGCATCGTCTACGTCGGGCCGCGGAGCGAGGCACCGGTTTTCGATGCCGCCGTTTCGATCGATTGCGCGGGTCGCTGGATCACGCCGGGCCTGATCGATTGCCACACCCATCTCGTCTATGGCGGCGACCGGGCGCATGAGTTCGAGCTTCGCCTGCAAGGCGCGACCTATGAGGAGATCGCGCGGGCCGGCGGCGGCATCCTCTCCACCGTCAAGGCGACGCGCGAGGCGAGCGAGGACACGCTCCTCGCCTCTGCCGATAAGCGCCTCGCCGCGCTGATGGCCGAGGGCGTCACCACCGTCGAGATCAAGTCCGGCTACGGGCTGGAGCAGCAGGCGGAGCTGAAGCAGCTCCGCGTTGCACGCCGGATCGGCCGCGAACGGCCGGTCACCGTGCGCACCACCTTCCTCGGCGCTCATGCCGTGCCGCCGGAATATAAGGGCCGCTCGGGCGACTATGCCGCGCTCGTCGCAGGTCCCATGCTCGATGCCGTTGCGGCGGAAGGGCTGGCCGACGCCGTCGACGTCTTCTGCGAGGGCATCGCCTTCTCGCCGGCTGAGACGAAAGCGGTTTTCGAAGCCGCCAAGGCCAAGGGCCTGGCGATCAAGATCCACGCCGAGCAGCTCTCGAACCTGCATGGCGCGAAGCTTGCCGCCGAGATGGGCGCGCTCTCCGCCGACCATCTCGAATATCTCGACGAGGACGGCGTCATCGCCATGGCCAAGGCCGGCACGGTCGCCGTCGTGCTGCCCGGCGCCTTCTACTTCCTGCGCGAAACGCAGAAGCCGCCGATCGAACTGATGCGTAAGCATGGTGCGGCGATCGCACTCGCGACGGACGCCAATCCCGGCTCCTCGCCACTGACCTCGCCGCTGCTGGTGCTCAACATGGCCTGCACGCTCTTCCGGATGACGCCGGAGGAGGCGTTGGCCGGCCTCACCCGAAATGCCGCGACCGCGCTCGGACTTCAGGACGAAATCGGCACGCTCGAAGCCGGCAAACGCTGCGACCTCGCGATCTGGGACATCGAACGCCCGGCCGAGCTCGCCTATCGGATCGGCTTCAACCCGCTTCACACCCGCATCTGGAACGGACAATGACCACGGTTTCGCTGAACCCGGGCGCAGCCCGCCTCACCGACTGGCGCGCCGTCCTCGACGGCGCCACGGCCGGCCTCGCCGGCGACAGCGCCAGCTCCATCGCGTCGGGGCAGAAGATCGTCGAGGAGATCGTCGCCGCCGGCACGGTGACCTATGGCGTCAACACCGGCTTCGGCAAGCTCGCCAGCGTCCGCATCGCCGATGCCGACCTCGCCAAGCTGCAGAGCAACCTGATCCTCTCCCATGCGGTCGGCACCGGCCCCGCCCTGCCCGACGGCGTCGTCCGCCTGCTGCTGGCGATGAAGGCGGCAAGCCTGGCGCGCGGCGCCTCCGGCGTGCGGCCGGTGGTGATCGCGGCGCTGACCGGCGCGCTCAAGGCCGACGCCATGCCCATCATCCCGGCCAAGGGTTCGGTCGGCGCCTCAGGCGACCTCGCCCCGCTCGCCCATATGACCGCGGCCCTGATGGGCTTCGGCGAGATCCGCCTGAAGGGCGAGACCCTGCCGGCGGCCGAGGCGCTGAAGCGCATCGGCCAGGCCCCGCTCGCGCTCGGCGCCAAGGAGGGCCTCGCGCTGATCAACGGCACGCAGGTCTCGACCACGCTCGCCATGACCGGCCTTGCGGCCATCGCCCGCGTCTTCGACGCAGCGCTCGTCGCCGGCGCGCTCTCGGTCGATGCGCTGAAGGGCTCCGACACGCCGTTCGACCCGCGCATCCAGACCCTGCGCGGGCAGCCCGGCCAGATCCGCGTCGCCAGAATCCTGCTCGAGCTGATCGCCGGCAGCGCGATCCGCGAGAGCCATCGCCATGGCGACAGCAAGGTGCAGGACCCGTATTCGCTGCGCTGCCAGCCGCAGGTGATGGGCGCGGTGCACGGCCTGCTCGGCAGCGTCGCGGCGACGCTCGGCATCGAGGCCAACGCCGTCACCGACAACCCGCTGGTGCTGGGGCCGGGCGAGATCGTCTCGGGCGGCAATTTCCACGCCGAGCCCGTCGCCTTCGCCGCCGACATGCTGGCGATGGGCGTCTGCGAGATCGGCAACCTCTCCGAGCGGCGCATGGCGCTGCTGGTCGACCCCGTCATGAGCGGGCTGCCGCCCTTCCTCGCCCGCGACGCCGGGCTGAACTCCGGTTTCATGATCGCGCAGGTGACGGCCGCGGCGCTCGCCTCCGAGAACAAGCAGAAGGCCTATCCCGCTTCGGTCGACACCATCCCCACCTCCGCCAACCAGGAGGACCATGTCTCGATGGCGACGCATGGTGCCTTCCGCCTGCTCGATATGGCCCGCAACGCCGCCAGCATCATCGGCGTCGAGTTGATGGCGGCGGCGGAAGCGATCGAGCATCATCGCCCGCTCAAGACCAGCGCGCGGCTGGAGCCGGTGCTCGCCCTGCTCCGCGACAAGATCGCGCCGCTGACCGAGGACCGTTACCTCGCTCCCGATCTCGCGGCAGCGACCGAGCTCGTGCTCTCAGGCGCCATCGGCAAGGCCGCCGGCCTCGACAGCTTTGCGGAGTTCGAGGCGTGACCACCGACATCGTCACCGTCACGCGGGGTTCCTCCCCGCTCATCCTCTCGATGCCGCATCCCGGGACCGCCCTGCCGCCGGAAATCGCGGCGACGCTCAACGAACGTGGCCGGCTGGTCGAGGATACCGACTGGCATATGCGCCGGCTCTACGGCTTCGCCGCGCCCTTCCAGCCCACCATCGTCGAGGCGCAGCTCTCGCGCTTCGTCATCGACCTCAACCGCGACCCGGCCGGCGTCTCGCTCTATCCGGGCCAGGCGACGACCGAACTCGTGCCGAGCACGACCTTCGACGGCGCGCCGATCTGGCAGAATGCTCCGGACGCCACCGGGATCGAGCGGCGCAAGGCGGCCTATTTCCAGCCCTATCACACGGCGCTGGCAACCGAGATCGCACGGGTGAAGGCCGAGCACGGCTATTGCCTGCTCTGGGACTGCCACTCGATCAAATCGAAGATCCCGCGGCTGTTCGAAGGCACGCTGCCGACGCTGAATCTCGGCACGAATTCCGGCGAAAGCTGCGCACCCGGTGTCGAGCGGGCGGCCGTCGCCGCCATGGCCGGCCAGCCCTTCACGCAGATCCTCAACGGCCGCTTCAAGGGCGGCTGGATCACCCGCCATTACGGACGCCCCTTCGCGGGCGTCCATGCGCTGCAGATGGAGATCGCGCTCTCCGCCTATCTGGCTGAAGAAGCCGCGCCCTGGGCCTTCGACGCGACGAAGGCCGCGAGCCTGCAGACAGCCTTGTCCGCCATCATCGAAGCCGCCCTCGGCGCGGCCGCTGCCCTCGAACGGAGCCGCTCATGACCCGCCTCGACAACACCCGCACCATCCGCGCCGCGACCGGCACCGAGCTCACCGCCAAGAGCTGGCTGACCGAGGCGCCTTTGCGCATGCTGATGAACAATCTCGACCCGGACGTCGCCGAAAACCCGCATGAGCTGGTCGTCTATGGCGGCATCGGCCGGGCCGCCCGCTCCTGGGAGGATTTCGACCGCATCGTCGCGGCGCTGCGCCAGCTCGAAGCCGACGAGACCCTGCTCGTCCAGTCCGGCAAGCCGGTCGGTGTGTTCCGCACCCACAAGGATGCGCCGCGCGTGCTGATCGCGAACTCGAACCTCGTGCCGCATTGGGCGACCTGGGACCATTTCAACGAGCTCGATAAGAAGGGGCTCGCGATGTACGGCCAGATGACGGCCGGCTCCTGGATCTATATCGGCACGCAAGGGATCGTGCAGGGCACCTACGAGACCTTCGTCGAGGCCGGGCGTCAGCACTATGGCGGCAACCTCAAGGGCAAATGGGTGCTGACCGGCGGCCTCGGCGGCATGGGCGGCGCGCAGCCGCTCGCCGCGGTGATGGCCGGCGCCTCCTGCCTTGCCGTCGAGTGCAACCCGGACTCGATCGATTTCCGCCTGCGCACCCGCTATCTCGACGAGAAGGCCGAGACGCTCGACGAGGCGCTGGAGATGATCGCCCGCTGGACCAGGAACGGCGAGGCGAAGTCGGTCGGCCTGCTCGGCAACTGCGCCGAGATCCTGCCCGAGATGGTCCGCCGCGGCATCCGCCCGGACATGATCACCGACCAGACCTCGGCCCACGACCCGGTCAATGGCTACCTGCCGAAGGGCTGGACCATGGGCCAGTGGAAGCAGGCGCGCGAAGCCAATCCGAAATCCGTCGAGAAAGCGGCGCGCGCCTCGATGCGCGAGCATGTCGAGGCGATGATCGCCTTCCAGGAGATGGGCTTGCCCGTCTTCGACTACGGCAACAACATCCGCCAGGTCGCCAAGGATGAGGGGCTGGAGAACGCCTTCGCCTTCCCGGGCTTCGTGCCGGCCTATATCCGCCCGCTGTTCTGCCGTGGCATCGGCCCGTTCCGCTGGGCCGCCCTCTCGGGCGATCCGGAAGATATCTACAAGACCGACGCCAAGGTGAAGGAGCTGACGCCCGGCAACACGCATCTGCATCACTGGCTCGACATGGCGCGCGAGCGCATCGCCTTCCAGGGCGTGCCGGCGCGCATCTGCTGGGTCGGCCTCGGCGACCGCCACCGGCTCGGCCTCGCCTTCAACGAGATGGTCAAGAACGGTGAACTGAAGGCGCCGGTCGTGATCGGCCGCGACCATCTCGATTCCGGCTCGGTCGCCTCGCCGAACCGCGAGACCGAGGCGATGAAGGACGGCTCGGACGCGGTTTCCGACTGGCCGCTGCTCAACGCCCTGCTCAACACGGCCTCCGGCGCGACCTGGGTCTCGCTGCACCATGGCGGCGGCGTCGGCATGGGCTTCTCGCAACATGCGGGCGTCGTGATCTGCGCGGATGGCACCGACGACGCGGCCGCCCGCCTCTCGCGCGTGCTCTGGAACGACCCGGCGACCGGCGTAATGCGCCATGCCGATGCCGGCTACGACATCGCGCTGGACTGCGCCCGCGAGAAGGGGCTCAATCTGCCGGGGATTCTGGGCTGAGGCGGTCTTCCGCCGCGACGGTGTTATCGCGGGCGACCGGAGGGAGACCCGGGATCCATTCCGGAACGGTTCAGGCATGGATTCCGGATCGGCGCCGCTTCGCGGCTTGTCCGGGATGACTGCATTTTCTGGTTGAGGGACAGAGCCCATGCGCATCATCCGCGCTGCCGATTGCAAGGTCATGCCGTGGAAGAACGGGGGGGGCACCACGACCGAGATCGCGGTGGCGCCGGAAGGCGCCTCGCTTGGCGATTTCGACTGGCGGATATCGATGGCCCATGTGGGCGCAGACGGGCCGTTCTCGTCCTTCCCCGGCATCGATCGGACCTTGTGCGTGCTGAGCGGCAACGGCATCCGGCTGGCTTTCGGCGACGGCGAGACGGTTTCACTCGACCGCACCACCCCGCCGTTCTTCTTCGCCGCCGACCGGGCGGTGGACGGGGTTCTAGTGAACGGGGCGATCGACGATCTCAATGTGATGAGCCGGCGCGGCCGCTGGCGGCACCGGGTCGAGCGCTTGTCGGGAGAAGGCTCGCTCCCCGCGAGCGAGGGCCTGCTGGTGCTGCTCGCCCGCAAGGGCGACTGGCTGGTGAACCGCGTGAGCTTGGCAGCCGGCGACAGCGCGATCCTTGACGCGCTGAGGCATGTCGAACTTGGGGTGAGCGGCAGCGAGGCAGAACTCTACGCCGTGTGGCTGACCGCATCATAGATAAGCGCGGGATCCCCTCTCCCGGATGGGAGAGGGTAGGGGTGAGGGACCGCCGCTCATTATCGGAAGGCAACGGTACCGCTGCGGTTTTGTCCGGCAAGGGCAGGCCCTCATCCCTGCCCTTCTCCCACACGGGAGAAGGGTTCCCCGCGCCCTACCTGAACCTACGCCGCCTGACGCGGCTGCGGGCCGACATAGACCGATTGCGGACGGATCAGCCGGCCGCCGGCGATCTGCTCCTTGGCATGGGCGAGCCAGCCCGTCGTCCGTCCCAGCGCGAAGACGCAGGTGAAGGAATCCGGCGTGAAGCCGAGCGCCTCCAGCAGGAGCGCGGTGTAGAACTCGACATTGGTCTCCAGCGTGCGGTTGGGCTTGCGCTCGCGCAGGATGGCGAGCGCCGCCTGCTCGACCGCCTCGGCCAGCGCAAGGCGGCCGCTATCGGCGCCGAGCCGGCGGATCGCGCCCTTCAGCGCATCGGCGCGCGGATCGCGGACGCGGTAGATCCGGTGGCCGAAGCCCATCAGCCGGTCGCCGCGGTCGAGCGCGGATTCCAGCCAGGTGCGGGCATTGGCGGGCGTGCCGATCGCATCGAGCATCTCGATGACCGGGCCAGGCGCGCCGCCATGGAGCGGGCCTTTGAGCGCGCCGATGCCGGCGAGCACGGCCGAGACCAGCCCGGCGCGGGTCGAGGCGACGACGCGCGACGCGAAGGTCGAGGCGTTGAGGCCGTGATCGGCGACCGTGACGAGATAGGTATCGAGCGCCGCCGCCTGCTGCTTGGTCGGCGCCTTGCCGGTCAGCATGCGCAGTGTGTCTGCGGCCTGCGACAGCGCCGGATCGGGTGCGACCGGCGCGAGCCCTTGCCGCAGACGCAGCGAGGCGGCCGTGAACACGGCCGGCGCCGCCAGCAGCCGCAGGACCGTGCCGGCGTCCTCACCATCGGGGATCAGCGCCGTCATCGCCCGGATCATCTCTACCGGTCCGAGCGTCACTGGGACGGCTGCCTTCTGAACGACCGTCTCGAACAAGTCCTGACGCGCCGCGCCGAGCGCCGCCGGCAGCTCCTTCATGGCGGGCAGGTCCGGCACGAAGCCGTCGAGCATCAGCGCGGCCATCTCCTCGAAGGAGGTATGGCCCGCGAGCTCATCGAGACTATGGCCGCGCATCACCAGCCGGCCCGCCGCTCCATCGACTTCCGAGAGCACGGTATGGGCGGCAACGACATCTTCAAGGCCATCGGACATGGCAGTTCTCCTCAACATCTGAGGCCTTGAAGATTGATAGCTTCACCAGTAGAATCAATCTTGAACAATATAATCAATGTATTTTTCGATGACCGACTGGCTGACGGCGCAACAGGTGATGCAGCGGCTCGGGCTGAAGCCGCAGACGCTCTACGCCTATGTCAGCCGCGGATTGATCGAGGCGCGCGGCGATGCGGGCGATTCCCGGCGGCGGCTCTACCGGGCCGAGGATGTGGCGCGGCTGGAGCATCGCAAGGCGCGCGGGCGGAAACCGGCCGCCATCGCCGAAGATGCGATCGCCTTCGGCGAGCCGATCCTGGCCTCGGGCATCGCCACGATCCAGCGCGGCAAGCTCTGGTATCGCGGGCAGGATGCGGAAAAGCTGGCCGAGACGGCGAAGCTGGAGGATGTCGCGCGGCTGCTCTGGGATTGCGGCTCGCAGCGCTTTCCGCCGCTGTTCACGATCGTGCCGGAGGCGCCGGCCCGGCAGCGCATGTTCGCGGTGATCGCCGCCCGCGCCGCCAGCGACCCGGCCATGGCCGGCCGCACGAAGAAGGCGCTCTATCTGGAAGCCGCTTCCGTGATCGACTCGCTCGTCGACGCCATCGCCGGGCGGCCGGGACAGGGGCCGATCCATCACCGGCTGGCGCTGGCCTGGGGCTGCGACGAACGCGGCGCCGACCTCATCCGCCGCGCGCTGGTGCTGCTGGCAGATCATGAGCTCAACGCCTCGACCTTCGCGGTCCGGGTCGCGGCCTCGACGCGCGCCTCGCTCGCCGCCTGCATCCTGGCCGGGCTCGCGACGCTGTCGGGACCGCTGCATGGCGGGATGACCCCGCGGGTGCTCGGGCTGATGCGCGAGATCGCCAGCGAAGGCGTGGAAATGGCGGTCTCCGCCCGGCTGGCGACCGGCATGCCCCTGCCCGGCTTCGGCCATCCTCTTTACCCCGATGGCGATGCGCGGGCGCGGGCGCTGCTCACGGCCTTCTCGCTACCACCGGCCTATGAGGAGACGCGCCGGGCCGTCACGGCGCTGACCGGCGAGGAGCCGAATATCGATTTCGTGCTGACGGCGATCGCGAGCGAACTCGGCCTCGCCCCGGATGTATCCTTCCAGATCTTCGCCGCTGCGCGCTGCGCCGGCTGGATCGCGCATGCTCTGGAACAGGGCGAGACCGGACGATTGATCCGGCCTCGCGCCCGCTATGTCGGACCGGAGCCGGCCTAGGCCGGCTCGGCAATCTTCGCCTGCGCAGGCTTGCGCCCAAGCTCGCCCTCGCGCTCTTCGATATAGCCGCGCGTGATCGGCAGGCCGTCGAGCTTTTTCGCGAGCTGGAACTGGAACACCACCAGATCGTCGTGCCGGAAGCTCGCCTCGGAGGCGGCGAGATAGAATTCCCACATCCGGGCGAAGCGCTCGTCATACATCGCCACCGCCTCCTCGCGCCGGGCGAGGAAGTTCTCGCGCCAAGCCTTTAGCGTCTCGGCATAATGGATGCGCAGGACCTCGACATCGGTGATGACGAGACCCTCCTTCTCGATCGCGGCCGCCACCTCCGACATCGCGGGAATATAGCCGCCCGGGAAGATGTATTTGGCGATGAAGGGGTTGGTCGCGCCCGGCGGCGAGCTGCGGCCGATCGTGTGGATCAGCGCGACACCATCATCGGTCAGCAATTCGCGGACCTTGCGGAAATAGTCGCGGTAATAGCCGACGCCGACATGCTCGAACATGCCGACCGAAACGATGCGGTCGAAGCTCTCGGTCAGGTGACGATAGTCCTGCAAGCGGAACTCGACCGGCAGGCCGGATTCTGCGCCGCGATGCTTCGCGATGGCGAGCTGCTCCTCCGAGAGCGTGATGCCGGTGACGGAGGCGCCGGTTTCGCCGGCGATCGAGAGCGCCATGCCGCCCCAGCCGCAACCGATATCGAGCACGCGCTGGCCCGGCTGCAGATCGAGCTTGCCCATGATGTGGCGCTTCTTGGCAAGCTGCGCCTCGGCAAGCGTCATCTCCGGCCGCGCGAAATAGGCGCAGGAGTACTGCATGTCCGGATCGAGGAAGAGCTTGAAGAAATCGCTCTTCAGATCGTAGTGGTGCGCGACATTCCGCTTCGCCAATGTCGGCGTATTGTGCTGGTGGAAGCGGCGCACTGCCGTCCGCAGGCCGTCGAGCGTCTTGCCCCAGCCTTGCGGGCGCGCCTTGTGCACCGCGGTCACCAGCGCATCGAGCAGATCGTAGAGCGAGCCCTGCTCGACGACGACGCGCCCGTCCATCACCGCCTCGCCCAAGGCGAGCTCGGGATTGAGCGCGAGCTTGAGTTCCGTAGGCGTGTCAACAATCCGCATCCGCAATCGCGGTGCGCAACCTCGTCCGACGGATTGCAACGTTCCATCGGGGAAAACCACATCGATCCGCGGCTCGATCGCCAGCCGCGACAGCATTCTTGCAACCAGTGAACGCATTGGCCCCACCATTGGCAGTGCCCCCTTGTTGTTCAAAAGATGGCAAGGGAAATTGTCGCCGTAACTCCATTTGCGCGCAAGGCTGCCCCTCGCCTGCGTCATGACAGCGCAGGCAAAGCACACACATCACGCAAGGAAAGCATAGCCACCTCAACCGCTGGTAGTGCTCTCGCTCAGGGATCGGCCGCGATGACCTCGGCCCGGATCTCCTCGACGAGTCGCTCCTTCAGGGCGACGAATTCCGGCGTCGTCTTGATGGTGTACGGCCGTGGATGCGGCAGATCGATGGCGATATCGGCCTTGATCCGCCCTGGCCGCGCGCTCATCACCACGACGCGCGAGCCGACGAAGATCGCCTCCTCGATGTCGTGGGTGACGAAGAGCACCGTCTTCCGCTCGCGCTCCCAGATGCCGAGCAGCATTTCCTGCATCAGGGCGCGGGTCTGGTTGTCGAGCGCGCCGAAGGGCTCGTCGAGCAGGAGAATTTTCGGATCGTTGGCGAGCGCGCGGGCAATCGCCGTGCGCTGCTGCATGCCGCCCGAGAGCTGCTTCGGGAAGTGGTCCACGAAACTGGAAAGCCCGACGCGCACCGCCCAGTCGCGCGCGATCTTCATGCGCTCCGCGACCGGCACGCCCTTCTCGCGCAGGCCGAAGGCGATGTTCTGCTGCACCGTCAGCCAGGGGAAGAGCGTGTAACTCTGGAAGACGAAGCCGCGATCGGCACCCGGTCCTGCGACGGGCGCGCCATCGAGCAGGATGCGGCCCTCGCTCGCCGTCTCCAGCCCGCCGATGATGCGCAGCAAGGTCGACTTGCCGCAGCCGGAGGGGCCGAGGATGGTGATGAAGTCATTGTCGGCCACATTGAGCGAGGTGGGCATCAGCGCCCGCGTCGGCTCGCCTCCGCGCTGCGCGGGGAAGACCTTGCCGACCTTGTCGATGACGAGCTTGCTCACAGCTTGGCCCACGGAAACAGGCGCTGGTTGACCGCCTTGAACAGGAAATCCGAGATCAGGCCGATCAGCCCGATGACGATGATGCCGAAGATGATTTGCCCGGTGTTGAGCAGCGCCTGGCTGTCGGTGATCATGTGGCCGATGCCGGAGGACGAGCCGATCAATTCGGCGACGATGACATAGGTCCAGGCCCAGCCAAGAACGAGGCGGAAGATCTCGGCGATCTGCGGCGCCGCGTTCGGCAGCAGCACGCGGCGCACCACCGAGCGGTCGCTGGCGCCGAGCGTATAGGCGGCATCGACCAGATCGCGCCGGACCCCGCCGACCGCCACCGCGATCATCAGGATGAGCTGGAAGACCGAGCCGAGGAAGATGACGAGCAGCTTCTGCGTCTCTCCGATGCCGGCCCAGAGGATGAGCAGCGGAATGAAGGCCGAGGCCGGCAGATAGCGCGCGAAGGAGACGAAGGGTTCGAGGAACGCCTCGATCGGCTTGTAGGCGCCCATCAGGATGCCGAGCGGCAGCGCCACCACCGCCGCGATGACGAAGCCACCGACGACGCGCCAGATCGTCATCATGATGTCGAAGCTGAAGCCGTAGCGCACCATTAGATTATAGCCTTCGCCAACCATGGTCAGCGGATCGGCCAGGAAGAGGCGCTGGACATAGCCGCCGAAGGTCGCGACCGACCAGAGTGCGACGAAGAGCGCGAAGAAGGCGAGGCCGTAGCCGACGCGCGCGCCGCCTGAGACGGGTCTGAGCGGTTTCATGGGGATTCGGTTCCGGTCATGGCGCGCGCCAGGTCTTTCCAGGGTTCGATCGACCAGAAGCCGGCAGCCGCGCCGGAGGTCGAGGGCAGGATGAAAACGCCCGAACCGGCGAAGGTGCCGGGCTGCAGGCCATAGGCAATTGAACCGGCAGCCGCTCCCAGCGCCGCCTGCGCCGCACGCTTTCCGTTGAAGGCGACATAACGCGGGCGATGGGCAGCGATCCGCGCACGCAGCCCTTCTGCATCGAAATGGGCGCCGCGCAAGGCCGAATCCGGCCCCGATGTCAGCTTGGCGACATCGGTGAGGCCGATGCCGTAGCGCGGCAGCTCCCGGAAACGCTCCGGGGCGAGCCGTTCCGGAATCAGCCCGATCTCGTGGATGACGCTCCAGAACTTGTTGCCCGGCCCGGCATAGTAGGCACCGCGCGCCGCCGAGACGGCGCCGGCCTGCGTGCCGCAGAAGACGACGCGCAAGCCGGGCTCCAGAACATCCGGCAGGACTGCCGCTGTCGTCATGGTCGGGCTTGTCCCGACCATCCACGTCTTCGCTGGTCGAGCGTTGTTGCGTTCAAGACGTGGATGCTCGCCAGAAGGGCGAGCATGACGGCGGGCACAGGCCTGGAATATCGCCTCACTTGCCTTCGACGAACTTCGTATCGACCAGCGTGGCCAGATCGGGCTTGGCCTTGATCAGGCCGATCTCCAACAGCAGATCTGCGGCCTTGGCGTTGAAGGCCTGCCAGTCGCCGGCGAAGAACTTCCGGTTCCCCTCGGCATCCGACCAGCGCAGATAGGCTGCCGATTTGCCGAACTGCTCGCCGGTCTGCTTCACATCCGCGCCCATGATCTCATAGGCCTTGGCCTGATCGCTCTTGATCATCGCCACAGCCTCGAAATAGCTCTTGGTCAACGCAGCCGCAGCCTTCTCGTCGGCGAGGAAGGCCGGGGTGCAGCCGAAGGTGTCCATCACCATCGGATAGTCGAGGGTGGTGGCGATGATCTTGCCGGCATCGGGCTTGTCGCGCACGGCCGAGAGATAGGGCTCATAGGTCAGCGCCGCGTCGTTCTGGCCGGCGATGAAGGCCTGCGCCGCCGGACCCGGCTCCATGTTGACGACATTCACGTCCTTCACGGAGAGGCCGTTCTCCTTGAGCATCCAGGCCAGGGCGAAATAGGGCGAGGTACCCGGCGCCGAGGCCGCGACCGTCTTGCCCTTCAGATCCTTGATCGAGGCCGTGGTGTTGCGCGTCACCATGCCATCGGCGCCGTAGCTCTTGTCGAGCTGGAAGATCTGCTTCGTCTTGATGCCGGCGGCGTCCCACACCAGCCAGGTCTCGACGGTGGTCGCGGCGCATTGGATGTCGCCGGAGGCGATGGCGAGGTGGCGGTCCTTCTGCGGGATCTTCTTGATGGTCACGTCGAGGCCGTTCTTGGCGAAGATGCCGGCCTCCTTGGCGAGCACCAGCGGCGCGAAGCCGGTCCAACCGGAAATGCCGATCGCGACCTTCGTCTGCGCCTGAGCCGCGCCCGCCGCCAGGAGAGCCGCGAGGCCGAAGCCGAGGCCGGCACTGACGCGCTTGAAGACTGCCATGATGGAAACCCTTCCCCTGCTTTTTGACTGACCCGTCATCCACGACGCCAGAGCTCGCGGCCGGATGCAACCTTCGTTCCAAATCAGGTTAAATGCCTATGCAAAACCGTCAAGCCGCCGATCACAGCCGCTTGGGGAAGCCATGACATTCTCTCGTTTGACACAGGCTGCGCAATTTCCTCCCCTCACCGTCCGAGGCACATCGCCTCTGTTCTCTTCCAGCCTTCGAGGTTTCCGGGATGAATGGCGCCGACCGCCTTTGCGACACGCTGCTGGTCAACGATGTCGATGTCTGTTTCGCCAATCCCGGCACCTCGGAGATGCATTTCGTGGCGGCGCTCGACCGCAAGCCGCAGATGCGCTGCGTGCTCGGCCTGTTCGAGGGCGTGGTGACCGGCGCCGCCGACGGCTATGCCCGCATGGCCGACAAGCCGGCCGCCACCTTGCTGCATTGTGGGCCGGGCATGGCGAACGCGCTCGCCAACATGCACAATGCCAGGCGCGCCCGCACGCCGATGATCAACGTCGTCGGCGATCACGCCACCTACCACCTCGTCCATGATGCGCCGCTGACCAGCGACATCGAATCGCTGGCGCATCCGATGTCGCATTTCGTGCGCCGCATCGCTTCGTCCGAGGATGTCGGCCCGGCGATCGAGGAAGCCTATGTCGCCTCGCTGACGCTGCCGGGCGTCACCACGGTCATCCTGCCGGCCGATTGCGCCTGGAACAGCGTCGAGCCCGCCGCGCTGAAGCCGGTGAAGCTGCCGGCGCTGAAGAGCGTCGATGCCGCCACGATCCGCGAGGTCGCGGCCAGCCTGCGCCAGCATGGCGCGCGCGCCGCGATCATGCTGACGGGCCTCGCCTTGCGCGAGAAGCCGATGGAAATGGCCGCACGCATCTGCGCCGCGACGGGTGCGCAGATCTTCGCCCAGATGTCGAACGGGCGCATCCAGCGCGGCGCCGGCCGCGTCGCGATCCCCAAGATCCATTATCCCATCGACAAGGCGCTCGAGCAGCTCAAGGACGTCGATTATCTCGTACTGGTCGGCGCGCAGACTCCCGTCGGCTTCTTCGCCTATCCAGGCAAGCCGGGCCGGCTCGTCCATGACGGTTGCGAAGTCACGGCGCTGGCGCAGCCCGGCGACGATCTGCCTGCCGCGATCACCGCTCTCGCCGAGGAGATGGGCGCGACGAAGACGGCGCCGGCCTTCATCGCGCCGCCGCGCAAGGAGCAGCCGGGCCTGCCGACCGGCCCGCTCGATGCCGACAAGGTCTGCAGCATCGTTTCGACGCTGTTGCCGGAGAACAGCATCATCTGCGACGAGTCGGTGTCCTCCGGCCGGATGTTCTATTTCGACTGCCACAGCGCGCCGCAGCACGACTATATCCAGCTCACCGGCGGGGCGATCGGCGAAGGCATCCCGCTCGCCGTCGGCGCGGCGGTGGCCTGCCCCGACCGCAAGGTCATCGGCATGCAGGCCGACGGCTCCGGCATGTACACGGTGCAGGGGCTGTGGACGCAGGCCCGCGAGAATCTCGACATCGTCACCGTGGTCTTCGCCAACCGGACCTACCAGATCCTGCATGGCGAGATGCGCGCCGTCGGCGTCAATGATTTCGGCCGCAACGCCACGCAGATGCTCAATATCGACGAGCCCGCGCTGGACTGGGTGTCGATGGCCAAGGGCATGGGCGTGGAAGCCGCCCGCGCCACCACGGCCGAGGAGTTCACCAGCCTGTTCAAGGCCGCGCTGGCCAAGAAGGGGCCGTTCCTGATCGAAGCCGCGATCTGAGCGGCCGTTCGAGAAACACGCCCTTCACCCCGGGGAACAGGTCTCGGGGTGAAGGGCCATCTTTGCGCGAGCCGTGAGGAGGGGCTTCCCGTTTCGTCCGGTCACCATCAATCTGTCGCAGTGCCCCTGCCAGAGTTGCGGCTGATTTCGAGAAGGAGCGACCAGCATGAACCGGGACGAGATCCTCAAAGCGCCGTCGATGCCGGTCTTCAGCCCGAGCTACCCGCATCCGCCGAACCGCTTCATCAAGCGCGAATACCTGATCATCACCTATGAAACCGACCCGGAGGTGATCCGCGCGGCGCTACCCGAGCCGCTCGAGCCCGCGCCCGGCAACCTCGTCTTCTACGAGTGGATGAAAATGCCGGATTCGTCCGGTTTCGGCGATTACGAGGAAAGCGGCACCGGCATCCGAGCGCTCTACAAGGACGAGCCCTGCAACTTCTCCGTCCAGATGTATCTCGACGACGAGCCGCCCATCACCGGCGGACGCGAGATCTGGGGCTTTCCCAAGAAATACGGCGTGCCGCGGCTCAAGGTCATGAAGGACACGCTGACCGGCACGCTGCACTATGATGGCGAGCGCGTGGCCATGGGCACGATGACCTACAAGCACCGCAGCCTCGAGAACCAGCTCGACAAGGTTCGCGACGGCATCGCCGGCCTGAACGTCAACCTGAAGCTGCTTCCCGATGTCGACGGCTCGCCGAAAATCGCGCAGCTCGTCGGCTATAACCTCACCGACATCACCGTGCATGGTGCCTGGGAGGGCGAGGCAAGGCTACACCTCATCCCTCACGTCAATTGCCGGGTCGCCGATTTTCCGGTGCGCCGGGTCGTGAGCGCCCGCCACCAGGTCGTCGACTTCACGCTGCCTTTCGGCCGAGTGCTGCACGACTACCTGGCGACGTGACGCCGGCGCTTGGTCCGAAGGCATCGGCTTTTCCCGAAAACCGCATGCCACTTTTCGGGCCGATGCTCTAGCGAGCGAACTCGCCCAGGAACGCGTCGAGGCAATCGCCGATCGCCTCGATGGCGTAGCCGCCCTCCTGCACGACCAGCGTCGGCAGGCCGAAGCCCTTCACCTGCCGGCCAATCGTGCCGAAATCGCTCGCTTCCAGCTTCAGCACGCCGATCGGGTCGTCCTTATGGGCGTCGTAGCCGAGCGCCACGACCAGCACCTCAGCCCCGAAATCGCGGATCGCCTTGCCGGCGCGGTCGACCGCCGCCTGCATCTCCGCCCCGCCCGCGCCATGCGCCAGCGGCAGGTTGAGGTTGAAGCCCTCGCCCGGCCCGTTGCCGCGCTCATCGTCATAGCCGGTGTAGAAGGGGTAGTAATTCGCCGGGTCGGCATGGACCGAGATCGTCAGCACATCGTCGCGGCGATAGAAGATCTGCTGCGTGCCGTCGCCGTGATGGGCATCGACATCGAGGATCGCGACCTTGCCGAATGTCGAGCGCAGGCGCTGGGCGGCAATCGCCGTGTTGTTGACGTAGCAGAAGCCCGAGGCGCGATCGGCGCGGGCATGATGGCCGGACGGACGGCACAGCGAATAAACCGCGCGCTCGCCGGCAAGGATCGCGTCGGCGCCGGACACGGCGGTCTCGGACGAGCGCAAGGTCGAATGCCAACAATGCTCGCCGATCGGCACGGAGAGATCGCCGAGATACCAGCCGAGCTGGCCGATGAAGCCGGTCGGGCGGCAAGGCGGGCGGACATCTTCGTCCGGACGCCCGCTCCAATAAGGGAAGGTGTTCGGCCAGACCTCCGGACCGCGCTCCGACGGAAGCTCCTGCCAGCGCCGCCAGGCACTCTGCAGGAAATCGACGAAGCCCTCGTCATGGATCTTCAGGATCGGCTCGACGCCATGCTCCGCCGGCCGCTCCGGCGTGATGCCATGCTTCGCCAGTGCGCCGAGCAGCTTTTCCGTCCGTTCCGGCAGGTCCTTGGGCGCGACGACCTTGCCGAAGCGCATATATTGCTGGGGATCATGGAGCGCCTGGTCGGGGTGGTAGAAGGCACGCATCGGCTGGCAAATCCTCTAGGCTGAGCCGCCTCGACAGCGGCGGTCACGCCGCCATCGTAGCAAGCTGCCCGGGCATCGCCAGTCGTTCCGCGCCGGCCGCCCCTGCGTTGGGGACGAAACGCTCAAGCGCCCGCAGGCGAGATCAGTGCCGCGAATTCGCGCGCCAGCGTCGCGATGTCGTGGCGCTCCGGCCGGTACCAATCCGTCGAGCCGTTGAGGGCGCCGAGCAGGAAATTGCGCAGCACATCCGGCGCACGTTCCGCCGGCAAGGCGCCGGCCTGTTGCAGTTCGGCGATCAGGCGCCGCCAGACCTCCTCATAGGCGCGGCGCACGGCGCGCACGCTCTCCGGCGCAGGCGCGGCGCCGAAATTGAAGACCTTGATGCTGGCGCTGGTGTAATCGCCATGGCCATGCAGCGCCGCCAGATGCCCGCGGATCGCCGCCTCCAGCCGCACTCTGGGAGCCGCACCTTCCGTCTCAGCCAATGCGGCGACGACACCCTCATGCACAAAGCGGACGCCGTCATTCACCACCGCCTCGACGATCTCCTCCTTCGAGGCGAAGTGGTAGTAGAGGCTCGCCTTGCGGATGCCGACGGCCTCGGCGATCTCGCGCAAGGTCGTCTGGTGGTAGCCGCCATTGCGCAGCAGCCGCGCGGCGTGGTCGAGGATGTGGCGGCGCGAGCCGCCCTCGGCCCGGGTCGCGTCCTTGTCCGCCGCGACACTCACAGCCGCTTCGCGACCTCTTCGAGCATCACCTCGGTGGCGCCGCCGCCGATGGACTGGACGCGGGCGTCGCGGGTCATGCGCTCGATCGCGCTTTCGCGCATATAGCCCATCCCACCGTGGAACTGCAGGCAGTCATACATGACCTCGTTGACCAGCTCGCCGCAGTAGGCCTTGACCATCGAGACTTCGCGGGTGGCGTCGAAGCCCTGCGCATCCAGCCAGGCGGCGTGGTAGACGAGCTGGCGCCCGGCCTCGACCTTGCCGGCGAGCTCGGCGAGGCGCTGGCGGATCGCCTGCTTCTCCCAAAGCGGCGCGCCAAACGCTTTTCGCGTCTTCACATAGTCCAGCGTCAGGTCGATCGCAGCCTGCGACTCGCCGATCGCCATGGCGCCGATGACCGTGCGCTCGTTCTGGAAGTTGCTCATGATCGCGTAGAAGCCGCGCCCCTCCTGCCCGAGCAGGTTTTCGGCCGGCACGCGGCAATCGACGAAGGAGAGCTCGGCGGTATCCGAGGAGCGCCAGCCATGCTTGTCGAGCGCACGCGAGACCGTGAAGCCGGGCGTGCCTTTCTCGACGAGGAAGATGGAGACCGATTGCGAGGGCTTAGCCGCCGGGTCGGTCTTGGCTGCAACGCAGTAGAGATCGGCATGGACGCCGTTGGTGATGAACATCTTGGCGCCGTTGAGGATGTATTGATCGCCCTCGCGCCGCGCGGTGGTGCGGATGCCCTTCACGTCGGAGCCGGCGTCCGGCTCGGTGACGGCGACCGCGACGATCTTCTCGCCGGCGATGATGGCCGGGAGGTACTTGTCCCGCTGCGCCTTCGAGCCGGCATTGGCGATATGGACCGAGGCCATGTCGGTGTGAACCAGCGCGGTAATGGCGACACCCGAGAAAGTCGAGCGTCCCAGCTCCTCCGCCAGCACCACCGTCGCGAGCGTGTCCATCTCCGAGCCGCCATACTCCGCCGGGTAGCGGATGCCGAAGAAGCCGAGCGCGCCCATCTTTCTGAGCACCTCGCGCGGGACGAAGCCGTCCTCTTCCCATTTCAGCGCATGCGGCTTGATCTCGGCCTCGACGAAGCGGCGGACCTGATCGCGCAGCGCCTCGTGCTCCTCGGTGAAATAGGGCGAACGACGGGCGCCTTCGCCTGCAAGTTTCTCGACGGCCGACATGGCTTCCTCCCTGCTTGACCGCAGCGCCGCGATCTGACTACCTACCGGACGGTAGGTGAATATCGCAGCGAGATCAAGCTGCGGCATTCACCTTGGATCGACGGCCCCGTCATTCCGGACAAGCCGCGACAGCGGCGCCGATCCGGAATCCATCGTAGCGCACAATGCCCTTCGATGGATTCCGGGCCTCCGCTTCGCTGCGCCCGGAATGACGGCGACCTTGGAGGAGTGCGCCTGTGCCTGAAACAGCATCGCAAACCGCGACGCCCCCTCCCCCGCTCTCAGCCATGCTGGAGACGTTGCGCCAGCGTCACGGCCTCGTCGCGCAGGGGGGCGGCGAAAAGTTGCGCGCGCGGCATGAATCCCGCGGCAAGATCATGGTGCGCGAGCGCATCGACCTCTTGCTCGACCCGCAGACGCCCTTCCTCGAACTCTCGCCGCTCGCCGCCTACGGGCTCTATGGCAACGAGGTGCCGGGCGCCGGCATCGTCACCGGCATCGGCATCGTCGCGGGACGGGCCTGTGTGCTGATCGCCAATGACGCGACGGTGAAGGGCGGCTCCTTCTTCGCCGAGACGGTGCGGAAGCACCTCCGAGCACAGGAGATCGCCGGAGAGCATCGCCTGCCCTGCCTCTATCTCGTCGATTGCGGCGGCGCCTTCCTGCCGGAGCAGGACCGCGTTTTCCCGGATCGCGACCATTTCGGCGGCTCCTTCTACAACCAGTGCCGGATGTCGGCGGCGGGCATCCCGCAGATCTCGATCGTCTTTGGCGGCGCGACGGCTGGCGGCGCCTATATTCCGGCACTCTCCGACCAGGTCATCATGGTCAAGGGCACCGGCCGCATCCATCTCGGCGGCCCGCCGATCGTGAAGGCGGCGATCCACGAGGTCGTCGATGGCGAGACGCTGGGCGGAGCCGAGATGCACACGCTGGTCTCCGGCGTCAGCGACCACCTCGTCCAGACCGAGATGGAGGGGTTGGCGAAGCTGCGCGAGCTCGTTGGGGCGCTGGGCGAGATCGGCAAGGTCACGCCGCCGCCGCAGGCTCCCGCTGCACCGAAGCTCGACGCGGCTGAACTCACCGACATCGTGCCGACCGATCTGCGCCGGCCCTATGACGTCCGCGAGGTGATCGCGCGCATGGTCGACGACAGCGCCTTCAGCGCCTTCAAGCCCGATTACGGCGCGACGCTCGTCACCGGCTTCGCTCATATCCACGGCTATCCAGTCGGCATCCTCGCCAATAACGGCGTGCTGTTCTCGGAAAGCGCGATCAAGGGCGCCCACTTCATCGAACTCTGCGACCAGCGCCAGATCCCGCTCCTGTTCCTGCAGAACATCACCGGCTTCATGGTCGGCACCGAGGCCGAGCGCGGCGGCATCGCCAAGCATTCGGCCAAGCTGGTCTATGCGGTCTCGAATGCGCGGGTGCCGAAATACACCGTGCTGATCGGCGGTTCGTATGGTGCCGGCAATTACGGCATGTGCGGTCGCGGCTTCAGGCCGCGCTTCCTGTTCTCCTGGCCCAATGCCCGCATCGCGACGATGAGCCCGGAGGTCGCAGCAACCGTGGTGACGGAGCTGCGCCGGCAATCGCTCAAGGGCGCCGCGGACGAGGCGGCCATCGCCGAACTCGACAGGCGCACCCGCGCCCAGTTCGAGGAGCAGAGCGATCCCTATTACGCCACCGCCCGGCTCTGGGACGACGGCATCATCGAGCCCCAGCAGACGCGCGACGTGCTCGGCTTGTGCCTTGCCCTCTCGGCGGGCGAGGCGCGCGATACCGGCCCGCGGCCAGTCTACCGGATGTGAGCGGCGCCATGTTCGACACAATCCTCATCGCCAATCGCGGCGAGATCGCCTGCCGCATCATCCGCACCTGCCGCAAGCTCGGCATCCGCACCGTCGCGGTCTATTCCGACGCCGACAAAGACGCGCTGCATGTCCGGCTCGCCGACACGGCCGTCCCGATCGGCCCGGCCCCGGCGCGTGATTCCTATCTGCGCGCCGACCGCATCATCGATGCCGCGCTCAAGACGGGCGCGCAGGCGATCCATCCGGGCTACGGCTTCCTGTCGGAGCGGCTCGACCTGATCGCCGCCTGCGAGGCGAACGGCATCGCCTTCATCGGCCCCTCCGCCGGTGCCATCGCGGCGATGGGCGACAAGATCCGCTCCAAGCAGATCGCGCGCGACGCCGGCGTGCCGGGCGTGCCCGGCTATGACGGCGCCGAACAATCGCCCGAGACATTGAAGCGCGAGGCGCTGCGCATCGGCCTGCCCGTCATGGTCAAGGCCTCGGCCGGCGGCGGCGGCAAGGGCATCCGCAAGGTCGAGGCGGAGGCCGATCTCGACGCTGCCATCGCGACCGCGAGCCGCGAAGCGGAGTCCGCCTTCGGCGATGGGCGTTTGCTGATCGAGAAATTCGTGACACGGCCGCGCCATGTCGAGGTGCAGGTCGCCGGCGACAGGCGCGGCAACATCGTCCATCTCTTCGAGCGCGACTGCTCGGTGCAGCGCTCGAACCAGAAGCTGCTGGAAGAGGCGCCGGCCCCCAATCTCAAGCCGGAAGCCCGCGCGGCGCTGCACGGTCACGCCCTGAAGCTTGCCCGCGCTATTTCCTATGACAATCTCGGCACCGTGGAGTTTCTCGTCGATGCTGTGACGCAGGAGGTGTTCTTCCTCGAGATGAACACCCGGCTTCAGGTCGAGCATCCCGTGACCGAGGCGATCACAGGGCTCGATCTGGTCGAATGGCAGATCTGGATCGCCGCCGGCGAAACACTGCCACGCCGGCAGGACGAGATCACCTGCACCGGCCACGCCATCGAGGCGCGGCTGACGGCAGAGCGGGCCGAGGAAGGCTTCCGTCCCGACACCGGGACGATCGCGCTGTGGCGGGAGCCCGAGGGCGTGCGCATCGACAGCGGTGTCGAGACCGGCAGCACGGTCTCGCCCTTCTACGATTCGATGCTCGCCAAAATCATCGCCCATGGCCCGGATCGCGATGCGGCGCGGCGCCGCCTTGCCGACAGCCTCGACCATATGACGGTGCTCGGCCCGGCGACGATCCGCCCCTTCCTGGTCGATGCGCTGCGCCATCCGGTCTTCGCGCGGGGCGAGGCGACGACATTGTTCATTGGCGAGTCTTGGCCGGGCGGCTGGCGACCGGGCGCCGAAGACAGGCCGTCGCGCGACGCGCTGGCTGCCGCGATCTGGCTCGCCGGTTTCAAACCGACAATGGCAGGCCCCTGGGGAGCGCTGGCCGATTTCCGATTGCTCGGAACGGCCGGAAAGCCCGGCGCGAGCCATCTCGCGCTAACCCATGGCGAGCACAGCAAGCGGATCAAGATCGAGAGCCTGGGCGACGTCTTCCGCGTCGTCACTCAAGATGGGGCCACGGAGGTCTCGGTCGCGGTCGGCGCCGATCCGACCCGATGGAGGGTGACGCTCGACGGCCAGCGCCTGACGGTCGATGCGGTCCGGGACGAGGCCGGCGTTTCCTTGCGCTGGGGGGCGTTCGAGGGGCGTATCGGCATCGCGCTCGCAGTCGCCGCGGAGGCGGCAGCGCGCGAGGCTTCCGGCGGCGCCGGCGACGCAGTGCGCGCGACCATGCCGGGAACCGTCGCCGCGATTCATGTCCGCGAGGGTGACAGCGTCGCGGCGGGACAGGTCGTCGCCGTGCTCGAATCGATGAAGCTCTTCATGGATCTCAAGAGCCCGGCGGCAGGGATCGTGGCGCGGGTCGCGGCCAAGCCGGGCATGACGGCGGCGGCGGGCGAGCTTTTGATCGCGCTTACGCCGGGCTGACGCCGCGAATGGAGGAGGGACGGATCTCCCTCCTCCCGAAGCGCGGCTCAGTTGCAGCCGCAGCCATGGCCGAGCCCACCGAGCAGGCCGCCGACGATGCCGTTCTTGCTGACGATCGCCTTGACCGGCGCGATGATGCCGACCTTGTTGCCGCTGGCGATCGGACTGCCGCTCAGCACGCTGACATTGTTCAGCGCATTGACCTGAATGCCGGAGACGGCCGCCGTCACAGGGGCCAGGACGCCACCCAGCAAGGAGCCACCGCCGCGGCCACCGGCCATGGCAGGCGAGATGCCGAAAGCTGCAACCGTAGCGAGTACAAGCGCGTACTTCATATCACTCTCCCAGTTGTCGCTCCGGGGATCGAAGCGATGAAGCACGTATAAGTTGCATTTTATCGGAGCGGCAACCTTATCCATTCATTAACCATACTTGCTAGCGTTAACATTGCGCCACGCAGCGATGTCGTGAATACAATAAATACTAATTTCTTTCACAAGGCCCACTTCATACGCCGATCAGTACGTATAAATTCACTCATATACACTTTATTAAGCATAATCATCTATCTATACGTCGAAAATTGAGGGCGATATGAAAAATATTGCGCTGTTTTCGATGATAGCCCTGCACCTATCGGGCGCAGGAGCGGCCCTTAGCGCAGAGAACACTGTCCAAAGCGCGGAGAGTTCGGTCGCGATCGTCGGACTGCGCGGCGGTTTCGACAGCAATCCCTCCGGCGTCGAAGGCGAGAAGGGCAGCCCCGTCGCCACCGTCTTTGCAACCTGGGATTATCTCAACGGCACGATCCAGGACGGCTACGGCCTCAACCTGGCGTTGGTGGAGACGCAGTACGACCCACGCAACCTCGCCGCGGCGCGCAGCCACTCCCTGACCCTGAAGCACGGCATCACCCTCGGCGAAGCCACGGTGATCCAGTCCTCGCTGGCCGCCAGCGCGGAGCAGAGCTGGTCACGCCGCAAGAGCAGCCTCGCCTGGCGCGAGCGCATCGACCACGCACTCGGCCCCTTCCGCCTCTTCGCCAGCGGCGAGGCCCGCGTCACGGCGCTGAACGAGCGCAACGTGTTCAATCTCGGCGATTTCCTGCCCTCGGACGAGAACTTCACGACGCTGTCGGGGACGACCGGCATCGCCTGGAAAGCCGGGCAGACCGAGATCGGCGTCTCGTTCAGCGCGGCGCAGGTCCGTTATGTCAACGGCATGGATTATATCGGCTTCCGTCGCGACCATAACCGGCTGCAGCCGAACCTGTTCTTCTCGACCATGATCGGCGAGGCGTCGCTGGAGGGTTCGGTGTCGCCGTTCCGCGCGAGCTTCCCGGACAAGGATTTCGAGACGGTCGACAGCCTGCTCTATACCGCCAAGCTCCGGCTGCCCTGGCAGCGCTTCACCCTCGAGCTCGGCTCCAGCCGCAGTGTCGAGGACACGACGCTGCCCTTCACGGTCATCGACCTGGTGACGGCGCATGAGGCGAAGCTGACCGCGAGGATCGACGAGCACAATGCGGTGAGCCTGGTCGCCCGCCGCAAGACCGACGACTATGTCGGCCTCGACGCCCGCTCGGACCAGAAGGGCATCGGCCTCGAATATCAACGCGCCCTGGGCGAGGGCCTGATCGCGACCGCCTCAGGCGGCTGGCGCCGGACGAAGGAGACGGGGCTGACCCCGGTCGATTCCTTCAACCTGCTGCTCGGGCTGCAGAAGCAGATCGACCTGAGCCGGAGCACACCCCTCGCCAAGCCCGACCAGCCGACGAAGGCGGGAAGCTGACAGGCAATGGCGCCGCTTTTCCGCCGCCTTCCGATCAGCCCCTGTTCACCTCGACGCTGCTAGAACCGCCCACAGGACTTCGCCCACGCGTCTCGTGCGTGAAGCAGCGGAAAGGAAGCGCCATGTCGCGTCACAAGCTCGCCCTCTCGGTTTTGCTCGGTGCCGTGTTGCTCTCCGCCATTCCGGTCCGGGCACAGTATTACGAGCCCTACCGCCCGGCGCCGCCATCCTATGACGATGAGGATGAGGCGCCGGTCCGGCCCTATGGCTACGGCTATGGCCGGCGCTATTATCGCCCGGCCTATGGCAATCTCTGCGTCACCGGCCGCGGCGAATGCCCGACGCCGCCGCTGCCTTACGGGTCGAGCTGCGGCTGCTATATCCCCGGCTTCGGCAACAAGCGCGGCATCGTCCAGTAAACGGCGCCGCCGCCGTCAGGCCTTGCGGCGGCTCTCGCTGCCAAGATAGCAGATGCCCTCGCCCGGCTTCGCCTTCGGGTTCGGGAAGATGATGAAGCCGTCGCGCGGCATGGTGACGACGGTGCCGTCGGCGCGGCGTGCGATCGGCGTGCCCTGGGCCACGCGGTCGCCTGTCTTCCAGGTGCCCTCCACGCGGTCGCCCTCGGCCTCGCAGATGACGAGATCGTCCATATGGACGACGGTGCGCCTCGCGGGGGCGGGCGCCGCCTCGTCGGTCAGCCCGAGATGGGCGAGCACGCTGCGGATCGCCCTGTAGCCGACCTCGACGGACGCCGGATCCTCGTGCCGGCCGCATTCCAGCGTCACGCCGTAGCCGCCCGCGAAACGCATGAACTCCGTCGTGCCGAAGCCTTCGGTCACGGCGAGGCGCGGCAGGTTCAATCGCTCGCGCGCCGCGATCAGCCGGACATAGATGTCGAGCCAGCCATGGATCATCAGATCGACGCCGAGGCTGGCGGCGAAAGCCATTTCGGCAGCCGCATGGCGGAAGGGTTCGAGCGCGCCGCGATTATCCTCCGGCCCGAAGAAGACGAAGGGCACGCCCTCGCCGCTGAAGGAATGCACGTCGAGCAGCATGTCGTGCTGGCGCAGGATGCCGGAGAGCCGGTTGCCGATCCGATCCTCGTTGTCGCCGGGCTGCGGCCGCTCGCGCAGGTCGCGATTGAGGTTGCGGTCTCCTTCCCGCGTGTTCTGGCGATAGGCCTTGGGATTGGCGACGGGCAGGAAGGTGACCTCGCCGCGCTGGATCGCGACACGGCCGGCGCGGCAATCCTCGATCACCCGGGCGATGGCGTTCGGCCCGCAGGTCTCGTTGCCATGGACGGCGCCGAGGACGAGGAGCTTCGGCCCCGCCTTCAGGCCATGGAAGCGGATGGTCTCGAGCGGCGGGTCGATGAGGTCTTGAGCGGTCATAGGTCTATCGTCAGGCTTTGCGAAGTTGTGAGTGCGGATCGAGGATGTCGCGCAGGCCGTCGCCTAGCAGGTTAAGGCCGAGCACGGTCAGAAAAATCGCGAGACCCGGAAAGATCGAGATCCAGGGCGCCGTCGAGATCTGGTCGCGCGCGTCTGAGAGCATCGAGCCCCAGCTCGGGAAGGGCGGGCGGATGCCCAGGCCCAGGAAGGAGAGCGAGGCTTCCGCCAGCACCGCGCCGCCCATGCCGAGCGTGCCGATGACGATGATCGGCCCCGCCACGTTTGGCAGGATCTGCGTCAGCATGATCCGGAAGGTGCCGTAGCCGAGGGAGCGCGCCGCCTCGATATAACCGAGCGACTTGACCGAGAGCGTCGCGGCACGGGTCAGCCGGCAGGTGAAGGACCAGTTGGTCAGGCCCAGCGCGATCAGCAGGCTGGTGAGGCCGGGGCTCAGGATCGCCATGATCGCCAGCGCGAAGACGAGCGAGGGGATGGCGAGCATCATATTGGTCAGGCCGTTGACGAAATCGTCCCACCAGCCGCCCCAGTAGCCGGCCGTCAGCCCGAAGGCGACGCCGATCATGGTGTTGATGAGCTGCGAGACGATGCCGACGGTCAGCGAGATGCGGGCGCCATAGAGCACGCGGCTGTAGATATCCCGGCCCTGCGCATCGGTGCCGAACCAGAACTCCGACCCCGGCGGGATTTCGGCGTTCATCAGATTGGCGTCCATCACCGGGTCGGTATGGGCGAACCAGGGGGCGAGGACGCCGCCGATGACCACGGCTGCGAAGCAGGCGCCGCCGATCCAGAGATTGGCACGGAACTTCATGCGGGCCGCCTAGCTGTATTTGATGCGTGGATCGACGACCGCGCAGAGCACGTCGACGGCGATGTTCACGACGAGGAAGAACAGGACGATCGTCAGGATGCAGCCCTGCACCACCGGGATATCGCGCCAGGTGACGCTGTCGACCAGCAGCGAGCCGAGGCCCGGCCAGGCGAAGAGCTTCTCGACCACCACCGCCTGCCCCAGGACGGAGCCGAATTGCAGACCGAGCGTGGTCAGCACGATGACGAGCGCGTTGCGCGCGACGTGCCAGCGCAGGACGCGATAGGAGCCCGCGCCCTTGGCACGGGCCGTGCGGACGAAATCGGCATGCATCACCTCCAGCACCGCGGCACGGGCGGTGCGCGCCAGCAGGGCCAGCGGCGCGACGCCGAGCGCGATCGCCGGCAGCACGATGTAGCGCGGATTGCCGTCGCCATAGCCGAAGCTCGGAAACCAGCCGAGCGTCAGCGCGAAGGCATACATCAGCAGCAGGCCGAGCCAGAACAGCGGCAACGACAACCCGGAGACGGCGAAGACCATCGAGAGCGTGTCGAGCCAGCTTCCGGGCTTGAGCGCCGCCAGGAAGCCGAGCGGCACGCCGATCAGGACGGCGAAGAGCATGGCCGCAAGCGCGAGCTGCAGGCTCGGCCAGAGCCGCTCGCCGATGACGCCGGTCACGGGCTGGCGGGTGCGGAAGGAATCGCCGAGATCGAAGACCGCGAGCCCTCCGACATATTTCGCGAAGCGCAGCGGCAGCGGGTCGTTGAGCCCGAACTGCTCGTTCATGCGCGCAATGGTCTCGGCATCGACATTGCTGCGCCCGTCAGCCATCTGGCTGGTGGCGAAGTTGCCGGGAATGACGCTGAACAGCACGAAGATCAGCGCCGCGACCGCAAGCAGGATGGGGATGGCCTGCAGCAGCCGGCGGAAGACATAGGGCAACATGAGGGACTCCTGACCGCCGCAGCACGAAACCGGCCGAACCACTCCAACCGAAGCCGGTCGATGATCAAACCCGGCCAGTGTGCTGCCGACCGCGAAAACCAGATCGTCATTCCGGGCTTGACCCGGAATCCATCATCGAGCGCAGCGCCTAAGGATGGATTCCGGATCGGCGTCGCTTCGCGGCTTGTCCGGAATGACGGAGGTATTCCGCCACCCGGCCCATGGACCGGGTGGCGAGGCTCGCTTACTTCGCCGCCGGCGAGGAGGCGTCGACCCAGAGATCCTCATAGCGCTGGAGCGCGAGCTCCGTCGCATTGGGCTGGAGCCCGTGCAGCCAGGGCTGATAGGCCAGCACCGCCTTGTTGTAGTTGAAGAACCAGACCGGCGCCTCATCCTGCAGCATGGCGTTCGCCTTCTTCAGGATATCGAGCTGCTTGGCCGCGTCGGTCTCGGCGGAAGCCTCATCGATCAGCTTGTCATAGGCCGGGTTCTTGAAGGCGGTGTAGTTACAGGAGGAGCGCGGCGTCGCCGAATAGAAGCATTTGAGCTGGGTCAGCGCGTCCGGACCCGAGGTGTTCGACCAGATATAGGCCTGGAAGTCGCCCTTCGCGACCACGCCGCCGAGCGCCGAGGTCTCGACCGGCTTGACCTTCACCTTGATGCCGATCTTGGCGAGCATCGGGATCGTCGCCTCGACGATCGGAATGCCCCAGCTCTCGTTGGGCGTCGCGGTCCATTCGAACTCGAAACCGTCGGGATAGCCGGCCTCGACGAGCAGCTTCTTGGCCTTTTCGGGATCGTAGGCGTAGGGCTTGGCGTCCTTGTCGAAAGCCGGCACGGAGAGCGGCAGCCAGCTCACGGCGCGATAGGCCTTGTCGCGGACCAGCCGCTTGATGATGAGATCGCTGTCGATTGCGTAGTTGATCGCCTGGCGCACCCGCTTGTCGGAGAAGGGCTTGAACTCGGGGTTCATGCCCATGTTGCGGGTGAAGACCTCGGCGACCTCGAGCAGCCCCTTGGACAGGTTGGCATCGGCCTTGTAGGCGACGTATTGCGACGAGCCGAGGATCGAGACGTCGATCTCCTTGTTGCGGAAGGCGACGTCACGCGCGGCCGCCTCGCCCATCGGGACGATCACCAGCTTGTCGGCATAGGGCCGGCCGGTCTTGTAGTACTTCTCCCACTTCTCGAAGGCCATGCGCGAGCCGGGAACGTGCTCGACGAATTTGAAGGGCCCGAGCCCGATCGGCTTGTTGAAGAAGTTCGGGTCCTGCGCCTCCTTGGCGGGCAGGATCGCGGTGTTGGCGCTGTAGAACAGAAAGCCCGGATCGGTCTTGTCCGTCAGCGTCATCTCCAGGGTGAAGTCGTCGATCTTCTTCAGCCCCGAGATTTCCTTGGCTTCGCCCTTCTGAACCGCGGTCGCGCCCTTGATGCGGGCGACATAGCGGGCGCCGGGGTAGTTCTTCGAGCCGTCCATGATCCGGTTGTAGGACCAGATGATGTCGTCCGCCGTCATCTTGCGGCCGTTGTGGAAGAGCGCGTCGTCACGCAGCTTGAAGGTGTAGACCAGCCCGTCCGGCGAGACCGAGACGCTCTTGGCGAGCTCCAGCGCCGGCTTGCCCGCGCTCGCGTCCCAGCGATAGAGCATGCCGTGCAGGGCATAGCCGTAGATCTCGTCCTGGATCTGGTTCGAGACATGGCTGTCATTGCTGACGAAGGAGGCTCCGTAAGGCGCCGTGAAGCGGATCGTTCCGCCATGGCGCGGCTCCTGGGCCTGCGCCGCAAAGGCGGCAAGCGTCAGCGCGGTCGCGAAGGCAAATCTCTTCAACACCGAAAATCCTCCCGTTTTTGTGTTTATGCGCTCCGGCTCAAACCGAAGTCGTTGCTTCCAGATGGAACCTTAACGGCTCTGCGCCGCTTGTCTGCCCAAAAATTCAGCCGTCCCTTCACTGCCCCGCGCGCTCATAGACAATGCGGCCCTCGAGGATGGTGAGGTCGCAGCGCGTTTCGCCGAGGATGTCGCCCGGGCTCGCCGTCAGCAGGTCGCGCGAGAACACCGCGACATCGGCGAGGTAGCCCGGCGAGAGGCGGCCCTTCACATTCTCCTGCTTCTGCGAGAAGGCGCCATATTCGGTATAGGCCTGCAGCGCCTCCTCGATCGAGACGCGCTGACGCTCATCCATCACCGTGCCCTTCCAGGTCTGGCGGGTGAGCATGGTGTGGAAATTCGGGAAGGGGTTGGGATCGCAGACCGGCCCGTCACTGCCGGTGGCGGGCTTCAGGCCGAGGTCGAACCAGGTGCGGAACGGGTAGCTCGGCAGCGCCCGCTCCGGCCCGAGCACCTTGATATAGGCGTCGCCGAAATCATGGATGAAGACCTGCTGCGGGCAGGGATAGATGCCGGCCTTGACCATGCGCTCGTGCTGGGCCGGGGTCGAGAAGCCGCAATGCTCGATGCGGTGGCGGCGGTCCGGATCGGGATGGGCGGCAAGCGCCTTCTCATAGGCGGTGATGAGCTGCTCGATCGCGGCATCGCCAATGGCGTGGCAGGCGAGCTGATAGCCCTTCACATGCGCGTCGAGCACCATGCGCTCCAGCTCGTCATCGCTCCACATCCAGACGCCGGTGGTCTTGTCCTCGCCGAGATAGGGCTCGCTCATCCAGGCGGTACGCCCGCCGGCCGAGCCATCGAGGAAGAGCTTGACGGCGCCGACCATCAGCATCTCGTCGCCGGTGCCGGAGATCAGCCCGGCGTCGTAGCATTGCGGCACGATCGAGCGGCCATCGTCGCCGAGCAGGGTCAACCAGGTCCGGACCGGCAGGCGCCCGTCGCGCTTGGCCCGATGATAGGCCGCGATCTCGCCGAAGCCGCCCTTCTGGCCGACGGCGGCATCCATGCAGCTGGTGATGCCGAGCGAGAGCAGATATTGCCCGCCGCGCTCGATCGCCGCGACCAGCTCCTCCTCGGTCGGCGCCGGGATCGCCGCCTGCACCGGGGCGCGGGCATTCTCGGCGAGCAAGCCGGTGAGACGGCCGTTTTGCTGCTCGATCAGCCCGCCCTGCGGCGTCGGCGAGTTTTCGTCGATGCCGCCGAGCCTCAGCGCCTCTGAATTGCAGATCGCGATATGGCCGCAGGTGCGCACCAGCATGACCGGATTGTTCGGCGCGGCCCGGTCGAGCTCCTCGCGCCAGGGATGGCGTCCGGTGTCGAGCTTGGTCTGGTCGTAGCCGCGCGACAGGATCCATTCACCGGGCTTCGCCGTCGCGGCACGGGCCGCGATCGCACCGAGCAGGGCGTCCAGCGTCGGCGCGGCCTCGGGCTTGGAATTGACCCAGCCCATGGTCATGCCGAGCGAGATCAGGTGCAGATGGGAATCGTTGAGACCCGGGGTCGCCAGCCGCCCTTTCAGGTCGATGACCTGCGTCTTCGGTCCCACCAGCGGCGCGATCTCGTCGTTGCGGCCCGCAGCCAGCACCCTGCCCTGCCAAATCGCCAGCGCCTCGACCACGCCCTCCTCGCGACCGCACCAAATCGGCCCGTTGCGTAATACAATATCGGCCTGAACAGCCATGATGTCCTCCTGTTGTCCCCCGGCCTTGCCGCCTTCGCGGCGCGCGCCGAGCATCAGATGTCGTCGAGCGGGAAGATCGGCCGGCATGCCGTGCGGGAGGGCCGCTCCTCGACATTGCGGATCGAGCGCGCGCTGGCGTCGCCTCCCGGCACTTCGCGGGTGATGGAAGCACCGAAGGTGCTCCTCTCATACATGCCTTCGGCAATCAGCCCGCGCCGCGTCATCGGCCTTCCGCTCCCTGCTCAATTTTTTTGACAGTTTTGGCGAGTTGCCGCGTCATCGCCACTGATTTGCGCGCATGCACGCCCTTGGGCGCAGCCGCTTGTTCCCCAGCGGTGAATATGCTGAACTTGACGGAATTATCTCGGGTGCCGATCGCAATATTTGGCGGCGGACACCCCCGAGCTCACCCGGCATTTCCCTGACGACGAGCCGGCCGCGGACCTGCGCTGCGGCAGGAAAAGGCTTGACAGCCTCGACGCCGGAAATCCGAACTAATTTCGCCTAAATATTTGAATATAATCATAAATTTATTTTTCGACTTTTGTGGAACCCATCTCCCTGATTCGACGTTCCCGCCTCTGAACCTTCACGGCGGAGAGGGAGTATGGACGAAGACAGAATCAAGCGGATCGCCCGCGCGATGTGCCGGGCGGCCCGGATCGACCCCGACAAGCCTGCCGGCAACAAGGGTCCTTTCACCATGTCGATGCAGGCGCCGGGGCATGAGAGCCCCCAGCCGGCCTGGATGCTGTTCCGACAGGAGGCGGCGCGCTTCGCGGCACGCAACCGCGATATCGCGCAGACGCTCTGACCCAACCATAGCGGCCACTCGCAGGCATGCGGCGGTGGTCATACGAAGGCCCGGCACTCCCGACGGAGGCCGGGCCTTCTCTTTTGGACGCGGCGCAGATGCGCCACACCGTTCACGGCGCAGGCCGTGCACCAACTGCAGGGCGGTCCGACCGTCGCGATGCCAGGAGGGATCGCTCCAGCGCCTCATAGACGCGGGGCTCGCGCATCTGCGCGACATTGAAGCGCATGAAATCGCCGGCCGTCTGCGCCACGCTGAAGACGTTGCCTGGAGCCAGCACCACGCCATCCGCCAGCGCCAGGCGCGACAGCTCGGCCGAATCCACCCCTTCCGGCAGCCGGCACCAGAGATAGAATCCGCCACGCGGCATGAGCCAGGGCCGGATGCCCAGCGCCTCGAGCCGGGGCGCCACAGCGCGCCTCGCCTGCGCGAGCCGGCGCCTGATCTCCTCCATATGCTTGCGGTAGCCGCCGCCGGCCAGGACATCGGCGATCAGGCCGCCGGCCAGCGGGCTCGGACCGCCGAAGCTCGTGGCGATCTGCAGATCGACGAGCCCCTCGACCCAGTCAGGGCGCGCCGCGATATAGCCGGAGCGGACCGAGGCCGAGAGCGTCTTGGAGAAGCTGCCGATCCGGATGACCCGGTCGAGACCGTCGAGAACGGCGAGGCGTGGTGACGGATCGGGCTCGAAATCGGCGAAGATCTCATCCTCGACGATCGCCATGTCCTGCGCGGCCGCGATGCTGAGAACGCGATAGGCAGCCTGCGGCGACAGGCTCGCGCCCGTCGGATTATGGAGCGCCGCGTTGGTGATGTAGAGGCGCGGCCGTTCGGCCGCCACGATCGCCTCGAAAGCCTGGATATCGGGACCGGTCGGCGTGAAGGGAACGCTCAGGAGGCGCAGGCGATGCGCGCGCAGGAGCGCCCTGAAGTTGAAATAGCAGGGGTCGTCCACCAGCACGGTGTCGCCCGGCTGGAGCAGGAAGCGGCAGACGAGATCGACGGCCTGCGTCCCCGAACCGGTCAGCAGGAGTTGTTCCGGCGAGAGCTGCAGCCCCTCCTCCGCGAGGCGCCCGAGCAGCAGCCGGCGCAAGGGCAGCGATCCGCGCGTGCTGCCATACTCGGCGAGCATCTCGTCGCCGCCCCGCGCCAAACTCCGCAGGCCGCGCCGCAGCGCCTCGTTCGGCATCCAGTCCGGCGGCAGCCAGCCACAGCCCGGCTTGAGCGTATCGGGCCCGGCATCGAGCGACTGGCGCGAGACCCAGAACGGATCGACCGCCCGCGGCGTCGCCGGCTGCGCCAGGCTGAGCGGCGGCAGGCCGTGGCCGGTGAGATAGAAGCCGGAGCCGGGGCGGGCGCGGATCAGCCCTTCGGCGGCGAGCCGGTCATAGGCCTCGACCACGGTCGAAGGCGAAACCTTCATCGCCGCCGCGCAGCGGCGGATCGAGGGCAGCCGGTCGCCCGGCGCGAGTTGCCGCGCAGCAGCCCTGGCCTTGATCGCGGCCATGACCTCTTCCGTGCGCGTCTGCTGACGATTGTCCATCCCGCTCTTCCCGTATGGCTTTCAATACCAATACAGTTTTCGCAAATCGTATTGAACCGTTTCTGTCACGGAGCCGGCGGATTGTCTAAGCCTGCTGCGAAAGCGAGGCGGGATGAGTTTTGCAGGCAAGGGCTGGGGCAGCGGGCTCCTGGGTGTGCTGATCTTCAGCGGTTCGCTGCCTGCGACGCGCGTCGCCGTGGCCGGATTCTCGCCGTTGTTCCTGACCTCGGCGCGCGCCGTCATCGCCGCGCTGCTCGGCGGGATGTTTCTCTCCCTGCTGCGCCAGAAGCCGCCGGCGCGCAGCGATCTGCTCCCCCTCCTCATCGTCGCGCTCGGCGTCGTCGTCGGCTTCCCGCTGCTGACGGCGCTGGCGCTGCAGCACATCACGGCGGCACGGTCGATCGTCTTCATCGGGCTTCTGCCGCTGGCCACGGCTATCTTCGGCGTGCTGCGCGGCGGCGAGCGCCCCAAGCCGGCTTTCTGGCTGTTCTCGATCCTCGGCAGCGCGACCGTGGCGGGCTTCGCGCTGATCCATAGCGATGGCGGCTCGCTGGCGGGCGATCTGCTGATGATCGCCGCGATCCTGCTCTGCGGGCTCGGCTATGCCGAGGGCGCGACACTCTCGCGTCGTCTCGGCGGCTGGCAGGTGATCTCCTGGGCCCTGCTTCTGTCCCTGCCGGCGATGGCGCTCGTCGCGCTCCTCTATTGGCCGACCTCATGGAACGGCATCGGCATGCCCGCCTGGCTCGGGCTCGGCTATGTCTCGGTGTTCAGCATGCTGATCGGCTTCGTGTTCTGGTATCGCGGGCTGGCGCTGGGCGGCATTGCCGGCGTCGGCCAGCTCCAGCTGCTTCAGCCGTTTTTCGGGTTGCTCCTGGCCGGTCTTCTGCTGCACGAACCCGTCGCCTGGAGCATGGTCGCGGCGACCGGCATCGTGGTGCTCTCGGTCGCAGGGGCAAAGCGCTTCGCCTGAAAACCGAAGTACCGGCATGTCGCTTGCTTGGAGGCGATGCTACTCTGCCGCCCGCTAGGACGTGCAGAACCTCTCGCCCGGGAGACCGCCATGCCGACACGCCGTTCCTTCCTCGCAGGTGCCGCCGCGAGCTTGACCCTCTCTGCCCCCAATATCGGCCGAGGCGCCGACCGGAGCGTGATCAAATTCGTGCCGCAGGGCGATCTCGCCGTCGTCGACCCGATCTGGACCACGGCGACCGTCACGCGCAACCACGCCTTCCTGGTCTACGACACGCTCTTCGGGCAGGACGAAAGCTACAAGGCCCAGCCGCAGATGGCCGAGGGAGCGCTTGCCGAGGCCGACGGCAAGACATGGACCATCAAGCTGCGGGAGGGGCTGACATTCCACGACGGCAGCGCGGTTCTGGCGCGCGACTGCGTGGCCAGCCTGAACCGCTGGGGCAAGCGCGACTCCTTCGGGCAGACGCTGATGGCGCTGACCGACGAACTCGCGGCGACGGACGATCGCACCCTGCGCTTCAGGCTGAAAAGGCCCTTTCCGCTGCTGCCCGACGCCCTGGCCAAGATGACTGCCTTCGTCCCGGCGATCATGCCGGAGCGGCTGGCCGTCACGGACGCCTTCACCCAGATCACCGAGGTGGTCGGCAGCGGCCCCTTCCGCTTCGTCGCCTCGGAGCGGCAGTCGGGCCATCTCGCCGTCTACGAGAAATTCGCCGATTACCGGCCGCGCGGCGACGGCAGGCCCGGCCGGACGGCCGGCCCGAAGATCGTCCATGTCGACCGGGTCGAGTGGCACACGCTGGCCGATCCGGCGACGGCGGGAGCCGCGCTCCAGAGCGGCGAGATCGACTGGGTGGAACAGCCCCTGCCTGACCTCCTGCCCCTGCTCTCGGAGAATCCGCGGCTCGAGGTCGCGATCAAGGAGACCACGGGCGCGATCGCGATCATGCGGATGAACCATCTGCACCCGCCCTTCGACAATCCGGCAATCCGCCGCGCCATGCTGCTGGCGATCGACCAGAAGGAATTCATGGAAGCGGTCGGCGGCTCGGATACGAAGCTCTGGCGCACCGGCGTCGGGGTGTTTCCGCCGGACACGCCCTTCGCGAACGATGCGGGCATGGAGGTGCTGAACGGGCCGCGCGACATCGGCAAGGTCAAGCAGGCGCTGGCGGCGGCCGGCTACAACGGCGAGAAGGTCGTGCTGCTCGGCGTCTCCGATCTCGCCAACCTGAAGGCGGAATGCGAGGTCGCCGGTGAAATGCTCAAGCGCATCGGCATGAATGTCGACTACCAGGTGATGGACTGGGGCACGGTGGTGACCCGGCGCGCCAAGAAGGAACCACCGTCGCAGGGCGGCTGGAACTGCTTCTTCACCGGCTGGAACGGCATCGACATCCTCGACCCCGTCGGCCATGTCTCGCTGCGCGGCAATGGCGCTGCCGCCTGGCCGGGCTGGCCCACCGCGCCGAAGATCGAGGCGTTGCGCGACGCCTGGATCGATGCGCCGGACACCGAGACGAAGAAGCGCCTCGCCGCCGAGATCCAGTTGCAGGTCTTCGAGGACGTGCCCTATGCACCGCTCGGCCAGTATTTCCAGCCGACGGCGTTCAGCCGCAAGCTGGAAGGCGTTCTGGCGAGCTTCCCGACCTTCTGGAACGTCAGGCGAGCCAGCTAGGCCAGAATCCCTGCGTTTTTCGCCCCTTGGCTCAGGGGATGACGCTCAGCATCATCATGGTCTGGAACATCATCGTGCCGATCTGGCTATGCGTGTCGCCGCGCATGGTGTGCACGTTGCGGAAAGCGGACTGCGGCAGGTAGAGCCAGCCGATGCGCTTGCCCCAAGGCGGCGGCGACTGGGTCACCATCCAGTTCACCGCGCCGGGCAAGCTCGGCGCGAGCTTGTGCGCATTTCTCATGAAGGCGCTGTCGAAATCGATCTGCTCGCGGATCAGCCCGCTCCCGCCGAGCATCTCGGCGAAGCGAGCGAGATGGTTGACGCCGGAGCTGAAGCTCGAGGTCCCGACCTGCTGGACCGAGCCGCGCGGCGTCGTCTGGCCGAGCGTGATCTGGATCGCGGCGAGAATGTCGTCGAGCGTTTCGACGCCGCGATCGGCGAAGAGATTGGTGCGGGGCTGGTTCGAGCGCGAGGCGTTCGTCATGAAGGGCACGATCAGCGGCATCGTCTTCATCGCGGCCATCTGCAGCCCCTGCCCGGCGACATAACGCTTCACCGTCGGCCAGCGGCCCGTGAACGTCGGATAGCCGGCATCGTCGCTCGCCGAGATCGTGTCGGGATGGAAATAGATGTAGGCCCGCGAGAAATCGATCGTGCCGGCCGGGATGCAGGCACCGACCCAGAAGATCGCGCCGTTCTTCTCGATCTTGAACAGGAATTCGGAGATCGTCCCCTCGGCACTGCCCTCGACCAGCGCCGCCTCGCGGGCGACCGGCGCGAAGAGGAACGGCATCACGCTGCTCGGCACGATCGCGGGAATGCTGAAGGAACCCGGCACGGTCGGCAGCGTCTGCTGGAAGCGCAGGACCTTGAGGTCGATGAAGCCGGGCTGGTCTGGTTTCGGCGGGGTCGGGGCCGGCGGCCCGGCCGCTGCGAGGGCATCAAGCTTGCGCAGGCTGCGACCACCCGGATCGACGACGCCATCGGCCAGGTTAAGCTCGCCGCGCTCCACCCAGAACGTCTGGAAGGCCAGGATCGCCGCGGCGAGTGTCGTGTTGCAGCGCTTGAAGGCTCCTGCCGGGGGTGGCGGCGACACGCCCTTCATGCCGGCGTTGCCGGGATCGATGCCCCAGAGCAGCCGGATTATCTTCTGCTGGTCGACGGGCGCATTGGCGACTTGCGTCACGCCGTCGCGCACGCCCACCGGCCCCGACAGGATCGTCATGGCTCCCCTCCCCAGCATCGCCGGGACAGTCACGCAAACCACCAGCACAAGTCCGGAACGGCCCACTGGCAGACCAGTCATCGGGCACCAAACCGGCTGGCGGAATCGTCATCCAATTTGATGAGGAGAGCGCCGATTTCGCGCGCCGCAGCGCCCCGGTTCTCTGAGACAGCCCGGGTCTCGGCGGCGTGGGCGCTTCGGCCTGCCGATCCCCCAACTTGAGCCGCTTCGTCGGCGAAGCCCTCCCGGAAGAGGCTTTGCTGTTCGACCGCACAGTAGGCGGACTTGCTCGCAGAAGGAGAGATCGGGAAATATATCTACAGAAAACCACTACGCCGGAGGACCATTTTCTTATTTTTATGACGATATTGATCGCCTGAAATTCCCGAATACCATCGGTCCGGTCGATTTATCTCACGAACAACATGGAGACTAGGCCATGGCCGATGCGATCGTGCGTTCATCGCCGCTCGACGTTCAGGCGGAAGCTTTGCTGGAAGGGCTCATCGCCGAATATGACGGCCGCTATGGCGCCAACAGCCGGCCAGGCGGAGCACGGTCCGAGATCCTGCGCTATCCGCCGGAGGCTTTCGCTCCGCCGCTGGGCGAGTTCCTGCTTCTGCGCCGGGACGGCGAGACCATCGCCGGGGGCGCATTCATGAGCCATGATGACGAAACCGTCGAACTGAAGCGCATCTGGACGCGGGACGATCTGCGACGGCAGGGCTTGGCGCGTCGCATCGTGCAGGCGCTGGAAGAGGCGGCTGCGGATCTCGGCTACACGAGAGCCTATCTCACGACGGGCTTTCGCCAGCCCGAAGCGACGAATCTCTATTTGTCGCTGGGTTACCGACCGCTCTTCGACGTGGCGGTCGACCCGGCACTGTATCGCTCCCTGCCGTTCGAGAAGCATATCGGCGCCAAGGCAGGTACGGCCGGGCAGACGCCCGTCCATCCGCCTGCGGCATCCCTGGAAGAGGCGACAGCCCGCGTCGCTGTGGTCAAGGCCCAGCAGGAGGCGCGCATCGCGGCCCGGTTGGCGGCGCATCGGGCTGTTGCGGCGTGATGCCGAGCCAGCGCCCGCAGTTTCTCTGGTACATCCCCAACGACGTGAAGTCCGGTCATCGCGGCGATACCGTCAGCCAGGACCATAACAGCCTCGACACATTGACGGCGCACGCCAAGGCCCTCGAAGAGCATGGCTGGGCCGGCGCCCTGATCGGCACGGGCTGGGGCCGGCCCGACACCTTCACGCTCGCCACGGCGCTGGCGGCGCGAACCGAGCGTTTCGAGCCGCTGGTCGCGATCCGCCCGGGTTACTGGCGCCCGGCCCAGTTCGCGACCGCTGCCGCGACGCTCGACCATCTGTCGAATGGTCGCCTGCGCGTGAACATCGTGTCCGGCCTCGACGATCTCGCAGCCTATGGCGACAGCGAAGGAGATCAGGCCGGACGTTATGCCCGCACCAAGGAGTTCATGCGCCTGGTCCGTCGGCTCTGGACCGAGGACAAAGTGAGCCATGCCGGAGAGCATTTCCAGCTCGCCAACTCCACGGTGATGCCGCGGATCACGCCGCGTGAAGGCCGTCCCCATCCGCCGCTCTATTTCGGTGGCGCGTCCGCTGCAGCCGAGCATGTGGCGGCAAGCGAGGCGGATGTTCAGCTCTTTTGGGGCGAGCCGCGCGAGGCGCTGGCGGAACGCATCGAGCGTCTCAGGCGTCTGAGCCAGACCCTCGACCGAGACCTGCCGCCTCTGCAGTTCGGGCTGCGCATCACCACGCTGATCCGGGATACATCCGAGCAGGCCTGGGCCGATGCCGAGGCAAGGGTCGCAGCCATGGCTGCGGGCCAAAGCGGCTCCTGGCAGGATCATCGCCGCGCCGTCGCCGTGGGCCAGAAACGGCTCTTCGATCTGCACCTGCGCGGCGAGGTGCTCGACGACAACCTCTATACCGCGCCGGGACGTGTGGGCGGAGGCGGAGCCGGTACGACCTGGCTCGTCGGCTCGCCAATCGAGGTGGCCCGCTCGCTGAGCCAGTACCGCGATCTCGGCATCACCCATTTCATCCTGTCCGACACGCCCTACCTCAGCGAGATCGCGCGGCAGGGCAGCCAGTTGCTCCCGCTGTTATGACAACCGGATCGATCGTCGTTCTCGCGTCCGTTCGGACGCGCGATGATCGAGGCGTTTCGGTGGCTGGAGGGTTTTGAGAGGTCCAGTCGAAAAAACTGCTCGTCAGCCATCGTCCTTTGGCGGATTGGCCTCCGCGAGCCGCCATCTTTGGAATGCGGTTTCATTGACGGAAACGGTTCCGAAGGGAAAGATGACAGTATTGATCGCGCTTCGGTTCGGTCATTCGCGGGATTTGCTGGAGCAGCTTGCACCGCGTCAACAATGCTAAAAGCACCACGAGACGATCGTGGGCTCCGCAACGGAGTCTGACCCATGTCTGCCATCGCTGAACGATGCGGAATATCTCGTCGATCGCGCCGATGTCTGGCGTAAGAGCGTCTCGCCGCCAGCACTGATCCATCGAACACCATAGACAGATTGCAGCGCCGGCTCCCCGGCGAAGGGGGATTCATGTTCCCAGCGACGCCGATACGGGCCTGCGACAAGACCGCTGAGCCCCTCCTCTTCCCCGCCATCGCCGAGCCCGCATCTGCCCTTTCCGGCTCTGCTCGTTGGCCGACGTCGCCTGGCCCGGCCAGGGCGCAATCTTCTCGGAGTCCATTATGACGGTCGTCTCGCTTGTGCCGAAGGCCCCCGGCCCGAAGGATCTTCCGAGGGCAATCGCCTCCTCCACCGCGCCGGCGCACCCGGCCCCGGCTGATCTCCAGCTTTTCCGCCAGGCGCTTCGCCAGCTCGCCGGCGGCGTCAGCGTCATCACGACGGGCCGGGGCGCCGCGCGGACCGGCCTGGTGGCGACCTCCGTCTCGTCGCTGTCGGCCGAGCCGCCGACAGTGATGTTCGGGCTCAACCTGGCATCGTCCAGCTTTCCGGTGCTGCGGGCGCATGGCGCCTTTGCCGTGAATCTTCTCGCCGCCGACCAGAAGCCCATCGCCGACCGGTTTGCCGGCCGCGGCGGCGAGAAGGGCCTCGCCCGCTATGCCGAGGCAAGCTGGACGGAGGGCGCATCGGGTTCTGCCCTGCTCGACGGCGCGCTCGCCAATCTCGACTGCGAGATCGAGGAGCTGATCGAGCGGCACTCCCACGCCATCGTCATCGGCCGGATTCGCGAGATCAGGATCGGCGGCGAGTCGGCAGCGCTCCTCTATTGGCGTGGCGCCTATGAGCGCCTCGGCTGGCTGCCCGACGAGGCTGCAAGTGCACTCGGCCTGCGAGCCTATTGAGGAACGACGATGAGCTACCGCCTGAGCCTCCTCGACAAGAGCCCGATCCCGGAAGGCGAGAACGCCGCCGTTGCGCTGCAACGGACGGTCGCGCTGGCACAGACGGCCGAACGGCTCGGATACACGCGCTTCTGGGTCGCCGAGCATCACGGTTTTCCCGGTCTGGCGAGCTCCGCTCCCGAGGTGCTGATCGCCTATCTCGCCGCGCGCACGCGCAGCATCCGGATCGGCTCCGGCGGTGTCCTCTTGCCGCATTACAGCCCCTACAAGGTCGCGGAGATCTTCAATGTCCTGGCGTCGCTTGCTCCGGGACGCGTCGATCTCGGCATCGGGCGCGCGCCCGGCGGGTTGCCGGCGTCGACACGGGCGCTGCGCGTCCTCCACGCATCCGGTCCCGCCCACGACTTCAGCGCACAGTTGAGCGAGCTCGATACGTTCCTGAGCGTCCACACCGCGGAGGAAGGGGCAGCGCGCGCTCTGCCGCAGCCGCCCGTTTCACCCGAACGCTTCCTGCTGGGCGGCAGCCCGGACAGCGCCAGGCTGGCCGGGGAGCGCGGCTGGAATTTCGTTTTCGCCGGCCAGCATAATGGCGACGAGAAGACGATAGAGGCGAGCTTCGAAGCCTATGCCGGCGCGGGCGGCAAAGGACCGGTCCTGCTGGCCGTGACGGCTCTCGCCGCGCCGTCGCCGGACGAGGCGCGCAGCCTCACCGATGCGCTGAAGATCGTGCGCGTGACGCTCGACGATGGCCATAGCGTCAATCTCGGCTCGGAAGAGCAGGCGGCGGAATATGCCCGGCAGGCCGGCGCCGTCGCCTACCACACCGAAATCCGCAAGCCGCAGATCGTTTCCGGCACGGCCGAGCAGGTTCGCCGCGAGCTGGAGCGGCTGCAGGCACGCTTCGGCGTCCGTGAATTCATCATCGATACACCGCCCGCCGCCGCCGAGAAGCGGCTCGCGTCCGTGATGCTGCTGGCCGGCGAAGCGCCGGCGCTCGCAGCCTGATCATTCGGAAAGGACGAGATCCATGGCCAAGAGCACCGCGACTCCCCGCCTGACCTTCGGCGTGATGCTGCAGGGCGCCGGCAGCCACATGAATGCGTGGCGTCATCCGAGCAATCCGCCGGATGCCAGCGTCAACCTGGACTTCTTCATCCGCAATGCCCGGAAAGCGGAGGAGAACGGCATCGCCTTCGCCTTCATCGCCGACGGGCTCTACATCAACGAGAAGTCGATCCCGCATTTCCTCAACCGCTTCGAGCCACTGACGATTCTCTCGGCGCTGGCGGTCGCGACCCGGAAACTCGGCCTCGTCGGAACGGTCTCGACCTCCTATAGCGACCCGTTCACGATCGCCCGGCAATTCGCCTCGCTCGATCTGATCAGCGGTGGACGCGCTGGTTGGAACGCCGTGACATCCCCGTTGGAAGGATCGGGCCGCAACTACAGCCGGCCCCATCCCGAACATGCTTTGCGCTACGAGATCGCGCATGAATATCTCGATATCGCCAAGGGCCTGTGGGATTCCTGGGATGACGACGCCTTCCCGCGCGACCGCGAGACCGGCCGCTTCTTCGACCGCGAGAAGCTGCATACGCTCGGCTACAAGGGCCGCTTCTTCCAGGTCGAGGGGCCGCTGAACATCCAGCGCTCGCCGCAGGGGCAGCCCGTGCTGTTCCAGGCCGGTGCCTCCGAAGCGGGCATCGGACTGGCGGGCAAGCATGCAGATGCGGTCTTCGCCAACCATGTCCCGCTGGAGGAGGCCCAGGCGCTGTATCGCGCCATCAAGACGAGTGCGGTGGCGCAGGGCCGCAGCGCCGACGAGGTGAAGCTGTTTCCGGGCGCGGGTCCGATCGTCGGCCGCACCCCGGCCGAAGCCGAGGAGAAATATCGCGCGATCCGGGCGCTGATCTCGATCGAGGACGCGCTCGCCTATCTCGGCCGCTTCTTCGACCATCATGATTTCAGCGCCTATCCGCTGGACGCGCCCTTCCCCGAGCTCGGCGATATCGGCAAGAACAGCTTCCGCTCGACGACCGACCGCATCAAGCGCAACGCGATTCTGAAGCGCCAGACCCTGCGCGAAGCGGCGCTCGAAGCAGCGACCCCGCGCACGGACCTGATCGGCTCGGCAGAGGAGGTTGCCGGCCGCCTCATCGAGCGCGTCGAGAAGCGGGCGGCCGACGGCTTCGTGCTCGGCTTCCCGGTCCTCGGCCAGGGCCTCGACGATTTCGTCGAGCTGGTGATCCCCGTGCTGGAAGAGCGCGGCGTCTATGACCGCAGCCTGCCGGGCCAGACCTTGCGCGATCATCTCGGCCTGCCGCGTCGCGAGAGCCGCCATGCGCGCAATGCCCCCGCGCAAACCGTGCGCAGAGCGGGCTGAGATCGCCGCCACCGCTTGTGAGAAAGGCTCCGGAGATGGCCGATCAGTTCGTCTACACCACCCCGCTCGACCCGCGCGCGCAGCCGCTCGTCGAGCAGCTGACCTGGGAATACGCAACCCGCTACGGCAGCTATTTCGGCGACCCGCCCGGCGCCGAAATGAGCCGCTATCCCGCCGCGCTTTTCGCTCCGCCGGACGGTAATTTCGTGCTGCTCCTGCGGGATGGCCGGGCGGTCGCCGGCGGCGCCTTCAAGCGCTACGACTCCCATACCGCCGAGCTCAAGCGGGTCTGGACCGATGCCGCGCTGCGCCGCCAGGGGTTGGCGCGCCGCATCGTCGAAGAGCTGGAACAGCAGGCGGTCCGCCAGGGCTACGACAAGATCTATCTGACCACCGGCTTCCGCCAACCCGAGGCCAAGGCGCTTTATCTGGGCGCCGGCTATACGGCCTTGTTCGACCTGACCGTCGACCCCGAGACCTATGGCATCCTGCCATTCGAGAAGGCGCTTTCGGTCACGCCGTCGAGACGGGCCCCGCCATCGGAAAGCCACCGATCGCTCGACGCGGCCTGACGGCCGCACCAACGCACCGCCTTCAGCCCGAAAGATCCAACATGACCCTCGCCAGCGACTTCGCGGGCCTGCCCTCGCACGCCCATCAGCCAGCGCCCGGGCGCGACTTCAGCCGCTACCGGATCGTGCCGGCCCGCTATCCCGGGCGGATCATCGGCACGGTCTTCGCAGGCGTCGTGATCTTCGCGATCCTGAATTCGGTGCTGTCGAATCCTCGCTGGGGCTGGGACGTCTTCGCCGAGTGGTTCTTTGCCGAGCCGGTGCTGGTCGGCCTCGGACGCACACTCCTGCTGACGCTGCTCGGCACGGTATTCGGCTTCCTGCTCGGGACGCTGCTGGCGCTGGCGCGGGTCTCGGGTTCGCCGCTGCTGGCGTCCCTGTCCTGGGGCTATGTCTGGCTCTTCCGCTCGATCCCGCTGATCGTGCTGCTGCTGATCCTGAACAATCTCGGCTATCTCTACAGCACGATCTGGCTGGGCATCCCCTTCACCGATATCAGCTTCGGCTCCTGGCAGACGACGCAGCTCATCACGCCGTTCCTCGCCGCCGTGCTGGGGCTCACGCTCAACGCCGCCGCCTTCTCATCCGAGATCGTGCGCGGCGGCATCCTGTCCGTCGATCAGGGCCAGCACGAGGCCGCCGCCGCGCTCGGCCTGCCGAGACGCCGCCAGATCTCGCGCATCGTGCTGCCGCAGGCGATGCGCTCGATCCTGCCTACGGCCTTCAACGAGATCATCAGCCTCGCGAAGGGGACCAGCCAGGTCTACATCCTCGCCCTGCCAGAGCTGTTCTACACCATCCAGGTCATCTACCGGCGCAATCTCGAGGTGATCCCGCTGCTGATGGTGGCGACGGTCTGGTATCTCGTCATCCTCAGCGTCCTCTCCTTCTTCCAGCGCCATATCGAGCGCCACTACGCCCGCGGCGCGCTGCGCAATCCGCCGCCGTCAGCGATCGATGGCGCCCTGCGCTGGCTCGGCCGCGGTCGAGACAACACGAGCACCGCCTTCGCCGCGCCGGCACCGGTCGCCAGCCGGCAGGACGCGGCCTCGCTCGCGACGCTGTCGCCGCGTCGCGGCGGTGAGATCCGCATCAGCCACGTCTCGAAGAGTTTCGGCCCGCTCAAGGTGCTCGACGATGTCGGCCTCGCGCTGAAGCCGGGCAGCGTCACCGCGATCATCGGCCAGTCCGGCTCGGGCAAATCGACGCTGCTGCGCGCGATCAACCATCTGGAGCGGGTCGACGAAGGCTTCATCGCCATCGACGGCGAATTGATCGGCTACCGGCAGGACGGCGAGACGCTCTACGAACTGAAGGAGAAGGACATCCTGAAGCGCCGCATCGACGTCGGCATGGTCTTCCAGAACTTCAACCTCTTCCCCCATCTCACCGCGATCGAGAACATCGCCGAGGCGCCGGTGACGGTGCGTGGCCTCTCCCGCGAACAGGCGCTGGCCGAGGCGCGGGAGCTGCTTGCCCGCGTCGGCCTCGCCGACAAGGTCGATGCCTATCCGCGCCAGCTCTCCGGCGGCCAGCAGCAGCGCGTCGCCATCGCCCGCGCGCTCGCCTTGAAACCCAAGGTCCTGCTCTTCGACGAGCCGACCTCGGCGCTGGACCCCGAGCTCGTCGGCGAGGTGCTCGACGTCATCAAGGAACTCTCCCGCTCCGGCACGACGCTCGTCATCGTCACCCATGAGATCGGCTTCGCCCGCGAGGTCGCCGATCAGGTCGTCTTCATGGAGGCCGGTCGCATCCTCGAGACCGGCGCGCCGGCGAAGGTGCTGGGCGAGCCCGACCATCCCCGCACCCGCGAATTCCTCGCCAAGGTGCTCTGACGCTCAAAGTTTTCGGACAAGGAACACGATCATGCTGACCAGACGCGCTTCGCTCGCCCTTTTCGCCGGTGCGGCTTCTTCCGCGCTCATCCCCGCCGGGGCCTTCGCCCAGCAGGCGGTCGACCTCTCGCCCGAACAGCCGGGCCGTCCCCGCGCCCAGCGCGACGAGGAGGCGATCAGGCTCATCGCCGGGGATGCCAAATTCGCCAAGGACGGCGTCTTCACCGTCGGCAACAATACCGGGCGCTTTCCCTTCAGCGGTTTCGCGACCGACAACAGGACGGTCATCGGCGCGGAGGCGGAGATCGCCCAGCTTGTTGCCGACGCCCTCGGCCGCAAGCTCGAGATCGTCACCACGGCCTGGGCCGACTGGCCGCTCGGCGTGGTCTCGGGCAAGTTCGACGCGGTCATCTCCAACGTCACGGTCACCGAGCAGCGCAAGGAGAAGTTCGACTTCTCGACCTACCGCAAGGACCTGCTCGGCTTCTATGTGAAGAAGGGCAACGAGATCGTCATCCGCGAGCCGCGTGACGTGGCGGGGCTGAAGGTCATCGTCTCCTCCGGCACCAACCAGGAGCAGATCCTGCTCCGCTGGAACGAGGCCAACATCAAGGCCGGGCTGAAGCCGGTCGATATCCAGTATTACGACGACGACGTCGTTCTCTATCTCGCGCTCGAATCCGGCCGCGCCGACGCCTATCTCGGCCCGAACGCCCTGCTGAGCTTCAAGGCCGCGCAGGAGGGCAAGACGCGACTCGCCGGCAATTTCAGCGGCGGCTGGCCGGAACTGGCCGAGATCGCCGTCACGACGCGCAAGGGCGCCGGCCTCGCCGACGCGATCACCCATGCGCTCAACACCCAGATCGGGAACGGCAACTACGCCAAGGTGCTCGCGCGCTGGAACCTGACGGCCGAAGCGATCGCTCAGTCGCGCACCAATCCGCCCGGCCTGCCGAAGGCTTGAGCCGCGGCCAGCACCCCATCGATCTTTCAGGACTGGAGACCATCATGATTCCGCGACGGACACTCCTGTCGCTTCTCGTCGGCGCGCTCAGCACCACGAGCCTGGCCGCCTTCGCCCAGCAGGCGCCCTTCGATCTCGGCCCGGAGCAGACCGGTCGTATCCGTGCCGAGAAGGACCCGGCGGCCGTCGCGCGCATCCCGAGCAACTATGCCTTCGCCGAGCCCGGTGTGCTCACCGTCGGGATCAGCCCCGGCGGGCCCCCGCTCGCGACCTATGCCACCGATGCGAAGACGGTGATCGGAGCCGATCCCGACTTCGCGCTGCTCATCGCCGGCAGCCTCGGCCTGAAGCTGAACCTCGTGCCCGTGGCCTGGGCCGACTGGCCGCTCGGCCTCGCCTCCGGGAAATACGACGCCGTCATCTCCAATGTCGGCGTCACCGAGCAGCGCAAGGAGAAGTTCGACTTCTCGACCTACCGGCAAGGGCTGCACGGCTTCTTCGTCAAGGCCGACAGCAGGATCGCCGGCATTAGGGAGCCGAAAGACGCCGCCGGTCTCACCATCGCCGTCGGCGGCGGCACCAATCAGGAGCGCATCCTCGTCGAGTGGAGCAAGCAGAACGTCGCAGCCGGCCTGAAGCCGATCGAGCTCCAGCTTTTCGACGACGAGGCAGCGCGTCTCGTCTCGCTGCGCTCCGGCAGGTCGGACGTCATCGTCCAGCCCCATGCGCAACTCGTCTTCATCGCCGCGCGCGACAAGGACATCAGGCGCATCGGCACCTTGAGCGCCGGCTGGCCGCTGAAATCCGACGTCGCGATCGCAACCCGCAAGGGCAGCGGGCTTGTCGACGCGCTGACGCTCGCGACCAACAACCTGATCGCGAACGGCAAGTACGGGCAGGCGCTCGCCCGCTGGGGGCTGGAGGAGGAAGCCCTGCCGCGTTCCGAGACCAACCCGCCCGGCCTGCCGAAATACTGAAAAGCCATGACGCAGCTCTCGATCCGCAACATCGCCTTCCTGACGCCCGGCAACTACGACGACGCCGATCCGCGCACCGGCCTGGAGGAGACGCTCTCGCTGTTCGAATATGGCGAGGCGCTCGGTTTCGAGAGCGCCTGGGTGCGCCAGCGCCATCTCGAACCGGGTGTCTCCTCGGCGGCGACCTTTCTCGCCGCCGCGACCCAGCGCACCCGGCGCATCGGCCTCGGCAGCGCCGTCATCCAGATGGGCTACGAGAACCCGTTCCGGCTGGCGGAGGATCTGTCACTGGTCGATGTGCTCTCCGGCGGGCGGCTGAACATCGGCCTGAGCGCCGGGGCGCCGCCCTTCGGCAAGCTGCTGGGGGAACGCCTCTTCGACGGCGATCCTGCGGCCATCGACTTCTCCCATGCCCGCGTCGCGCGGCTGGCGGCCAATATCGCGGGCGACTGGCTGGGCGAGCCGCAGGCGCGCATCACCTCGGCAGCCGGCGAGCACCGCCCCCGGCTGCGGCCGCACGCGCAGGGCTTGCGCCAGCGGCTCTGGTATGGCGGCGGCTCGCTGCGCTCCGCCCGCTGGGCGTCCGAGAACGGCTTTCATCTCCTCCTCGGCAACATCAACACCGGCGAGGAGACCGACGATTTCTTCGAGACACAGCGGCGCCATGTCGAGACCTTCCGCACGCATTGGCGCGGACCGGCCGAGCCGCGCATCGCCATCGGCCGGGTGATCGTGCCGCTCGACGGCGCCGATGCCGGGACGCGGCAGCGCTATCGCGACTATGCCGCCAGCCGCCAGGCGCGCACGCTGGCGCCGCAGGGCGAGCGGCGGACGCTGATCGCGCCGGACATCGTCGGGCCGGCCGCGGACATCGTCGAAAGACTGGAAGCCGATCCGGTGCTGCGTCTGGTCGACACGCTGCGGCTGGAACTGCCGTATAATTTCAGTCTCGCCGACCATCGCCAGATCCTGACGGATTTCGTCGAGCTGGTCGCACCGCGACTTGGTTGGCGCGGGCAACGACCATCCGCAGCCGAGCGCGCGCCCGCGGGAAGCGCCCACCTATCAGACGCCGCCATCGCGTATCATCGCTCGGCGTGAGAGCTGAAAACCCTTTCCGTGCGGCAGCCTCACCGTCTTTCCGGAGGGGCTGGCATTTCGAAGCGCAGGGTCGGTCGGGGCCATCTGTTGGCCTCGAATGTCGTCCGCGAACGCCAAACACGAAAAGACCGACCGGTTGGGTCGGTTCGTAAACGTCAGCGAATGAGGAAAATGGTGCCGCTTGAGGGATTCGAACCCCCGACCCCCTCATTACGAATGAGGTGCTCTACCAGCTGAGCTAAAGCGGCAACGGGTGGCGCTGTACCAGCAGGGGGGCTGCTTGGCAAGCCGCAAGCGGCGCCATGCACAGCACCGAAGCCCCGGCGATTCTCCGGCGCGATCCCGCCTCCCTTCAATCCTTGCGCAGCTTCTCCGTCTCCGGCTTCTCCTGGCCGAGCGCCACGATGCCGCGGCGGATGGCACGGGTGCGGGTGAAGTGCTTGTGCAAAGTCTCGCCGTCGCCATAGCGGATCGCGCGGGTGAGCAAAGCGAGGTCTTCGTTGAAGCGGCCGAGCATCTCCAGCACCGCTTCCTTGTTGTGCAGGAAGACGTCGCGCCACATCGTCGGGTCGGAGGCGGCGATGCGGGTGAAATCGCGGAAGCCGCCAGCCGAGAACTTGATCACCTCGGACTGCGTCACCGCCTCCAGATCCTCGGCCGTGCCGACGATGTTGTAGGCGATGAGGTGCGGCAGATGGCTGGTGACGGCGAGGACGAGGTCATGGTGCTGCGCGCTCATCACCTCGACCAGCGCGCCCATCCCTTCCCAGAACTGGCGGGTTTTGGCGATGGCTGCCGCATCCGTGCCTTCCGGCGGCGTCAGGATGCACCAGCGATTGAGGAAGAGGCTGGGGAAGCCGGCATCGGGGCCGGAATTCTCGGTGCCCGCCACCGGATGGGCCGGAACGAAGGAAACACCCTCCGGCAGATGCGGCAGGACCGCATCGACCACCGAGCCCTTGACCGAGCCGACATCGGAGAGGATGGCGCCCGCTTTGAGCGAAGGCGCGATTTCGGCCGCCACCGAACCGCAGGCGCCGACCGGCACGCAGAGGATGATGTGATCGGCGCCATCAGCCGCCTCGGCCGCCGTATCAGCGACGGCATGGCCGAGATCGAGCTCGCGCGCCCGCTGGCGCACGGCCGCGTCCTGGTCGGCCAGCACGATCGTGCCGGCGAGGTTCAGCTCCTTCGCCGCCCGCGCGATCGAGGAGCCGATCAGCCCGATGCCGATGATGGCGAGGCGGGTGAAGACCGGTGTGGCGCGGCGCGGCGCGAAGCTCTCCGCCATCGGCGTCAGGCCTTGCCCGCGAGGAAGTCTGCGAGCGCGGCGACGACGAGGCGGTTCGCCTCCTCGGAGCCGATGGTCATGCGCAGCGCATCCGGCAAGCCATAGCCGCCGACGGCGCGCAGGATGAGACCGCGCCGGGTCAGGAAGGCGTCGGCCTCCTTGGCGGTCTTGCCCGGCGTCTTCGGGAAATGGATCAGGATGAAGTTGCCGACCGAGGGCGTGACCGCGAGGCCGAGCTTCTCGATCTCGGCGGTCGCCCAGGCGAGCCATTTGTCGTTGTGCTCGATCGCGGCCGCGACATGGGCCTCGTCGGCGACGGCGGCGGCACCGGCCTCGATGGCGGCTCCGTTGACGTTGAAGGGGCCGCGGATGCGCTCCAGCGCGTCGATGACATGGGCAGGCCCGTAGAGCCAGCCGATGCGCAGATTGGCGAGGCCGTAGATCTTCGAGAAGGTTCGCGTCATCACGACGTTCTCGCTCTCGGCGACAAGCTCGAGGCCCGACGCGTAGTCGTTGCGCCGGACATATTCGGCATAGGCCGCGTCGAGCACCAGCAGGACATGCGGCGGCAGGCCGGCCTGCAGGCGCTTCACCTGATCGAAGGGCAGATAGGTGCCGGTCGGATTGTTGGGATTGGCGAGGAAGACGATCTTCGTCTTCGGCGTCACCGCCGCGAGGATGGCGTCGACATCGGCCGTATAGTTCTTCTCGGACACGACGACCGGCTTGCCGCCGGCGGCCAGGATGGCGATGCGATAGACCAGGAAGCCGTACTGGCTGTAGATGCCCTCATCGCCCTCGCCCAGATAGGCCTTGGTGACGAGTTCGAGCAGTTCGTCGGAGCCATTGCCGCAGATGATCCGCTGGGGATCGAGACCGTAGCGGCCGGCGATCGCCTGCTTGAGCCGGCTCGACGAGCCATCGGGGTAGAGCTCCAGCTTGCCGGCGAGGCCCTCGAAGGCGGCGATCGCCTTCGGGCTCGGACCCAGCGGGGTTTCGTTGGAGGAGAGCTTGTGCAGCTTCACGCCGGCGGGCGCGGCGGATTTGCCGGGGACATAGGCCTCGATCTCGAGGACGCCGGGACGGGGCACGGGGCGAGAGGCGGTCATCTATCGGTCTTTCGGTTCGATCCTTCCCCGTCATTCCGGGCGACCGGAGGGAGACCCGGAATCCATCGGAGGGCGATGCACTCTACGATGGATCCCGGGTCTGCGCTGCGCTTGCCCGGGATGACGACGGCGGATCAGAGGCGATACGTGAGAGTGTTCACGAACGGGCGGATTTGACGGCGAAACGGGCGGCGTGGCTGCCGATCTCCGAGAAGTCGCTGAGACCGGCGGGTGCGAGCGCAGCCCGGATCGCCGCCTGATCGACCTCGCCGGAGGCGGCGACCAGCAGCGACAGATGCGAGCCGTCGGCAGCCGAGGCCGAGACCTCGGCCAGATGCTCGGCAAGACCGTGGCGCAGCGCCTCCGACCAGCGCTCGACACGGGCGGCATAGAGCACGATCTCGCGCACCGCGGCGTCCGCCAGCGGCTTGGCGATGCAGTAGACCGGCGTGCCGGCCGGATGGTCCGGGCGCTCGACGAAGGGCAGACGCGCGATGATCTTCGGCGCATCCGGCCCGATCAGGTCGCGCCACCAGATGCCGGCGCTGGCGCCTTGATCCATGCGAAAGATGCCGAGATCGCCGGCGGATTCGGCGACGGCGCGGATCACGGCGCGGGCGTCCTCATGCGGGACGAAAGGCACCGTGAAGCCGAAATGGAAGCGGGCGGAATCGCGCATCGCCGGGTCGCCGCCCGAAACATCGGCATGGACCGAATAAGGCGCCTGCACATAGGTGAAGGTGGCGATGATGATGCGCCAGACGCTCTCGACGGTGTCGAGCGGCAGGAGGCCCTTATGGCTGAGCGCGAGCCGCTTCATGATGTCGGCCTCGCGGCCGGGGCGGAAGGCGGAACCGGAGGCTTGCGTCTTCTTGATCGAGATCAGCGTCTCGATGATCTGCGAACGCTCCATCAGCAGCGCATGCATCGTGCTGTCGATGCGGTCGATTTCGCTGCGCAGATCGGCAAGGGTGGTCGGGGCGGCTTCGGTCATGGCAACGCGCTTTCCGGCAAGGCCACGCTCCTTAGCGCTCCCGCCGCGCCTTGGCAAAGCCGGCTGCACAATCCCGCGTTGACAGCAGCGCCGTGGCAGGTCATCGCTAGAGTTCGATTTTCCGAACGCTTGGACCGGCAAGACAAATAACACTGCCGAAACGGACGATATGAGCGATCTCTCCCCCAGCCTCGCCGACCCGCTGAAGGAAGCCAACGAGCCTTCGAGCCCGGTCGCGCGCTTCGGGCCGGAAGCGCCGCTATTGATGGATTGCGGCGTCGTGCTCGACCACTGGCAGATCGCCTATCAGACCTACGGCACGCTGAACGCCGACAAGTCGAACGCGGTGCTGGTCTGCCACGCCCTGACCGGCGACCAGTATGTCGCGAGCCGCAACCCGATCACCGGCAAGGGCGGCTGGTGGACCGCGATGATCGGGCCGGGCAAGCCGATCGATACCGACCGCTTCTTCGTGATCTGCGCCAATGTCGTTGGCGGCTGCACGGGCACGACCGGCCCGGCCTCGACCAATCCGGCGACGGGCAAGCCCTGGGGCCTGTCCTTCCCGGTCGTCACCATCCGCGACATGGTGCGGGCGCAGGCGGCATTGATCGACTCGCTCGGCATCGAGACGCTGTTCTGCGTCGCCGGCGGCTCGATGGGCGGCATGCAGGTGCTGCAATGGGCGGCGAGCTATCCGGGCCGGGTGTTCTCGGCGCTGCCGCTGGCGACGGGAGCCAAGCATTCGGCGCAGAACATCGCCTTCCACGAGGTCGGACGGCAGGCGGTGATGGCCGATCCGGACTGGCGCCAGGGACGCTATCTCGAAGAAGGCACCCGGCCTTCCAAGGGACTTTCGGTCGCCCGGATGGGCGCGCATATCACCTATCTCTCCGAGCAGGCGCTGCACCGCAAATTCGGCCGCAAGCTGCAGGACAGGGAGGCGCCGACCTTCTCCTTCGACGCCGACTTTCAGGTCGAGAGCTATCTGCGCCATCAGGGCCTGAGCTTCGTCGAGCGCTTCGACGCCAATTCCTATCTCTACGTCACGCGGGCGATGGATTATTTCGACCTCGCCGCCGACCATGACGGCGTGCTGGCGCGCGCCTTCGCAGGCACGAAGACGCGCTTCTGCGTGGCCTCCTTCACCTCGGACTGGCTGTTCCCCACGGCGGATTCCCGCGCCATCGTGCATGCGCTCAACGCAGCCGGCGCTTCGGTCTCCTTCGTCGAGCTGGAGAGCGACAAGGGCCACGACGCCTTCCTTCTGGAAGAGCCCAACCTCTTCGCCACGACGCGCGGCTTCATCGGCGCGGCGGCACGGGCGCGGGGACTCTGAGCATGACCCTCCCGGACAACCAGACGAACCGCATCGACCTAAAGCTCGTCGCCGAGATGGTGCAGCCCGGCACGCGCGTGCTCGATGTCGGCTGCGGCGACGGGGCGCTGCTGGCACTGCTCGCGGAGACCCGCAATGTCGATGCGCGCGGGATCGAGCTCTCGCGCGAGGGCGTGGCCGATTGCGTGGCGCGCGGGCTCTCGGTGATCCAGGGCGACGCCGACACCGATCTCGCCGACTACCCCGACGACTCGTTCGACTATGTCATCCTGTCCCAGACGATTCAGGCGACGCGCAATCCGCGCCTCGTGCTGGAGCAGATGCTCAGGATCGGCCGTCGCGCCATCGTTTCCTTCCCGAATTTCGGGCATTGGCGGATGCGCTCGCAGGTGTTCTTCCAGGGGCATATGCCGGTGACCGAGGCCCTGCCCTATAGCTGGTGGGACACGCCCAACATCCATTTCTGCACGATCCGCGATTTCGTCGCGCTCTGCGACCTGATCGGCGCGGAGAAGGAACGCGCGGTGGCGCTCGACGCCGCCGGCGGCAAGGTCGGCGTCAAGGCGCCGTGGTGGTTCTGGAACCTGTTCGGCGCGCAGGCGGTGTTCCTGCTGAAGCGGGGGTGAATCCTTCTCCTTCTCCCCTCAGGGGAGAAGATGGCAGCGCAGCGCTGACGGATGAGGGCGACGCGACAGGCAAAGAAAAGGGCCGCTTACGCGACCCTTCCCTCACCCGTCTGCTCCGCAGACACCTTCTCCCTCGAGAGGAGAAGGGCGCTCGCGATTTCAGTTCAGCGCCACACCCACGGGCCGCTTCTCCTTCACGGCCGCGACATGGCCCAGCATCAGCGAGCCCGGACCGACGGTGATCGGCACCGTCTCGCCATCGACGATCTCGCCGGCCAGGATGGCTTCCGCCAGCGGATCCTGAACGAACTTCTGGATCACGCGCTTCAGCGGGCGCGCGCCATAGGCGGGGTCATAACCCTTGTCGGCCAGCCACTCGCGCGCCTCCTTCGAAAGCTCGAGCGTGATCTTGCGATCGGTCAGCAGCTTCTGCAGCCGGGCCATCTGGATATCGACGATGGCGTCCATGTCCTTCCGCCGCAGGCGATGGAACAGGATGATGTCGTCGATCCGGTTCAGGAACTCGGGCCTGAAGGCGTGACGGACCACGCCCATGACCTCGTCGCGCACCGCATCGCTGTCCTGCCCCTCGGGCTGGTTCACCAGATACTCCGAACCGAGGTTCGAGGTCATGATGATCAGCACGTTGCGGAAATCGACCGTGCGGCCCTGGCCGTCGGTGAGGCGGCCATCGTCGAGAACCTGCAGCAGGACGTTGAACACGTCCGGATGCGCCTTCTCGATCTCGTCGAAGAGCACGACCTGATAGGGCCGGCGGCGCACCGCTTCCGTCAGCGCACCGCCCTCCTCATAGCCGACATAGCCGGGAGGCGCGCCGATCAGCCGGGCGACCGAGTGCTTCTCCATGTACTCCGACATGTCGATGCGCAGGAGCGCGGTATCGTCGTCGAACAGGAACGAGGCCAGAGCCTTGGTCAGTTCGGTCTTGCCGACGCCGGTGGGGCCGAGGAACATGAAGGAGCCGATCGGACGGTTGGGATCCTGCAGGCCGGCCCGCGCACGACGGACCGCGGTCGAGACCGCCTCCACCGCCTCGCGCTGCCCGACGACGCGGGAGCCCAGAACCTCCTCCATGCGGAGCAGCTTCTCCCTCTCGCCTTCGAGCATGCGATCGACCGGCACGCCGGTCCAGCGGCTGACGACCTGCGCGACATGGTCCGGCGTCACCGCCTCCTCGACCATGCCGGCGCCCTCGCCCTTCTCCTCGACCTCGGCGAGCTGCTTCTCGAGCCCGGGGATCTCGCCATAGGCAAGCTCGCCCGCCCGCTGATACTCGCCCTTGCGCTGCGCCTGGGCGAGTTCGTTGCGGGCGTTGTCGAGCTTGGTTTTCAGCTCGGCGGCGTGGCCGAGCTTGTCCTTCTCGGCTTTCCACTTGGCCGTGATGGTGTCGGAGCGCGACTCCAGATCGGCCAGCTCGGATTCGAGCCGCTTCAGCCGCTCCTTCGAGCCGGCGTCGTTCTCCTTCTTGAGCGCCTCCTGCTCGATCTTGAGACGGACGATCTCGCGGTCGATCGAATCCAGCTCCTCGGGCTTGGAATCGACCTGCATGCGCAGGCGCGCCGAGGCCTCGTCGACGAGGTCGATCGCCTTGTCCGGCAGGAAGCGGTCGGTGATGTAGCGATTCGACAGGGTCGCCGCCGAGACCAGCGCCGAATCCGTGATGCGGACGCGGTGATGCTGCTCGTATTTCTCCTTCAGGCCGCGCAGGATCGAGATGGTGTCCTCGACCGTCGGCTCGTCGACGAAGACCGGCTGGAAGCGCCGCGCCAGCGCCGCATCCTTCTCGACATATTTGCGATACTCGTCGAGCGTGGTCGCGCCGATGCAGTGCAGTTCGCCGCGCGCGAGCGCCGGCTTCAGCAGGTTCGACGCATCCATCGCGCCGTCGGTCTTGCCGGCGCCGACGAGGGTGTGCATCTCGTCGATGAACAGGATGATGCCGCCATCCGAGGACGAAACCTCGGTCAGCACCGCCTTCAGCCGCTCCTCGAACTCGCCGCGATATTTCGCGCCGGCGATGAGCGAGCCCATGTCGAGGGCGAGCAGTTCCTTGTCCTTCAGGCTCTCCGGCACGTCGCCATTGACGATGCGCAAGGCGAGGCCTTCGGCGATGGCGGTCTTGCCGACGCCGGGCTCGCCGATCAGGACGGGATTGTTCTTGGTCCGGCGCGACAGCACCTGGATGGTGCGGCGGATCTCCTCGTCGCGGCCGATCACCGGGTCGAGCTTGCCCTCGCGCGCCGCGGCGGTGAGGTCACGGGCATATTTCTTCAGCGCGTCATAGGCCTGCTCGGCCGAAGCGGAATCGGCAGTGCGGCCCTTGCGGATCGCCTCGATCGCGGCATTCAGCGCCTGCGGGGTGACGCCCGCCTTCGACAGCGCCTTGCCGGCCTCTGTGTCCTTCTCGATCGCGAGCGCGAGCAAAAGCCGCTCGACCGTGACGAAACTGTCGCCGGCCTTCTCGGCCGCTTTCTCGGCGGTGTCGAAGACGCGGGCGAGACCCGGCGTCAGGTTGAGGCCGCCCGAGCCGCCCGAGACCTTCGGCAGCTTCGCCAGCGCCTGGTCGACAAGCTGCAGCGCGAGGCGCGACTGGCCGCCGGCCCGGTCGATGAGACCTGCCGCCATGCCTTCGTTGTCGTCGAGCAACGCCTTGAGCAGATGCTCGGGGGTGAATTGCTGGTTGCCCTCGCGCAGCGCGATCGTCTGCGCCGCCTGGAGGAAGCCCTTCGCCCGGTCAGTATATTTTTCAATGTTCATTCAGATCACTCCGCCCGCAGGCCGCGCCCCGTAGCGACGCAAGACCCGCTGCCTTTCATCAGGATAGGGCGCCGCGATGGGCCGCCCTTCGCCTCCCAAGATAGTGTGACATTGGCGCAACGGAAGAGGGGGCGATGCAATTGACCTCAGCGTCGCGCCAGGCGCAGATCGGGCATGGCCGGGACCAAGCGACAGCAGGCGATTCGTCGGGCGTTGAGAGCGCTCGCGCCAGGCATCCCGCTTTCCGACGCAGAGGCGGTGATCACCCTGGCGGAGCGGCGCCACATGAAGGATCTGCCGCCTTCGACGGCACTGTGGCTCGCGCTCGGCAGCCATGTCCGCCACGTCCATACCGATTACGAGCGTCTGCTGGGCGAGGGTTATGACCGCGATGCCGCCCGCTTCTTCGTCGCCGACGAGACCGATGCGGTGCTGGCCGGCTGGGGCTGCCAGCGTTCGGTCGCGGATGGAGAAGACGATGCGGACGCTTGATCGAAACGGATACAGAATTTGATCTGTCAGGGCGCCGGAAGGCGGCTATCGTCCGGCAGATTGCAACGGCCGGACAGATCATGCGCATCGAGACACTGTACCGCTATCCCGTGAAGGGCCTTTCGCCGGAGCGCCTGTCGCAGGCCAGCCTGCCGGCGGGCGGCTATTTTCCGGGCGATCGGCTCTTCGCCATCGAGAACGGCCCTTCGGGTTTCGACCCGGCCGAGCCGGTGCATCAGCCGAAGATCAAATACCTCATGCTGATGCGCAACGAATCGCTGGCGCGGCTGCGCACGCGCTACGACGATGCCAGCGGCGATCTCGTCATCCGGCACGAGGGCAAGGAGGCTTTGCGTGCCCCCATGGCCACCGAAGAGGGCCACGCCGCGCTCGCCCGCTTCTTCGAGAGTTTCATGCCGGATGAGCTGCGCGGGGAGCCGAAACTGCTGACAGCGCCCTCAACCTATCGCTTCACCGATTCCCGCTCCGGCTTCGTCTCGATCATCAACCTCGCCAGCGTCGCCGATCTCGAAGGGCGGCTCGGACGGCCGGTCGATCCGCTGCGCTTCCGCGGCAACCTGATGGTGAGCGGGCTTTCGGCCTGGGGGGAAAACGACCTCGTCGGCCGCGACATCGACGGGCCGGACGGCCTGAAGCTACAGGTCATCAAGCGGATCGAGCGTTGCGCCGCGACCAATGTCGACCCGGATACCGGCGCCCGCGACATGCAGATCCCGAAGGCGCTGATGAAGAATTACGGCCATGTCGATTGCGGCATCTATTGCCGCATCATTGCCGGCGGAACGCTGCGGGAAGGCGACGCCCTCATGCCGTCCGAGGCGCCCGCGGAACTCGGCATCGCCTGACCATCCCGGAGAGCACCGCAGACAAGAAAAAGGGCCCTTGCGGGCCCTTTTTTATCTCTGATGGTCCGATGCTCCGAACTTACTCGGCAGAACCGTCCGTCTCGGAACCCAGCGCGTCCATGACCTCGCGCGGCGACCGGCGACGGCGCACCCGCTTGGCCGGAGCGGCCTCCTCGGCGGTATCGCCGACCGGGGCGGGCTCAGCAGGTTCCGCAGCCACCGGCTCGACCGGCGCCACGGTGCGGACCGGGTTCGTCAGGAAGGACGGCAGCGCGCTGGCGACATCTTCCCCCTCGGGCTCGGGCTGCCGCTCGCGACGCGGGCGGCGCTCGGCGCGCTGCGGACGCTCGAAGGAGCGCTCGGCCTGCGGCTGCTCGGCAGCGACGGGCGCCACCGGCTCCCCGACATTGCCAACCGGAATGTCGGAACGCGGTGCGTCGGGACGCGGCGTGTAACCGCCCTGCCCGGCTTCGCCGTTGCGATCGAAGCGGCGTTCGCCACGATCCTGCCGGTCGAAGCGACGCTCGTTGTTATTGTTGTTGTTGTTATTGTTGTTGTTGTTGTTGAAGCGCTCGCGGCGGTTCTGACGGTCGAAGCGCTGGCCGCCACCTTGCGACTGGCCGTCGCCGGCTTCGCCCTCGGCGCGCTGGCCACCATGCCCGTTATAGCCGTTGCCGTTCATCTGGCCGTTCTGACCACGGAAATCCGGCTGCGGGCCCGTGCCCGGCTGGAAGGAGCCGTCGTCGTCCCCCTCCTCCTCCATGTCGTCCTCGACATCGACGAAGGCGCGATTGGGCGGGAAGGTATGGCCGAATTGCTGCGTCATCTGCTCCTGCGCTGCGAGCAGGATGCGATAATAGTGTTCGGCGTGCTGGAAGTAGCCCTCGGCAGCAACGGTATCGCCCGAAGATTGCGCATCGCGAGCGAGCTGCAAATACTTCTCGGCGACGTGCTGAGCCGTGCCGCGGACCTTTACGTCCGGCCCGTTCGACTCGTAGCTACGCTGCAAAGGGTTGGGAGATTTACGATTGCCGTTATTGTTGCCGTTATTGCTACGGCCGCGCATACGCCGGTTCTGACCTGGTCTCATTCGCGTCTGTCTCGCGCTTCTTTGTTCAAAGCAACCGTGGCGTCGTCATGCGCGTTTCGACACACAGCGGGTTGCGACGCCGTGTCGGGCTGAGTGGACCTGAAGGGGCCTTGCGCCGTTTCTGGTCTTCACGCGCTCTTATTCCAAAAGGGGATCCATCCCCATAGGCCGAGGGGCGCCGCAGCGCCTTCGGAGTCCAATCTGGCAGGTCAGTTACATCGCTTCAGGAACACGCCCGTAAACAATGCTGATCTTGAGCAAGGCCTGCCGATGAAAGGGGCCGCCCAAGGCTCCGGCTCTGACGCCGCCAGCTTCGGCTGAAAGCTGCATAACCGCTTTTGGCTGCTTCTCCAAGCGAAATCGACCAAAAGCCTGTGCATGATCAGGCGGGCGCAAAGATCAGGGCCCGCTCATGCCCTCCGAGATCGTAACGACTCGCCTGCAATTCAAGGCCGCCGCCTGCCATGATCGAAGCGATATCCTGCTTCTGGCCGGCGCCGATTTCGAGAACGATAAAGCCTCCGGGCGCCAGAAGGGCCGGCAGGCTGCGGGCGAAGCATCGGTAAGGATCGAGCCCATCAGGCCCGCCATCGAGGGCGAGGCGCGGATCGTGCTCGCGCACCTCGACCGCCAGCGTCGCGATGTCGGAGGACGGGATATAGGGCGGGTTCGAGACGATCAGGTCGAAAGGGCCACTCAGCCCTTCGGTCCAACGGCCCTGGCGGAAGGAAACCCGCCCGGCGACGCCGTTCCGTGCGGCGTTGCCGGCGGCGGTTTCGCAGGCTTCCGCTGAGAGATCGATGCCGAGCCCCGTCGCGTTCCGGCACTCGCTGAGCAGGGCGACGAGAAGGCAGCCCGTGCCGGTGCCCAGATCCAGGATCGACAGCGTCTCGTCCCGGCGTCCGCCCAACCGGTCCAATGCCGCCTCGACGATGGTCTCGCTATCCGGCCGCGGCTCCAGCGTCGCCGGCGAGAGGCGGAAGGTAAGCCCCCAGAATTCACGCTCGCCGAGGACCCGCCAGACCGGTTCACCGACGATCCGCCGATGCAGGAAACCGGCGAGCACCGCGGCGGTGGCGGGGTCGAGCGAACGATCCGGGTCGAGATGGCGCGTCTCCAGCGCCCCTTCGAGCAGAAGGCGCGCTTCGAGCCCGGCCGGCTCGATGCCGGCCTGACGCAGGGCCCGGACGACAAGACGCCGCGCCTCCCTCACGGTCGGCACGGCGCCCTCCCCTAACCCCTCGACGGCCGCTCGGGCCGCTCGGTCAGTCGGGTTCAGCTGTTGCCCTGCATCTTCTGGTCGACGCACAGCTTCATCTTGGTGCGGAGCGAGGCCTTGCTCTCGCGAGCGCCCCTCATCTCCGTCTGGCAGGCCTTGCGGGCTTGAGCCTGGGTCATCGCTCCCTGAAGGGCCGCCGGCTTGCCGGACGTCACCTTGCGCATGGTCTGCTCCTGCGCCTGTGAAGCGCCGGACATGGCCAGAGCCATCAACCCGGCCATCGCGATCGTCGATACGGTCTTCATCATGGGAGGTTCCCCCGTTTGCTGGTGTCGATGCATCAGCAACGCGAGAAGGAGAATTTGGTTTCATCGCCGTCATTTTCCGGCGATTCCTTCTTCCAGAAGCAGCTTCGCCTGATGCTCGGCCGTCAGCGCATCGATGATCTCGTCGAGCACGAGCCCCTGCATCATCTCGTCGAGCTTGTAGAGGGTCAGGTTGATGCGGTGGTCGGTGACGCGCCCCTGCGGGAAGTTGTAGGTGCGGATGCGCTCGGAGCGGTCGCCGGAGCCGACCTGCGAACGTCGATCGGCCGACCGTTCGGCATCGATCCGCATCCGCTCCATGTCGTAGAGCTTGGCCCGCAGCAATTCATAGGCGCGCGCCTTGTTCTTGTGCTGGGAGCGCTCATCCTGGACCAGGACCACCGTGTTCGTCGGGATATGGGTCAGGCGGACGGCGGATTCGGTCTTGTTGACGTGCTGGCCGCCGGCGCCGCCCGAGCGCAAGGTGTCGATGCGGATATCGGCCTCGTTGAGCGCGATGTCGACCTCGCTCGCCAGCGGCAGCGTGGCGACGGTCGCGGCGGAGGTGTGGATGCGCCCGCTCCCCTCGGTATCGGGCACGCGCTGCACGCGGTGGACGCCGGATTCGAATTTCAGCCGGGCATAGACGCCGCGGCCGTTGATCTCGGCGATGACCTCCTTGTAGCCCCCCATCGTGCCTTCGCTCTCCGACAGGATCTCGACGCTCCAGCCCTTCTGCGCGGCGTGGCGCTGGTACATGCGCAGCAGGTCGCCGGCGAAGAGCGAGGCTTCGTCGCCGCCGGTCCCGGCGCGGATCTCGATGATGACGCCACGCTCGTCGGCCGCGTCCTTTGGCAGCAGCGCGATCAGGATCTCGCGGGAGCGCGTCTCGATCTCGGCGCGGGCGGCATCGCGCTCCTCATAGGCGAGCTCGCGAAACTCGGGATCGGTCGCGGGGTCGGCGATCAGAGCCTCGGCCTCGGCCAGCGTCTCCTGAGCCTGGCGCCACGAGGCGATGGCGGCCACGACGGGATCGAGTTCCGACAGCTCCTTGGCAAGCTCGACCGTGCGCACCGGATCGGTGGCATGGTTGATCTCCTCGGTTGCGGCGGCGTGGCGAGCCACGATGCCGTCGAGACGATCCTGCGGAAGCTGTACGGACATGAGGGAACTCTGAAAACGATCTGAAAAGCGGGTCTCGCGGCGGGAAGCGACGCTAGACCGGCACCTTGAACTCGGAGGCGAAGGCCGCCAGCTGCGGGCGCAGATTGACCGCGCCTTCGGGTGAGGCGAGCATCCATTCGAGCCGCTCCCGGAGCTTGCCGGCATCGAGCCCGCGCAGCATCGCCTTGACCGGGCCGACCGAGGCCGCCGACATCGAGAAGGCGCGATAGCCCAGCCCGATCAACGCCATGGTCTCCAGCGGCTTGCCGCCCATCTCCCCGCAGACCGTGACCGGGCAACGCGCCTCGCTCGCCGCATCGACGATGCTCCGCAGGGCGCGCAGGGCGCCCACGCTGAGCGGGTCGAAGCGGTCGGCGACGCGCTTGTTCTCGCGGTCGGCGGCGAAGAGGAACTGCATCAGGTCGTTGGTGCCGATCGAGAGAAAATCCGCCTCGCGGGCGATCTCGGGCAATTCGAACAGCAGCGACGGCACCTCGACCATCACGCCAACGCGCAGATCACGCGGCGGCGCGACGCCCTGCTTCTCCAGCATGGCCTGCTCGCGGTGCAGGATCATGCGGGCCCGCCGGAATTCCTCGGTCGTCGCGACCATGGGCAGCATGATCTTGAGATCGCGGCCGGCGCCGGCCCGCAACATCGCGCGCAACTGCGCCCGCAGCAGCCGCGGCTTGTCGAGGCCGATGCGGATCGCGCGCCAGCCCAGCGCCGGGTTCTCCTCCTCGATCCGCTCCATATAGGGCAGCACCTTGTCGCCGCCGATATCGAGAGTGCGGAAGGTGACCGGGCGATGCTCGGCCGCATCGAGCACCGCGGCATAGAGCGCCTGCTGCTCGGCGGTGGTCGGCATGTGCTGCGCCACCATGAACTGCAATTCGGTGCGGAACAGCCCGATGCCGGAGGCGGCCGTCGCCGTGATGTTCGGCATGTCGACGATCAGCCCGGCATTGATCTGCAAGGTGATGCCGAGACCGTCCCTGGTGACGGCCGGCATCTCCTTCAGCTTCTCGTATTGCTTCTGCTTGCGCGCCCTCAGCCGAGCCTTGTCCTTGTAGGCGTTCTCGACATCGGGCTGCGGGCGGATCTGCACCTCGCCGGCCTGGCCGTCGACGATGATGGCATCGCCGGCCTGGACCAGCGCCGTGGCGTTGACGACCTCGCCGACGGCGGGGATGCCGAGCGCGCGGGCGACGATGGCGATGTGGCTGGTCGGCCCGCCCTCCTCCAGCAGGAGCCCGCGCAGACGGGAGCGGTCATAGTCGAGCAGGGCCGCCGGCCCCATCGAGCGCGCCACGAGGATGGCGTTCTCCGGCAGGTCCTCGCGCGCGACGCCGTTGGCCTTGCCCGTCAATGTCCGCAGCAGGCGGTTGGCCAGATCGTCGAGATCGTGCAGGCGCTCGCGCAGATAGGGGTCGGTCTGGCGCAGCATCTTGGCGCGGGTGTCGGACTGGACGCGCTCGACCGCCGCCTCGGCGGTGAGGCCGGTCAGCACCACCTCGCGCATGCGGCGCAGCCAGCCCTGGTCATGGGCGAACATGCGGAAGGTTTCGAGCACGTCGCGATGCTCGCCGGTATGGGCGACGTCGCCGCGCTCGATCAATTCGTCGATCGAGGCCCGCATCTCGCCGATCGCCGCCTCCAGCCGCGTCACCTCGGCGGCAGGGTTCTCGGCGATGAGGTTGCTGATCGCGACGCGCGGCTCGTGCATCACGGCATGGCCGAGGCCGACGCCATCCGCCAGCGAGACACCGACGCCATGGATCGGCCGGTCGAGGCCAATCGAGGCGCCGGGCGCGGCCAGCGACTTCAGCCCGCCGGCCGCGATCATCTCCGCCATGATCATGGCGGTGGTCTGCAGCGTCTCGATCTCCTCCTCGGAATAGATCCGAGAGGCGCGATTCTGGATGACAAGCACGCCCATCACGGCGCCGCCACGCAGGATCGGCACACCCAGGAAGGAGCGATAGACTTCTTCGCCCGTCTCGGGGCGGTAGGAGAAGGCCGGATGCGCCTGCGCATCCGACAGGGCCAGCGCTTCGGCCTCGCTCGCGATCAGGCCGACAAGACCTTCGCCGGCCCGCATCGTGGTGAGGTGGACCGCCTCGCGATTGAGGCCTTCGGTGGCATAGAGCTCGAGGGAGCCGTCCTCGCGCAGGACGTAGACCGAGCAGACTTCGGCGACGAGATTGCCGGCGATCAGGACGACGAGCCTGTCCAGCCGCTCCTGCGGGCTGATCGACGCCGCCATGACCTCGCGGAGGCGGCGCAAAAGGACGCCCGGTCCTCCGAGAGCGCCTCGCATCGATCTCAGCCCTCCGCCGCCTCCTCAGCCATCGACGATACGATGCCTGTCCAGACCCTGAGTCGCCCACCCGGATCACTGCGCCTTCTAGCGACCAAAGGCCGCCTTCGGCAAGGGCCGGTTGCGCCGGGCGCGGCACGATCGGCGATTCAGGCCAGATTTTCGCGATCGGCCCGGCAGGCAAGTCAGCGGACGGGCGTGGAATGCCCCGCATCGCCCGGATGCGGGCTCGCCTTGTGCCCGGCGGCGACCGCCCGACTCTTCGTATCCGTACGCCCGGGAACAGCGGCCCCCTTGGCGCGGCTCGCGCGCCTCGTCGCCGAATCGCCCTTGGTCCTGGTCCCGGTCTTCCGGGGCGGCTCGACGGCGCCGGTGGACAGGGGCACGCCGGTGAGCGCTTCCAGATAGCGCCGCCGCCACCAGTCGATGTCGGTCGTCTCGATGACATGGTAGAGCTGCTCGAAGCGGCGGATGCGCTCGCTTTTCGGCATCGCCAACGCGGTGCGGATCGCCTCCGCCACCTCATGGGTGTCGTAGGGGTTGACGATCAGCGCCTCACCCATCTGCTGCGCGGCCCCGGCAAAGCGCGACAGCACCAGAACACCGGGATCCGCCGGGTCCTGCGCCGCGACATATTCCTTCGCGACGAGGTTCATGCCATCCCGCATCGGCGTGACCAGCCCGACCTGCGCGCGGCGATAGAAGCCGGCGAGCGCGGTGCGGGAATAGGCCTTCTTCACCACGCGGATCGGCGTCCAGTCGAATTCGCCGAGCTGGGCGTTGAGCCGCCCCGCCACCTCGTCGGACATCCGGTCGAGCTCGGCATATTCCGGCACGTCGCTGCGCGACGGCGGGGCGATCTGCAGCAGGCTGACATTGCCACGCTGCTCCGGATGGCTGAGCAGGAACTGGCCGAAGGCCTCCAGGCGCTGGACGATGCCCTTCGAGTAGTCGAGCCGGTCGACGCCGATCACCAGCTTGCGTTCGCCGAGCGATTCCCGCGTGGCCCTGAGCGGCGTCACCGCCCGGCGCACCGAGGCCGCGGCCAGGCGCCGGAACGCCTCGACATCGATGCCGATCGGGAAGGCCTGCATCAGGGTCTCGCGCGCGCCGAGGCGCACACGCCGCCCTTCCTGGCGAGCGCCGCACAAATCGACGAGGCCGCCGATCAGATTGCGGACGTCGAGCTCGGTCTGCATGCCGATGAGATCGTAGGCGGCGAGCGTCCGGACCAGCGTGGCGCTGAACGGCAGGGCGCCGAGCACATCGGCGGAAGGCCAGGGGATGTGATGGAAATAGCCGATCCGGTTGGTGACGCCGCGCCGGCGCAGCTCCGCCGCCAGCGGAATCAGGTGGTAGTCGTGAATCCAGATGACGTCGTCCGGCTGGATCAGCCCGGCCAGTGCCCGGGCGAAGCGGCGGTTGACGCCGAGATAGCCCATATAGTCGCTGCGCTGGAACTCGGTCAGCCCGAGCCGGTAATGCATGATCGGCCAGAGCGCGCGGTTGGAGAAGCCGAGATAATAGCTTTGGCGTTCGGCCTCGGTCAGGTCGGTGACCGCGTAGGTCACGTTGCCGCGCTGGACCTGGCGGGTGTCCTCGCCGACTGCGCCGCTCCAGCCGAACCAGAGGCCGCCATATTTTTCGAGCGCCTCCCTCAGCGCGACCGCCAAGCCGCCCGCCGTCGCTTTTTCATAACGATCGGGGATGGTGACGCGGTTGGAAACGACGACAAGACGCATGGGCGACGAGTTCTCCGAGGAAGGCCGCCCGATTTTTGCCATGGGCGGCAGGAACAGAACGCCGCGAAAGGCGTAATGTTTCCGAGGTGCAGGGCCGGCTGCGTGACGAAGCGATGGCGGCCTTGCGGTGAAATCGTGTCCTGCATGTTAAGCATCCAGTACAGCGGCACAACCCCAAGGACGATTTTTCGGCGGCGGCGCTCCGCAAATTGTGAAAGAAAGGATTAGCGGATCGACTGGCCGTTCTTCTGCCTCCTTCTCCGCTCAGATACAGAACGATGACGACCTTGATCGAACCCGAATCTATCCATGAAATCCGCGACATCGCTCAGACCGAGCAGCAGATCGCACTCTTTCTGGATTTCGACGGCACGCTCGTCGAGATCGCGCCTTCGCCGGAGGACGTGAAGCTCGACCGTCGCGTCGCGCCCGCGCTCGAGACGCTGCGCCTCAAACTCGGCGGCGCGCTGGCGCTGGTCTCCGGGCGCCCGATCGCGTTCCTCGACGAGATGCTGACTCCCTATCAGTTCGACATCGCCGGGTTGCATGGCGCCCAGATCCGGATGGGCGGCGCGCTTCGGGCGCAATCGGACGCGCCGGACAGCCTGCATGAAGCGCTGCGCGAGCTTGTCCGCTTCGCCAACAGCCATGTCGGCATCATCGTCGAGGACAAGCGGATCTCGGTGGCGCTGCACTGGCGGCTCGCCCCCACGCTCAAGGACGAGGCGCTCGACCTGATGCGCCGCACCGCCGCGAAGATGGGGCCGGGCGTGCGCCTGCAGGAAGGCAAATCGGTCGCCGAGATCGTCCCTGCGAATGCCAGCAAGGGCGGCGCCATCGCATGGCTGATGGCGACGCCGACCTATGCCGCGCGCCTGCCGGTCTTCATCGGCGACGACATCACCGATGAGGACGGCTTCAAGACGGTGAACGCGATGGGTGGCCTGTCGGTGCGGATCGGCGCCGACCGCGAAAGCCGTGCCATGCATCGCCTCGCCTCGCCGACGGCCTTGCACCGCATCCTTCTCGAAGCCGCCGAGAACGGCCACCTTTCCGCCGCCAGCTTCACCCAGGGCTGATCGGAGAATGTCCGCGTGTCCGAAGCGCGGACATTCTCCAGCTCTTCATTTCATTGCATTTTCTTCATGCGAACCGGTATCCGCGTCGCTTGAAAATGCTCTTGGACCGACCTGACGAGGACCGACCTGACCATGACCGTCACGACCACGGCCGCGGGGCAACACTCCGCCTCGCTCGACCTCGGTGTCATCGGCAACTGCTCGATCGCCGCGCTCATCGACCGGCGCGCCCGCATCGTCTGGGGCTGCTTCCCGCGCTTCGACCGCGATCCGGTCTTCTGCTCCCTGATCGACAACGAGGCGGACGATGGCGACGCGGAGCCGAAGAAGGGCTTCTTCGGCATCGAGCTCGTCGGCATGACGCGGTGCGAGCAGAGCTATCTCGACAACACCGCGATCCTCTCCTCCGTGCTGTCCGACGACCTGGGCAACGCCATCGAAATCCTCGATTTCGCGCCGCGCTTCGTGCGCTATGAGCGCTTCTTCCGGCCGCCGCAGATCGTGCGGCGGGTGCGGCGGGTGTCGGGACGGCCGCGCATCCGCGTGATGGTGAAGCCTTGCCTCGGCCTCGGCGAGCAGCCGGACGAGATCACGCGCGGTTCCAACCATGTCCGTTTCGTCGGCGCCGACCAGACCATCCGGCTGACGACGAACGCCCCGCTCTCCTATGTCGTGGAAGGCACGCCCTTCGCCGTCGACCAAGCCTATTCCTTCTTCATCGGCTCTGACGAGGCGCTGCGCGCCGAGATCGAGACCACGTCGCGCGAATTCCTCGACAAGACCACCGACTACTGGCGCGACTGGGTGCGCTCGCTCTCGATCCCCTTCGAGTACCAGCGCGAAGTGATCCGGGCCGCGATCACGCTGAAGCTCTGCGCTTTTGAGGAAACCGGCGCCATCGTCGCGGCGCTGACGACCTCGATTCCCGAGGCCCCCGGCACCCAGCGCAACTGGGATTACCGCTATTGCTGGCTGCGCGACGCCTATTTCGTCGTGCATGCGCTGAACCGCCTCGGCACGACGCGCACGATGGAGGACTATCTCGGCTTCATCACCAACATCGTCGACTCGTTCTCGGAGAGCGGCGCGGAGCACCTGCCGCCGCTCTATCCGATCACGCGCGGCGGGACGCTGACGGAGTTCGAGGCAACCAGCCTCTCCGGCTATCGCGGACACCGGCCGGTGCGCTTCGGCAATGGCGCGGCCGGGCAGATCCAGAACGACGGCTACGGCGCCGTGGTGCTGGCCGCGACGCATTCCTTCTTCGACCGGCGCCTGATCCAGCCCGGCAAGGACACGCTGTTCGAACAGCTCGAACGCATGGGAGCGCTGGCACTTGCCGTCTTCGACAAGCCCGATGCCGGCCCCTGGGAGTTGCGCGAGAAGGAAGCGGTGCACTCCTTCTCCAGCGTGATGTGCTGGGCGGCCTGCGACCGGCTGGCCCGCATCGCCGGCACGCTCGGCCGGGCCGACCGCAAGGAATACTGGAAGGGCGAGGCCAAGCGGCTCAAGAGCTTCATCGCCGAGCGGATCTGGAACGAGCAGAAGGGCCATTTCGTCTCGACCTTCGATGGCGAGGAGCTCGACGCGACACTGCTGCTCCTGGCCGAGCTCGGCTTCGTCAAGCCAGACGACGCCCGCTTCGTCGCCACCGTCGAAGCGATCGGACGCGATCTCACGCGCGGCGATCTCCTGCTGCGCTACGCCACGCAGGACGATTTCGGCTACATGCATACCGGCTTCCTGATCTGCGCCTTCTGGTATGTCGACGCGCTGAACGCGATCGGACGCAGCGAGGAAGCCAAGGCGCTGTTCGAGCGCATCCTGCAGCGGCGCAACAGCTTCGGCCTGCTCTCCGAGGATGCCGACCTCAAGACCGGCGAGCTCTGGGGCAATTTCCCGCAGACCTATTCGATGGTCGGCATGATCAACTCGGCGATGCGGCTCAGCCGCAACTGGGAAGAGGCGTTCTGAGACGGCCCGCTCCCGGGACGGTCAGCGCGGCGCGCCGAAGCGAAAGGCGACCGGGATCACCCCATAGACCATCGCCAGCACCATGGGCGGCACGGCCAGCGCCGTGATGCCCAATGTGGGCCAGCCGGCGGTGAAGGGCGCCAGCACCGCCAGCACCAGATTGATGGCGGCATAGGCGCCGACGGTCGCGACGAGCAGGAAGCGCAGGCGCGAGGCAAGGCGGGACGCGAAGGATGCGGTCATCGGCTTCTCCACATAACGGAACGTTCCGTTTCTATTGACCTTGAATTAAACGGGCCGTTTCGTTATGTCAAGAGGCCAAGCAGACGAGGTCAGACAGATGGAACCGAAGCCGAAGCGCCGTGCCTCGATCGGCGCCCGGCGTAGCCCGGAGACGGAAGCTGCCGTCAAGGCGGCTGCACGGGAACTGCTGGCGGAAAAGGGCTATGCCGGCTTCTCGATCGAGGAGGTCGCGCGCCGCGCCGGCGCCGGCAAGCCGACGATCTATCGCTGGTGGCCGAACAAGGCCGAGCTGTTCATCGCGATCTACGGTGTCGAGAAGGACGCCGCCATCCCGGTGCCGGATACCGGGTCGCTGCGCGAGGACCTGCTGCGCTACACCAGGGATCTCTGGCGCTTCTGGCGCGAGGATGCGGCAGGGCGCGTCTTCCGCGGGCTGATCGCCGAAGCACAGACCAGCGAGACGGCACTCGCCGCACTGCGCTTCAAGTTCATGCCGGAACGCCTCGCCTCGCCGCGCAGGATGTTCGTGCGCGCGGCAGAGCGGGGGGATATCGCAGCCGACGAAATCGACGACCGGCTCGAACTCTGGGTCGGCTTCAACTGGCTGCACGTGCTGACCGACCGGCTGAGCGAGGAGGAGCCCTCGCTCAGCCGTAAGATCAATCTGCTCTGCCGCTGAGCCTCACTCCACCTTCGCCGCTGCGCGCATCACCGCGAGCGCCAGCACCTGCGCCGCCGGCACGAGGCTTTCGATCTCGAGGAACTCGTCCGGCGTATGCGCCATGCCGCCGATCGGCCCGACGCTGCACAGCGTCGGCGTGCCCTGCGCGGCTGTGAAGCCGGAATCGGCGCAGCCGCCGGTGAATTCCGCGGTGACGCCGATGCCGAAGGCCGCCGCCGCGTCGCGATAGGTGTCGTAGAGCGCAGCCGATTCCGAGGAGCGCTCCAACGGCAGGAATTCGCCCTTGATCGACAGCACGGCGCTGGTGCCGGCGACCTCGGGCGTCTCGATGATCGCCTTGATCTTGCCGACCATCTCGTCGCGCTGGGCGGCGGTGACATAGCGCAGGTCGATCTCGCACCAGGCGCTGGGCGCGATGGTGTTGACGGTCTGGCCGCCGCCGATCAGCCCGACATTGACGGTGATGCCCTTCTCCAGGTCGGTGAGGCCCTGGAGCTTCGGGATCTTGTGGCCGAGATCGACGATGGCCGAGGCGCCCTTCTCGTAATTCGCGCCGGAATGGGCGGGCTTGCCGGTGAATTCGGCCCGCATGAAGACGCCGCCCTTGCGGCCGCTGGTGACCGACTGCTTGTGGTCCCTGGCGAAATCGGTACCGGCCGGCAGGCGGCTGGGCTCGGCATTGAAGACGCAGCGCGACTCGCGTGCGGCAGCCTCGATCACCGGCCGCGAGGACGGCGAGCCGATCTCCTCGTCGCTGGTCGTCAGCATCAGCAGAGGCGCGGCGAGCCCGCCCAATTCGGCGAAGGCGGCAGCCACGAAGGCCTCGATGACGAGGCCGCCCTTCATGTCGGCGACGCCCGGCCCATAGGCGCGCGCGCCCTTGATGGTGAAGGGGCGGCGCGTCGGCTCGCCCTGCGGAAAGACGGTGTCGCGATGGCCGAGCAGCAGGACGGGGCGCTGGTCATTGGCCGTCGGGTTGGGCAGGCGCGCCTTGACGGCATCGCCGAAGCGGCTGTCCGGCACGATCTCGACATCGAGCCCGTTGGCCTGATGGAAGCGGGCGATCACCTGCCCGGCCCGGTCGACGCCGGCCTTGTCGTAGGAGCCAGAGTCGGTGTCGACGAGCTCGCGCAACAGCGCGACCATGCCTTCCTTGCGGCTCGCCAGCCACTCAGTGACCTTCTTCTCTTCGGGGCTCAAGACGCTCATCGACTCACTCGCAATCGTTCCGAACGGGACAATGCCGGCAGCTTATCGGCTGAGCCGCCCGCGGCAACGGCAAACCGCGGTGGAGAGCCCCTTCATGCGGCGCATGCCGGGACCGCCGGGCCGCCGATCAATCGGCCCATTCGGGGTCGGTCGTGAAGGCGATGGTGAGCCAGCGGTCGGGCGTGTCGTCGCCGATCGCCTCGCCGACCTCGTCGCGAATGCGATCCCACTCCTCCAGCTTCTGCGCCGCTCCGCCCTTCGGCACGATGAAGAAGAGCTCGATCTGCCTGCCCCTGCCGACGCGCGCGACATAGGAGCGGTAGGAGGCGAAGCCATAACGGCGGACGAAATCCTCCGCGACGGCATCGACATGCTGCTTCAGGTCGGACGGGGTCACGAGCAGGATGTCGGCGAAAGCCTGCTTGATCGTGCCGATCGGAACGGGAATCACCGCGATGCAGACCAGAGCCAGCGCCACCGGATCGACATAGGGCAGCATCCAGGCAAGCTTCGTGCCCTGGATCGCATAGCCGAAGCCGAAGGCGACGAGCAGCGCGCCGCTCAAGGCACCGGACATCAGCCAGGCCTTGGCGTCGAGCGCGACGAAATTCGACTGAAGGGTGCGGTTGGCCCGCGCGCCATAGATCGCCATGGCGAAGGCGATCAGCATCGTCAGCGCCGCATAGATGATGGCGTAGTCGAAGGCGAGAAGCCGACCGCCGGCCATGATGCTGCCGATGGCATTGATCAGGGCGTAGATCGCCGCCCCGGTCAGCAGGACGCCATTGAGGCCGAGCACCATCGGCTCCAGATGCCAGAAGCCCATGGTGAAATGCTTGACCAGCTTGCTGCCGGCGGCTCCGTCCGCCGTCGAGGAGACGATCAGGGTCGAGACCAGCAGCGCGACGATCGTCATGATCGCGTCGGTCAGGGCGTAGACGCCGTCGAAGACGATCGCGAAGGAACCGGAGAGAAGGCCGAAGACGATGCCTGCGGCCGCCAGCAGGAAGGTGACGGCGATCGAGAGGCGCAGAACGCTTTGCTCGGTCTTCACGACAAGCCCCTTCTCCCGGCCCATCTGTACCACGCCCAGGCCGCCGCACGCCATTTGGCGCCCTGGCGGCAATCGGCCTGCCCGATCAGACGAAGCCGAGCGTCCAGGCGGTAGCGTAGACGACCGTGCCCGCCGCCATCGGGACGAGCGGGTTCACCTTGGACCGGTAGGTGACGATCGCGGTCGCGGCGGTGACCGCATAACCGAAGACACCGGCATCGGCCGCGATTGCCGCGACAAGGCCGCTCGCCAGCATGAGGCCGAGCGCAATCGGCACCAGCGCCAGCGTGACGATCCTGACGATGCGATTGTCGCGATAGCGCTGCAGGCCGCGGCTGCAGACGAAGGTCAACACGGACGATGGCAGCAGGATCGCAAGGGTCGCGACGAGCAGGCCCGTCGTCCCGGCCATGTGCCAGCCGACGACGCTCGCCAGCATGACGTTCGGCCCCGGCGCCGCCTGCGCGATGGCGAAGAGCCGGGCGAAGGTCGGCGCATCCATCCAGGCGAGGACATCGACGAGCTGGCGGTGGATCTCCGGCACCACCGCATTGGCGCCGCCGATCGCCATCAGCGAGATCGCGCCGAAGGTGATGGCGAGCTGGCCGAGGACACCGCGCTCCATCAGACCCGCCTCGCGCTCAACGATGCCGCGACCAGGCCGAGCGGCACCAGCACCAGCAGGGCCGGCAGCATCGGCAGCCTGAGAATACCGACGGCGAGAAAGGCGGCAGCGGCCATGATCCAGGCCCAGCGGGCAAGCCCGGCGCGGGTGAGGAGCCGGGCGGCGGTGCCGAGGATGAGCCCGGCCGCGCTTGCCGCCGCCCCGGTCAGGGCGATCTGCGCCAGCGGATGGTTCGAAACCGCGTCGTAGATGTTCGCGATGGCGACGAGCACCAGCAGCGGCATGGCCATCAGGGCGACGAGGCAGGTCAGGGCGCCGATCGGTCCCCGGAAGCGATCCCCCAGCATCACGGCCACGTTGACCGTGTTCGCGCCTGGAAGCGCCTGGCAGATGCCCATCAACTCGGCATAGCCGCGATCGTCGAGCCAGCCGCGTTCGGCGACGATGATATGGCGCGCGATGGGGCCGACGCCGCCGAAGCCCATCAGCCCGATCTTGAGGAAGCCCGTGAAGAGCGCCGGCAATCGCGGCCGTAGAGCGGACGTGGACGCGCTTGCGGACATGCAGCCCTCGTCAGCGGCGCGCTTCCATCGCCATGCGCAGGGCGAAACCGGCCAGCACCGTGCCCATCAGCCAGCGCTGCACCAGCGACCAGAAGGGCCGCGTCCGCAGGAACAGCGCGATGCTGCCCGCCGCCGTCGCGATCAGGGCGTTGACGCTGCCGCTGATGGCGATCTGGATGAAACCGAGCACCATGGACTGGCCGAGGACATCGCCCGCGGCCGGGTCGATGAATTGCGGCAGCAGCGCGAGATAGAACATCGCGATCTTCGGATTGAGCAGGCTGGTCAGGAAGCCCATCGCGAAGAGCTTGCGCGGCCCGTCATGCGGCAGGTCGCGGACATGGAAGGGCGAGCGGCCACCGGGGCGCACCGCCTGCCAGGCAAGCCAGAGCAGATAGGCGGCGCCGCCGAGCCTCAGCGCGTCATAGGCATAGGGTACGGCGAAGAGCAGGGCCGTGATGCCGAAGGCCGCGCAGAACATGTAGACGAAGAAGCCGAGGATGACGCCGCCGAGCGAAATCAGCCCGGCCGCCCTGCCCTGCGCGATCGAGCGCGAGATCAGGTAGATCATGTTGGGGCCGGGGGTCAGCACCATGCCGAGCGCGATCAGGGCGAAGGTGAGGAGTGTGGTCGTCTCGGGCATGGGCGCGCGCTCCGGCGGGGTCCAGCGCTTGGAGCATGGATCGCGAGAGCCAGCAATCGCCGCGGCTGCCGGAGCGGCCATGCACGCTTTCGATACCCCGGAAGCTCCCCGCGACGGAACCGGCGGGGCTTGCCACCCGTTGTCGCCCGCAAGCGGATTGGGGGAAGACATGACGCTGTTCAGCCGGCTGCTCTACACCATCATCGCCTTCGCGCTGCTCGGCGCCGCGATTATCCTGATCGGCGTCGCCGTCTGGCGCACCGCGCATGGCTTCTGGACCGGCGATGGCGGTCTCGACACGATGCTCGACGCGATCGGTCTCATCATCATCGCGGTCGCCGTCTCCGATGTCGGCAAGTTCCTGTTCGAGGAGGAGGTGGTGGCCGACCGCGAGATGCGCCACCCTGCCGAGGCGCGGGGATCGCTGACCAAGTTCATGTCGATCATCATCGTGGCGCTGGCGCTGGAAGCGCTGGTGCTGATCGCCAAGACCACCCGCGAGACGCTGAGCGAGATCGTCTATCCCGGCCTTGTGATGCTGCTCGCGATCTTCGCGCTGGTCGGCCTCGGCCTGTTCCAGAAACTCAGCCAGCATGCGACGGCTTCGGTTCCGCCCGATCATGAGGAGCGGGACGAGCGGTCGAAGCAGCGTGCAATGACGCCCCTTTCGGCGGAGAAAGCCGGCTGAGACCAAGGCGGATGGCCGGGCCCAAAAGTGCGCACCGTGCTTAAGCGATAGGGGCACCGCACAAGCGCCTCCCCTCATCGACGTGTCGCCGCCTAGCGTGCTTCGTCGACCAGAAGGAGATCGGTGTCCTCCGGCCGGGCTCCGGCGGCCGTCAGCATCGCATGGATCTGGCCGCGATGGTGGGTCTGGTGGTTGAACATATGGGCGATGACGAAGGCACGCGGCTTGCCGATCTCACGGCCCGCGCGGCCGAAGTACCAGATCAGCGTGCCGCGCAGCCAATCGGCCTCGACCGCATCCGCCCAGGCGAGGATGGCAGCGTCCCGTTCGCGGCGCCGGGCGCAGAATGCGCTCCAGTCATCGACATAGATCACGGAGTCGCGGCCGCTGACCGGCGGCTTGGCGGAACCTGTCAGGCGGCTGAGCCAGGTCTCATCGCCCCAGAGGAGATGATTGAAGGTGCCGTGGATCGACTTGAAGAAGGCGCCGCGGTCTAGCCGGCGCTCCGCGTCGGTCAACCCATCGGCAGCGGCCATCAGGCTCTCGTTCTGCCAGGCGTTGTAGCGGGCCATGGTCCGGACGAAGGCGGGATCGACCATCGCGGCCTCCTTCTCAGGCGATCTTGCTCAGATGATGTTGGCCTCGGCGAGGGGCCTGCCGGCAACGATGCGCTCATGGCCGAGATCGGCAAGATCGAGCGAGCGATAACGGCCATGCGCGATGTGCTCGGCGATGCCGCGCCCCACGGCCGGGGATTGCTGCAGGCCATGGCCGGAGAAGCCATTGGCGAGATAGAGGTTCGGCAGGCCGACCGCCGGGCCGACAATGGCGTTATGGTCGAGCCCGCACATGTCGTAGGGGCCGGCCCAGGCACGGCCGGGCTTGATCTGCTCGAAGGCTGGGATGCGATGGGCCAGCGGCGCCCAGACCGCCTCCTCGAAGAAGGGCCAGTCGACATCCTCCACGCCCGGATCGGTTTCGACCCATTCGACATCCTGCTCGGGCGTCAGCGGCGAGCAGCTGCCGATGAAGAGTTGCCCTTCGGCCGTGCGCTGACCTTCCGGCCGGCACCAGGCGCCGTTCGTGTCGATCAGGAGCGGACAATTCCCGACATCGCCCTTGCAGGTGAAGGTGAAGACATAGCGCTTCATCGACTTGACGGGGATCGCGATGCCTGCCGTCGCCGCCAGCCTGGCGCCATGGGTGCCGCTGGCATTGACGACCGCGCCGCAGGCGATGCGGCTGCCATCGGCGAGCTCGACGCCGGTGACGCGGCCGCCCTCCGTGAGATAGCTGATGACCTCGCCCTGGCGATATTCGATGCCGAGGCTGCGAGCCTTCTTGCGAAAGGCTTGCAGCAAGGCCCAGCCGTCGAACCAGCCCTCGCCGCTGACGCCATAGGTGCCGCAGGCGAGGTCGGAGGTGTTCAGCCAGGGGAATTTGCTGCGCAGCATTTCTGCAGCATAAAGCGCGATATCGGCGCCTTCCTTCTGCTGAAGCCTTTGATTGGCTTCGAGAATCCCTTTCCCCTCCTCGCCGGCGAGGTAGAGGTATCCGCCCTCGTGGAGATCGATCGCCGGCACCTCGCCATCGACCGAGAGATGGGTGCCGATGCTGCGCAAAAACGCGATGCCGTAGAGCGAGACGCGGATGTTCACCGCGCTCGAGAATTGCTGGCGGATCGAGGCTGCCGAGAGCGCCGAGGCGGAGTAGCGGTAGGTCGGGTCCTTCTCGACGACAACGACCTTGCCGGAGAAGCCGGGATCGGCCGCAAGATGATAGGCGACTGAGGAGCCGATCGCGGCACCGCCGCAAATCACGACATCGGCGGTCTCGGAGACGGACGGCATGGCGGGCCTCGCGCGACGACTCCGCAGGGAGCCGGGTTGGTGAATTCCGCGCATGAATGACGTGGCTGGGAGCGCTTGTCGAGAGGGGCGCTATCCCACAGGCGCGCACTCCGCCAACAGCCAGTCGCGGAAAGCGGTGACGGCCGGCAGGTTCGCCTTCTCCTCGGGATAGACCAGATAATAGCCTTCCTGCCCGATCAGCGAACGGTCGATCGGGATGACGAGCGCGCCCGAGCGCAACTCCTCCTCGACGAGGAAGCGCGGCACGATGGCGAGGCCGAGCCCCGCGACCGCCGCCTGCGAGACCATGGCGAACTGCTCGAAGCGCGGTCCCACCAGCGCGCGCTGGGGCGGCAGGCCCTGCTGCTCCAGCCAGTTGGCCCAGGCACGCGGCCGCGTCGATTGCTGCAGCAGCGGCGCCTTCAGCATGTCGGCCGGCTCGGCGATCCCGAAGCGGGCGACGAGAGCGGGCGACGCCACCGGCACGATCTCCTCCCCCATCAACCGGTGCAGCCGCGCCCCCGGCCAGACCGGGTCGCCGAAATGGACGGCGGCGTCGAGCGGCTCGCGGCTGAAATCGAAGGGCACGAGCTTGGTGGCGAAGTTGATGGTGATGCCGGGATGGGCTTCGGTGAAGCGCGGCAGGCGCGGGATCAGCCAGCGCGTGCCGAAAGTCGGCAGAATGGCGAGGTTGAGCACACCGGCCGCGCCCCTGAAGGCCATGGCGGATACGGTGGCGGCGGCGAGCCGCGACAGCCCTTCGCGGACCTCCGCGGCATAGGCCGCGCCGGCGGCGGTGAGGCTGACACGCTTCTTGACGCGCTCGAACAGGCTGACGCCGAGAGCCCCTTCGAGCTGAGCCACCTGCCGGCTGACGGCGCCCTGCGTCAGGCTCAGCTCCTCGGCGGCACGGGTGAAGCTGCCATGCCGGGCCGCCGCCTCGAAGGCAGCGAGCGCCGAGAGCGAGGGCACCGACAGACGGCCGGGAATGAGGACATCATCCATGACTAGAACTCACCAAGTGGTGAGAACATATCGATTGCCCCAAGGATAAGAAAGAGGGCATTCTCCCGGCCTCAAGCGCGGCGCCTTCGGTTTCCGCGCCCCTCTGCCATGCGCCCCGGGGCCTCTCCCCTGCGGCGCTGCGACCGTTTTGGAAGACAAAGATGGCCACATCCCTGCCGAAAGACACGCTCGCCCTGCTCAAGCGCCTCGGCGTCTCCGAGAGCGCCTATGCGGATGCCGGCCTGTCGGCGCGCTCGCCAATCACCGGCGAGACCGTCGTGACCCTGCGCGAGACCTCCCCGGCCGAGGCCGAGGCCGCGATCGGCCGGGCCCAGTCCGCCTATCTCGCCTGGCGCAAGGTGCCGGCGCCGCGCCGCGGCGAGTTCGTGCGCCTGCTCGGCGAGGAATTGCGCGCCGCCAAGACCGATCTCGGCCTGCTGGTGACGCTCGAAGCCGGCAAGGTCACCTCCGAGGGCCTCGGCGAGGTCCAGGAGATGATCGACATCTGCGACTTCGCCGTCGGCCTCTCGCGCCAGCTCTACGGCCTGACCATCGCGACCGAGCGCCCGAACCATCGCATGATGGAGACCTGGCATCCGATCGGCGTCGTCGGCGTCATCTCGGCCTTCAACTTCCCGGTGGCGGTCTGGTCCTGGAACGCGGCGCTCGCCTTCGTCTGCGGCGACAGCGTCGTCTGGAAGCCCTCCGAGAAGACCCCGCTGACCGCGCTCGCCGTGCAGGCCATCGTCGAGAAGACGATGAAGCGCTTCGGCCCCGAGGCTCCGATCGGCCTGTCGGAAATCCTGATTGGCGGCCGCGAGCTCGGCGACATCCTGGTCCAGGATCACCGCGTTCCGGTCGTCTCGGCCACCGGCTCGACCCGCATGGGCAAGGAAGTCGGCCAGAAGCTTGCCGCGCGCTTCGCCCGCGCCATCCTCGAACTCGGCGGCAACAACGCCGCGATCGTCGCGCCCTCGGCCGATCTCGACATCGCGCTGCGCGGCATCGCCTTCGCGGCGATGGGCACCGCCGGCCAGCGCTGCACCACTTTGCGCCGCCTGATCGTGCATGAAAGCGTCTATGACGCGCTCGTGCCGAAGCTCGCCAAGGTCTATGCCAGCGTGAAGATCGGCGATCCCCGCGAGGCTGGCGTGCTGGTCGGGCCGCTGGTCGATGAGGCAGCCTATCAGGGCATGCAGAAGGCGCTCTCCGAGGCCAAGGCCGAGGGCGGCAAGGTCCATGGCGGCGAGAAGGTCGACGTTGGCAATGGGGGCTTCTATGTCCGTCCGGCGCTGGTCGAGATGCCCAGGCAGTGCGGCCCGGTCGAGCGCGAGACCTTCGCCCCGATCCTCTACGTGATGAAGTACAAGTCCATCGACGAGGCGATCGCGATCCAGAACGCGGTCGGCGCCGGCCTGTCCTCCTCGATCTTCACGCTGAACATGCGCGAGGCCGAGCTCTTCGTCTCGGACGAGGGTTCCGATTGCGGCATCGCCAACGTCAATATCGGCCCCTCGGGCGCCGAGATCGGCGGGGCGTTCGGCGGCGAGAAGGAGACTGGCGGCGGCCGCGAGGCGGGCTCCGACGCCTGGAAGGCCTATATGCGCCGCGCCACCAACACGCTGAACTACGGCACCACCTTGCCGCTGGCACAGGGCGTCAGCTTCGACGTGGATGCGTGATCGGTAGAACTGAACAGCAACCGTCATTGCGAGCGTAGCGAAGCAATCCAGGAGCGGCAGCGCTCTACGTCCCCCTGGATTGCTTCGTCGCTCCGCTCCTCGCAATGACGGTTATTGAGAACAAGACGGGAGACGAACACCATGGCCGGCAGCCACAAGCTCGCGAAGTTCACCTGGGACGATGCCTATCTGCTCGACGAGCAGCTGAACGAGGACGAGCGGCTGATCCGCGACACGGCCCGCGCCTATGCGCAGGAGAAGCTCCAGCCGCGCGTGAACGAAGCCTATCTCGACGAGAAGACCGACCGCTCGATCTTCAACGAAATGGGCGAGCTCGGCCTGCTCGGCGTCACCGTCCCCGAGGAATATGGCTGCGCCGGCGCCAACTACGTCTCCTACGGGCTCGTCGCCCGCGAGGTCGAGCGCATCGACTCCGGCTATCGCTCGATGATGTCGGTGCAGTCCTCGCTGGTGATGTACCCGATCTATGCCTATGGCAGCGAGGAGCAGCGCAAGAAGTACCTGCCGAAGCTGGGCTCGGGCGAATGGGTCGGCTGCTTCGGCCTGACCGAGCCGGATGCCGGCTCCGATCCCGGCGGCATGAAGACCCGCGCCGAGAAGGTCGCCGACGGCTACAAGCTGACGGGATCGAAGATGTGGATCTCGAACTCGCCGATCGCCGACGTCTTCGTCGTCTGGGCGAAGTCATCAGCCCATGACAACCAGATCCGCGGCTTCATCCTCGAAAAGGGCATGAAGGGCCTCTCGGCGCCGAAGATCGGCGGCAAGCTTTCGCTCCGCGCCTCGATCACCGGCGAGGTCGTCATGGACGGCGTCATCGTTCCCGAGGAGAACCTGCTGCCGAACGTCTCGGGCCTGTCGGGCCCGTTCGGCTGCCTCAACCGCGCCCGCTACGGCATCTCCTGGGGTGTGATGGGCGCCGCCGAGGATTGCTTCCACCGCGCCCGGCAATACGGGCTCGACCGCAAGCAGTTCAACAAGCCCCTCGCCCAGACGCAGCTCTACCAGAAGAAGCTCGCCGACATGCTGACCGAGATCACGCTCGGCCTGCAGGGCTCGCTCCGCGTCGGGCGCCTGCTCGATGAGGGCAAGATGGCCCCGGAGATGATCTCGCTGGTGAAGCGCAACAATTGCGGCAAGGCGCTCGACATCGCCCGCCAGGCCCGCGACATGCATGGCGGCAACGGCATCCAGATCGAGTATCAGGTGATGCGCCACGCGGCGAACCTCGAGACGGTGAACACCTATGAGGGCACGCATGACGTCCACGCGCTGATCCTTGGCCGGGCGATCACCGGCCTGCAGGCGTTCTTCTGAGCCCTTCCGCCCCCCTCCGCGTCATCCCGGGCGACCGCAGGTCGACCCGGGATCCATTCCGGAACATCGCCGATCGGCGGTCAGGCATGGATCCCGGCTCTGCGCTTCGCTCCGGCCGGGATGACGGCGCGGACATACGATGATGTCTCAATCCCCTCCCCTCGCCGGCCTGCGCGTCCTCGAACTGGCGCGCATCCTCGCAGGTCCCTGGATCGGCCAGTTGTTGGCCGATCTCGGCGCCGATGTCGTCAAGGTCGAGGCGCCGGAAGGCGACGACACCCGCAAATGGGGCCCGCCCTTCGTCGAGGGTGCCGAGGGCGAGAACCTCTCGGCCGCCTATTTCCACTCCGCCAATCGCGGCAAGCGCTCGATCACGGCCGATTTCCGCACGGCGGAAGGGCAGGCGCTGGTCAAGCGGCTCGCCGCCCATGCCGATGTGGTGGTCGAGAACTTCAAGGTCGGCGGCCTCGAGAAATACGGGCTCGACGCGGCTTCGCTGCGCCGGGAATTCCCTCGCCTCGTTTATTGCTCTGTCACCGGCTTCGGGCAGGACGGCCCTTATGCGCCGCGCGCCGGCTACGACTTCCTCGTCCAGGGCATGGGCGGGCCGATGTCGGTGACCGGCGAACCGGCCGGCGCTCCGATGAAGGCGGGCTATGCCGTCGCCGACATCTTCACCGGCCTCTATGCCTCCAACGGCATCCTCGCGGCGCTCCGCCGTCGCGACCTCACCGGCGAGGGTGCGACGCTCGACATGGCGCTGCTCGACACGCAGATCGCCGTGCTCGGCAACCAGGCGATGAACTATCTGGTCGGCGGCCAGCCTCCGGCGCGGCTCGGCAACGCGCATCCCAACATCGTGCCCTATGACGTGTTTCCGGTCGCGGACGGCCACATCATCATCGCCACCGGCAATGACGGCCAATGGCGCAAGCTCTGCGAGGTGCTGGGCGAACCGACGCTGGCCGAGGAGCCCGACTACATCGACAACCGCTCGCGGGTGAAGAACCGCGTCGCTCTGACCGAGCGTTTGCACAGGCTTTGCCAGCGTTATGCCAAGCTCGACCTGCTGGCGGCGCTGGAGAAGGTCGGCGTCCCGGCCGGACCTATCAACGACATCCGCGAAGTCTTCGCCGATCCACAAGTGATCGCGCGCGGCGTCAAGGTCGATCTGCCGAGCGCAGCCGCGAAGGCGGGCCATATTCCAACCGTCGCCTCGCCCATCGTCATGGATGGCGTGCGGCAAGTGGCTGAGCGCACGAGCCCACGGCTCGGCGAGCATGCCGACGAGATTCTGAACGATCCGGCCTGGGGAGGGCCGCAGCATGGCTAATCGTACTGGCGGGCAGATCCTCGTCGACCAGCTCATCCTCCACGGCGCCACCGACGCCTTCTGCGTGCCGGGCGAGAGCTATCTCGCCGTGCTCGACGCGCTGCACGACGCCTCGATGAAGGTCACGATCTGCCGGGCCGAGGGCGGCGCCTGCATGATGGCGGAGGCCGCCGGCAAGCTCACCGGCAAGCCCGGCATCTGCTTCGTCACGCGGGGCCCCGGCGCCACCAACGCCTCGCCCGGCGTCCATATCGCCGATCAGGATTCGACGCCGCTCATCCTCTTCGTCGGCCAGATCGACCAGAGCATGCGCGAGCGCGAGGCCTTCCAGGAGCTCGACTACCGCGCCGTCTTCGGCACCATGACGAAATGGGCGACCGAGATCGACGATGCCGCGCGCATCCCCGAGATCATCAGCCGCGCCTTCCATATCGCGACCTCGGGCCGCCCCGGCCCGGTGGTGATCGCCTTGCCCGAGAACATGCTGACCGACATCGCCGATGTCGCCGACGCCGAGCCCTATCAGGTCACGGAAACGCACCCCTCCTTGACCCAGACCATCGAATTGCAGAAGCGGCTCTGGGCGGCGAAGAAGCCGATCGCGATTCTCGGCGGCTCGCGCTGGAATCCGCAGGCGATCGAGCGCTTCCAGCGCTTCGCCGAACGCTTCGACCTGCCCGTCGCGGTCTCCTTCCGCCGGCAGATGCTGTTCCCGGCCGATCATCCGAACTTCGCCGGCGATCTCGGCATCGGCCCGAACCCGAAGCTGCTCGCCCGCATCAAGGAGAGCGACCTCGTCCTGCTGGTCGGCGGCCGGCTCTCGGAGATGCCGAGCCAGTCCTATACGCTGTTCGGCATTCCCAATCCCGGACGCCCGCTCGTCCATGTCCATCCGGACCCGGAGGAGCTCGGCCGCGTCTACCGGCCGACGCAGGCGATCAACGCCACGCCGACCGCCTTCTGCGCGGCGCTCGAGACCGTGCATCCGCCGCAGACGATCCCCTGGGCCGGCGCGGCTGCCGAAGCGCATGAGGCCTATCTCGCCTGGAGCGAGCAGCCGGCACCCGTCGCGGGCGCCTTCCATCCCGGCGAGATGGTGCGCTGGCTGCGGAGCCGCCTGCCCGACGACGCGATCCTGTGCAACGGCGCCGGCAACTATGCGACCTGGGTGCACCGCTTCCATCGCTTCAACAAGTTCGCGACGCAGCTCGCCCCGACTTCGGGCTCGATGGGCTATGGCGTCCCGGCGGCGATCGGCGCCAAGCGGATCTTCCCGGAGCGGACCGTCGTCGCCTTCGCCGGCGATGGCTGCTTCCTGATGAACGGGCAGGATTTCGCCACCGCCGTGCAATACGACCTGCCCGTCATCGTCGTGGTGGTCGATAACGGCATGTACGGCACGATCCGCATGCATCAGGAACGGGAATATCCCGGCCGCGTCTCCGCGACCACGCTGAAGAACCCCGATTTCGCCGCCTATGCCAAGGCCTTCGGCGGCCATGGCGAGCGCGTCGAGAAAACCGAGGACTTCGCCGCCGCCTTCGAGCGCGCCGTCGCCTCGGGCAAGCCCGCGATCATCCACTGCCTGCTCGACCCCGAGGCGATCACCCCGGCGAAGTCGCTCTCGACCATCCGGGCGGAAGCGCTGGCAGCGCAGGGCAAGGCCTGAGATGAAACGGCGGCATCGTGACGATGCCGCTGTTCCTCCGGATCCGCAGGCCGCGGCCCGCCACGCGATGCGGGCCGCTCCTGGCGGCAATGCCCGGGCAAGTTGAACCGGCGCGGAGCACGCAACCGCGGCCGGGAGAGATTCAAGGCGACAGGATCAGGTAACCTCCGCTTAAGCGCGCGTGTGCCGCGCATCAGCCATGTCATTGAATTTTCGCGTAGATGGGCTAACTTCCTCTCGGGGGAAAGGCTACCGCTCATGGCGTTTCGCGCGATCTCGCTTGCCGGCCTGGCTACGATTCTGAGTATCACCGCCTTGCCGGCCCATGCCGCCGGGTTTTTCGACGATCTCGCGCGAGCCTTTTTGGGAGCCCCTCCACGGCCCCAGGCCGTGGAGCCGTACAACCCGCTCAGCGTCACAGTGAAGCCGCGGCGGCAGAAGAGCGCTCGCGCCAAGGCAGCACCGGTCGAGGCTCGGTCGACACCGAAACCACCGGTGGTGCAGCTCGATCCCTCGAGCGACCCGTACTGGTATCTCAAGGATCCCACGATGCGGCGCGGCGATATCGTGGTGACCGATCGCGGCGTGCTCGTCTTCCAGGGCCGGAATGCGGATACCATGCGCCGGGCCGATTTCAGCGCTCTCGGCGGCAGCGATCCCAAAGGCTGGAAACGGAAGCTGCAAGCCGCCGCCGCCGGAGCGCGCACCATGTTCAGCCCCGGAGCGACCAAAGTAAGAACCATGACGGCGGAAACCGTCGAGGAACTCAAGATCGTCGAACCCTAGACATCATACAGATCTGGAAGCTGTCGGGCATGCCGATCAGGGAGAAGCAACCTGATCGGCAACGGGTCCCAGGCGCCGTTACGACCAGCGCCGGCCGAACCACATCCGGCCGAGCAGGCCGTCGCGCCAGAGCACCATATGGACGGCAACCGCCGCCACATGCACGACGCCGAGCCCGATGAGGATATTGCCGAACTGGTCGTGCAGCCACAGCATCCGCCGGTAGACGGCCGGGTCGGGTCCGATCGGATGCGGCACCGGAAACAGCCCGAAATAGAGCGTGGGTATCTGGATCGGCGCCGCCGCCGCCATCAGCAGGCCGGTGACCGGCAAGGCGATGATGCAGAGGTAGAGCGCAGCATGGACGAGCGATGCGGCGCCGCGCAGCCAGGGATTGTCGTTCTCCGGGCCGGGCTGGCGCAGGGCGACGCGCAGGACGAGCCGCAGCAGGACGAAGGCCGCGACCGTCAGCCCGACCGATTTATGGAGCTGGTAGAGCTCGAAGCGCGAGAGAAGGTCGCGCTTCTCGTCCAGCATGGGGCCGGAAACCCAGAACTGAAACAGGATCAGCAGGAAGGTCAGCCAGTGCAAGGCGACGCTGGCCGGATGCCAGCGCGCCGGCTCGCCCGGTGCTCCCTTTGCCGCGTTGTCTCCACGCGAACCTGTATCCACCTCGCTCGAAAATGCTTCGGGCTTCGCATTCATCGCGCCAGCCGGCCCTGGATCTCGATATCGATCTGGTCGTCGACGATGTTGACGTCCCGGCCGATATCGTAGGTCGGCCGCAGGAAGCTGCCGCTGGCCCGGAAGGGCAAGGCTTCGCCGCGCCGGGCCTTGCCGATATCGCCGTTTATCATGGCGCGCACGGTGAAGGGATGCGTCATGCCCTTGATGGTGAGCCGGCCCCGAATTTCGAGGTCGTGCTCGCCCGTCCGCGTCACGCTGTCCGAGACGAAGGTCGCGGTGGGGTAAGCCGCGCTGTCCAGCATGCTCGCCCCGGCAATGAAGCCGTCGACCAGCGGCGAGCCCGCCTTGATCGAACCCGTTTCCAGCGTGACCCGGATGCGGCTTTTCTCGGGATGGTCGAAATCGATCGAGAAGGTGCCGTCATAGCGCTCGAAGCGGCCATTGGTGACGACCGTGCCGAAGCGGTGGCCGATGAAGCTGATCTGCGTCGCCGCGCGGTCGAAATTCCAGCTCGACTGGGCCTGGGCCGGCAGGCCGAACAGGAGGGCGCCGAAGGCGAGGACAGCTGGCTTGATCATGACGGACCGGAGGCGGCTTGCGAGAATCGCGCAGTATCGTCTTTTCCATGGAAAAAACGTGGCGAAGCGCGCCGCAACACGCAAAGGTGAAGCGGCGCCGCAATTCGCGACCGGCACCGCTCAAGCGCGTTTGGTGATGACCCCGTCGAAGGTGGAGCGGATGGCGCGGGCAAGCGCGATCGCAGCCCAGCCCTGGAAGATCAGCTCGATGGCGAGGAAGGTGCCGAGCACCCAGAGGCTCGAGGCCGGCCATTGCATCAGGATCATGCCGCCGAGGATCAAGGACAGCAGCCCCGAGAGCGCAACCCAGGTCCAATAGGGCAATTCCCGGTTCTGGAAAGCGACGATGAGGCGCAGCACGCCCGTGGCGACCAGGGCCGCGCCGGCCAGAAGGGTCAGCGACGCGGTCGCGAGCAACGGATTGACGAAGGTCATTACGCCGACGGCGACATAGAGCACGCCGATCAGGACATGCAGCAGGCGGCTCTTCCAGCCCTGATGGCGGAAGGCGTCGATCAGCACGATGATGCCGCCGACGAAGATCATCGCCCCGAACCAGATCGCGCTGGCGACGCTGAGCAGCGCGACCGCGCCGAGCCCGAGCACGCCGAGGACGATCAGGGCGATGCCCGCCGCCATCAGCCAGCGCCAGTTGCGCCTGAGCGGAATGAGATGCGTGCCGAGCGATGGCGGGCGATGCGGGGAGGTTTCGGACGGCGTGCTGATTTCAGAGGGATTGCTCATGGCGACCGGCTCCGTTTGCGGCAGGCGCCGAAGACCGGAACCGCCTGTCAGACGAAAGCCATGAGAAACCCGACGGGCCGGCGCGTCAATCGCAGCCGGCTCCATCCTCCAAAGATCGCGCCCGCCGGAGAGGCCGAGCACCGGCCCGGCCAAGCGCCGCAGCGCTCATCGAGCGCGCGGAGCCACCGGGCTGCACATGTCTCAGCCGAGCTTTTCGGCTACAAGCTTGCGCAGGCTGCGCAGGTCCTTGACGAAGCCGCGGATGCCCTCCGCCAGCTTCTCCGTCGCCATCGCATCCTCGTTCATGGCGAAACGGAAGGCCTTCTCGTCGAGGACGATGTGCTTCGCCATCTCCGAGGAAGTCTGCGGCGAGGCGGCAGGCGACAACCGGCGCGGCAGATCGCCGGTCGCGGCGGCGAGCTCGTCGAGCAGGCTAGGCCCGATGGTCAGCCGGTCGCAGCCGGCCAGCGCCTCGATCTCGCCGGTGTTGCGGAAGGAGGCGCCCATCACCACCGTCTTGATGCCGAAGGTCTTGTAATAGGCATAGATGCTCTTCACCGAGACGACGCCGGGGTCGGTCTCGGCCGTGTAGGGGCCGCCGCCGGCCTTGACGTGCCAGTCGAGGATGCGCCCGACGAAGGGCGAGATCAGGAAGGCGTTCGCATCGGCGGCCGCGACCGCCTGCGGCAAGGCGAAGAGCAGCGTCAGGTTGCAATCGATGCCCTCGCCCTGCAGCACCTTGGCGGCCTGCAGACCCTCCCAGGTCGAGGCGATCTTGATCAGGATGCGCTCGCGCGCGACGCCGCGCTCCTTGTAGGCGGCGATGATGGCGCGTGCCTTGTCGATCGTGGCCTTGCCGTCGAAGGAGAGATCGGCATCGACCTCGGTCGAGACGCGGCCGGGCACGATCTTCGTGAGTTCCGTGCCGAAGCTGACGGCGAGGCGGTCGCAAACCGCCTGGACCGCCTTCTCGCCGCCGCCCTGTTTCTTGCCCCAGGTAATCGCCTCCTCGACGAGATGGGCATAGGCCGGCGTCTCCGCCGCCTTGAACAGCAGCGTCGGATTGGTAGTGCAGTCGACGGGCTTGAGCCGGCGCACCGCTTCGATATCGCCGGTGTCGGCGACGACGGTGGTCATCTCGCGGAGCTGGTCGAGCTTGGAAGCCATGATCTGTTCCCGGTGTCCTGATCCTTGGGCGGTCACCCGCAATGTGGCGCCTCTGCCCTGCCATTGCGAGCCCGCCATGGCAATCCGACCATGCGCGCGGGTGACACGCAACCACCGGCCATTTACGACACGGTCTTCACGGAACTGTCACGCGCAGGGTCTACCGGCAGCGCCATCCCGCGGTTGCGGCCAGAGATGGAGAGTTACATGCAGCGCAAGGCATTGAGCGCGTTCACCATTGCCGCCGGCCTGATCGTCTCGGCGCTGGGCGCGCAGGCGCAGGGCGTGGAAGGCAAGCTGGTGCTCTATACGAGCCAGCCGAACACCGACGCTCAGCAGACCGTCGATGCCTTCAAGGCGAAGTACCCGAAGGTCGACATCTCCTTCGTCCGCGACGGCACGCCGCGCGTCCTGGCGAAGCTCAGGGCCGAGTTCGAGGCAGGCAGCCCGCAGGCCGACGTGCTGCTGATCGCCGATTCCGTGACCATGGAAGGGCTGAAGAAGGAGGGCCGGCTTGAGGCGTACGACAAGGCCGACGTCTCGGCCTATCCGGCTGGGATCCACGACCCGGCCAAGTTCTGGTTCGCGACCAAGCTGATCACCACCGGCATCGTCTACAACACCAAGGCCACGATGAAGCCGACGAGCTGGCTCGACCTCACCAGGCCGGAGGCGAAGAACCAGATCGCCATGCCGAGCCCGCTGAACTCGGGCGCGGCGCTGATCCACACGATCACGCTGACCGGCAATCTCAAGGATGGCTGGAAATACTACGAGGCACTGAAGGAGAACGGCACGCTGGCCGCCGGCGCCAATGGCGACATCCTGCGCCAGGTCGCGACGGGCGAGAAGCTCTACGGCATGATCGTCGACTTCATGCCGATCCGCGAGAAGGCCAAGGGCGCGCCGGTCGAGTTCGTCTTCCCGAGCGAGGGCGTCTCCTCGGTCAGCGAACCGGTCGCCATCCTCAAGGGCACGAAGAACGAAGCCGCGGCCCGTGCCTTCATCGACTTCGCCCTGTCGAAGGAGGGGCAGCAAGTCGCACTGAAGCAGGGCTATGTCCCGGCGCGTCCCGATGTCGCGCTGCCGGCCGGCTACCCGGCCCGCGACGCCATCAAGCTGATGCCCTTCGACGCCGGCAAGGCGCTGGCCGAGTCGGACGCCGCCCGCAAGCGCTTCGGCGCCATCTTCGAGTGAGCGCGGTTTCGCCTCACGGACATACGGCGCGATGACGCTGGTCCTGCGCCCATCACGCAAGCGGGAGCCCGTTCCGGCGCTCCCGCTTCCGCCTTTGCGCCTGCCTGCCGAGCTAGGGTTGCCGGCGCTCATTATCCTGATTGCGCTGCTGCTCGGCGGCCTGCCCTTCCTGCGGCTCGTGCTGGCGGCCTTCGCGCCGGGCTGGCAGTTCGCGCCGGAGACCGCCTTTGCCGCGATGACGGGCCGCTCGGCCATCACGGCCACGCTGCATACGCTCGACACCTCCTTCTTCTCGGCGCTGGGCGCGCTCGCGATCGGCACCGTCGTCGCACTGGCGCTCGGCGTCACCGATGTCCGCGGCAAGCGCCCGCTGGCCTTCGCCTTCGTCTTCTCGATGATGATCGCGCCGCAGGTGGCGGCGCTCGCCTTCCTCAGCCTGCTCGCACCGAACTCGCAGGTGCTGATGCTGCTCGGATTGACGCCGGCGCCGGGCACGGCGAACCCGCTGCTCGGACGCGGCGGCATCATCCTGGTCATGGCGCTGCATCATGCGCCGCTGGTCGCGATCACCCTCTGGACCGGCTTGCGCAGCATTCCGCATTCGCTGGTCGAAGCGGCGCAGATGGAAGGCGCGGGGCCGGCGACCATCACCTCGCGGATCATCGTGCCGGTGCTGCGGCCGCAATTCATCGCGGCCGGGCTGATCGCCTTCGTTGCCGGCGTCGGCAATTTCGGCATCCCGGCCCTGCTCGGCCTGCCGGTGAACTATCTCACCTTGCCGACACTGATCTATCGACGATTGTCGAGCTTCGGCCCGGAAAGCCTGCCGGAGACGGCTGCGCTCGCCCTGCTCGTCGGCGCCGTTGCGGCGCTCGGCATCCTCGCCGGCATGGCCGTCGCGCGCCGCCAGGGCGGCAAGGTCGAGATCGAACGGCCGCTGGAGCCATTCTGGCTGCTCGGGCCGGCACGCCCCTTCGTCGCGGCAGGCCTGTGGCTGCTGCTGCTCGTCAAGCTTGGCCTGCCCTTCTTCGCCCTGCTGAGCGAGGCATTGACGCCCGCGCTCGGCGTGCCGCTCTCCTGGCAGACGCTGACCTTCGACAAATTCGCCGAGGTGCTGTTCCGCCAGGCCGTGACCATCCGCGCCTTCTGGAATTCCTTCTGGTTCGCGGCGGTCGCGGCGATCCTGCTGTCGCTCACCTCGATCGCCTTCGCCTACGGGCTCGAGCGGCGGATCGGCAGGCTCCGGCGGCCGGTGGAGCTCATCGTCGAATTGCCCTATGCGCTGCCGGGCGTGGTGCTCGCCATCGCCTGCATCCTGATCTTCCTGAGGCCGCTGCCGCTGATCGGCGTCAGCATCTACGGCACGCCCTTCATCATCCTCTTCGCCTATCTCGCGCGCTTCCTGCCGCTGGCGCTGAAGGCGCCGCTGGCGGCGATGGCGCAGATCGAGGCGCATCATGAAGAGGCGGCGAAGCTCGACGGCGCCGGGCTCTGGCAGATGCTGCGCTTCATCGTCGCGCCGATCCTGGCGCCGGCCGCCGCCGTCTCCGCCCTGATGGTCTTCCTCGTCGCCTTCAACGAACTCACCGTCTCGGCGCTGCTCTGGTCGTCAGGCACCGAGACGCTCGGCGTCGTGCTGTTCAGCCTGAAGGAAGCCGGGCTCGCGGGCGAGGCCGCCGCGATCGCCATCAGCGCCTCCGCGGTGATCCTCGCCGCCATGCTGCTGCTCGACCTCCTCGGCCGGCATCTGCCGCGCAACGTGCTGCCCTGGAGAATCTGAAGCGCGACATCAACGTCACGACCGACCTGAGACCGCGGGCGGAACGTCACGGAAAATTAAGCCTGACAGCGCCGTAGATGGAGCATGAATGCTCCATCTACGGCGGCTCTTGCCGATGATAAACCCGGGAAAGACGAGCGCGGCATCCTCGTCATCGAAGATTCGCGGACATTCGCGATCGCCTTGCGTCAGTTCCTCGAGGCGGAGACCGGGCTGCCCGTCACGACCTGCGCCTCGCTCAAGGACCTCAGCGAGCTGATCGTCGCGGCACCCGGCGCCTATGCGATCGCGGTGGTCGACCTCAACCTGCCGGACGCGCCGCGCGGCGAAGCGCTCGACTGGACCGTCGCCCACGGCATCCCGACCGTCGTCTTCACCGCGACCTTCGATCTCGCCACGCGCGGACGGATCATGGAGCGGGAGGTCATCGACTACGTTCTGAAGGACAACGAGTTCGCCCTTCCGAACCTCGTCGGCACGGTGAAACGCGCGCTCGACAACCGCAACACGCGCATCCTCGTCGTGGACGACACCCGCACCACCCGCAAGGTGCTCGCCCGCATGCTGTCGATCCAGCAATATGTCGTGGTCGAGGCCGGCTCGGGCGCGGAAGCGCTCGCCCTGCTCGACGCCCATCCTGACCTGGAGCTCGTCGTCAGCGACTATTACATGCCGGACATGGACGGCTTCGAGCTGGCTCGCAAAATCCGGCGGAGCCATCCCAATGTCCGCCTCATCGGGATCTCCTCCTCGACCGACCGGAAGACCTCCGCCGGCTTCCTCAAGGCCGGAGCGCATGACTTCGTCGCGCGCCCCTTCGTCCTGGAAGAGCTGCAATGCCGCATCGCCTCGAATGTCGAGACGCTGACGCAGCTCAAGCGGCTGCAGGAGCTGGCCGCACGGGACTATCTCACCAACCTGTTCAACCGGCGCCATTTCTTCGAGCAGGGGCCGGCTCTGGTCGAGACGGCCCGGCAGGCCGGGTTGCCGGCCTCGATCGCGCTGCTCGACATCGACCATTTCAAGCAGCTGAACGACCGCCACGGCCATGACGGCGGCGACAGGGTGCTCGATGCGGTTGCGCGGAATCTCAGCCGTCTGGCCGAGGGCGGCACCAATCTGCTGGCGCGCGTCGGCGGCGAGGAATTCGCGATCCTGTTCCGGGGCGCGGATCTTGCGGAAGCCCTGCGGCTCTCGGAAACGATCCGCGAGGAGATCGCCCGCGAAGCGCTGCTGCTGGGAGGCGAGACCTTGGCGCTCACCGTCTCGATCGGCGTCACCGAGATCGGCGCCTCCGAGCGTCTCGATGCCAGCCTCGGCCGGGCCGACCAGGCGCTCTATACGGCCAAGCAGGCCGGCCGGAACCGGGTCTGCGCCGCCGCTCAAAGAAGCTAGGGCAGGCTCGCGCGCAGCCGGCTACTCCGCCGCCGCGCGCGGCTCCTGTCTCGGCTCGCCCATCAGAAGCGCGCGCGACGCCTTGGCTTCGCGCACGACGAAGTCGACGATGGCGCGGACACGGGCGACGTCCTTGAGATCGGCATGGACGAGCAGCCAGAAGGAGCGGGTGATCTGCACCGTCTCGGGCAGCACCGGCACGAGCCGCGGGTCGTTCTCCGCCATGAAATGATGGATGATGCCGATGCCGGCACCGGCGACGACCGCGTTCATCTGGGCGATGACGCTCGAGCTCTGGACATGGGCGCGCAGGCCCTTGGCGACCTCGTCGAGATAGTCGAGCTCAGGCGAGAAGATCAGGTCGTCGATATAGCCGATGATACGGTGCTCGAAGAGGTCGTCCGGCTTCGTCACCGAGGGCATATCTCTGAGATAACCCGGCGCGGCGTAGAGACCGAGGCGATAATCGGCGAGCTTGCGCGCCACCACCTTGCCCTCCTTCGGCGGGGCGAGCGTGATCGCGACATCGGCCTCGCGCTTCGACAGCGAGAGCAGGCGGGGCATGGCGATGAGCTGGATCTCCAGCCCCGGATAGGATTTCGCGAAGGCCGCGAGGCGCGGCGCCAGGAAGGCGGTGCCGAAGCCGTCCGGCGCGCCGATCCTGACCGTGCCGGACAAGGCCATGTCGGCGCCGCCGATATCGCTCTGGATGGCGAGCGCCTCGGTCTCCATCGTCTCCGCCTTGGCGAGCAGCCGCTCGCCATGCGCCGTCAGCGTGTAGCCCTGCGGACGACGCTCGAAGAGCTTCGCCTTCAGCGCCTCCTCCAGCGAGGTGATGCGGCGCGAGACGGTGGCATGGTCGGCGCCGAGCCGGCGCGCGGCGGCGGTCAGCCGGCCGGAGCGGGCCACCGCCAGAAAGAAGCGGAGATCGTCCCAGTCGAAGCGCTCCAAGCCTCCCTCCTCATATTTGTGTTTTTGCACGACAGGCGTTCCATGCTCGCTATAGCCGTGCGCAAACGAGAATGGTAGTGAGTTGTCACGATCACCACACCACCAATTCGTAGGGAGGGCGCCATGCGTCAGGTCGGACATTTCATCGGCGGCAAGCAGGTCGCCGGCACCTCGGGACGGTCCTCCGACATCTTCCAGCCGATGGACGGCAGCGTGATCGGCAAGGTCGCGCTCGCCTCCGCGGCCGAACTCGACGCGGCCGTCAGGAACGCAGCCGAAGCGCAGCCGAAATGGGCGGCGACCAATCCGCAGCGCCGCGCCCGCGTGCTGATGAAGTTCCTCGACCTGATCGCCCAGAACAACGACGAGCTGGCCGAACTGCTCGCCCGCGAGCATGGCAAGACCATTCCCGACGCCAAGGGCGACATCCAGCGCGGCGTCGAGGTCGTGGAATTCTCGCTCGGCGCGCCCAACCTGATGAAGGGCGAGTTCACCGACGGTGCCGGCCCCGGCATCGACATCTATTCGCTGCGCCAGCCGCTCGGCGTGGTCGCCGGCATCACCCCGTTCAACTTCCCGGCGATGATCCCGCTCTGGAAGCTCGGCCCCGCGATCGCCTGCGGCAACGCCTTCATCCTGAAGCCCTCGGAGCGCGATCCCGGCGTGCCGATGCGCCTCGCCGAACTCTTCATCGAGGCCGGCGGCCCTCCCGGCATCCTCAATGTCGTCAATGGTGACAAGGAAGCGGTCGACGCCATCCTCGACCATCCCGAGATCAAAGCCGTCGGCTTCGTCGGCTCGACCCCGATCGCGGAGTACATCTACGCCCGGGGCTGCGCGAACGGTAAGCGCGTGCAGTGCTTCGGCGGCGCCAAGAACCACATGGTCATCATGCCCGACGCCGATATGGACCAGGCCGTCGACGCGCTGATCGGCGCCGGCTACGGCTCGGCCGGCGAGCGCTGCATGGCGATCTCGGTCGCGGTGCCCGTCGGCAAGGCCACAGCCGACGAGCTGGTCAAGCGCCTGATCCCGCGCGTCGAGAGCCTCAAGGTCGGCCCCTCGACCGATGTCACCGCCGATTACGGCCCGGTCGTCACCAAGGCGGCGATGGAGAAGATCAAGAACTATGTCGATATCGGCGTCGAGGAAGGCGCCAAGCTCGTCGTCGACGGCCGCGGCTTCAAGATGCAGGGCTACGAGAACGGCTTCTATGTCGGCGGCTGCCTGTTCGACAACGTCACCAAGGACATGCGCATCTACAAGGAAGAGATCTTCGGGCCGGTGCTCGCGGTCGTCCGGGCCGACAGCTATGACGAGGCACTGAAGCTCACCAACGACCACGAATACGGCAACGGCACCGCGATCTTCACCCGCGACGGCGACGCCGCGCGCGACTTCGCCTCGAAGGTGCAGGTCGGCATGATCGGCATCAACGTGCCGATCCCGGTGCCGCTGGCCTATTACACCTTCGGCGGCTGGAAGCGCTCGGCCTTCGGCGACCTCAACCAGCACGGCCCGGATTCGATCCGCTTCTACACCAAGACCAAGACGGTGACGGCGCGCTGGCCGAGCGGCATCAAGGACGGTGCGAGCTTCGTCATTCCGACGATGAACTGAGGTAGCGCCGACGGAGGGGGCCATGGAGCGAACGCTGCGGACCCTCGTAACGTCGCTTCCGGCCTCCGCTGGCGCGGCTCGACCTGCCATGAATGCTGCCGGCGCATCGCGATCTGCCGGCCGCCCTTCCCCATCCCGATCCGACGCGAACAGGCCCGGCCTTTCGTCGCGATTGCGCGCGCCTGCGCCGCGGGACTATCTCACTGATCAGGAGGGCCAGCCATGAACGCCTTCGCTCTCACCGAAGACCAGATCGCCATCCGCGACATGGCGCAGGAATTCGCCGCCGAGACACTCGCCCCCCACGCCATGCGCTGGGACGAGGAGAAGCATTTCCCGGTCGAGGAGATGCGCGCCGCCGCCGCGCTCGGCATGGGCGGCATCTACATCCAGGACGATGTCGGCGGCTCCGGCCTGACCCGGCTCGATGCGGCGCTGATCTTCGAGGCGCTCTCGACCGGCTGCCCGACGGTCGCGGCCTATATCTCGATCCACAACATGTGCGCCTGGATGATCGACCGCTACGGCTCCGACGAGCAGCGCCGGCGCCTCCTGCCGAAGCTCTGCACGATGGAGCATCTGGCGAGCTATTGCCTGACCGAGCCCGGCGCCGGCTCGGACGCGGCCGCTCTGAAGACCAAGGCGGTGCTCGACGGCGACCATTACGTGCTCGACGGACAGAAGCAGTTCATCTCCGGCGCCGGGGTTTCCGACATCTATGTCGTGATGGCCCGCACCGGCGAGGCCGGCCCCGGGGGCATCTCGACCATCGTGGTCGAGAAGGGCACACCCGGCCTCTCCTTCGGCGCCAATGAGAAGAAGATGGGCTGGAACGCCCAGCCGACACGGGCGGTGATCTTCGAGAACTGCCGCGTGCCGGTAGCGAACCGGCTCGGCCCGGAAGGCATCGGCTTCAAGATCGCCATGGCCGGCCTCGATGGCGGGCGGCTCAATATCGGCGCCTGCTCGATCGGCGGCGCGCAAGGAGCGCTCGACAAGGCCATCGCCTATGCCAAGGAGCGCAAGGCCTTCGGCTCGGCCATCGCCGATTTCCAGGCGCTGCAGTTCAAGCTCGCCGACATGGCAACCGAGCTGGAGGCAGCGCGCACCCTGCTCTGGCGTGCCGCCGCGGCGCTCGATGCCAAGACGCCGGATGCGACGAAGCTCTGCGCCATGGCCAAGCGCATCGCCACCGATACCGGTTTCGAGGTCGCCAATGACGCGCTGCAGATCCATGGCGGCTACGGTTATCTGGCCGATTACGGCATCGAGAAGATCGTCCGCGACCTGCGCGTCCACCAGATCCTCGAAGGCACCAACGAGGTGATGCGGATGATCGTCGCGCGCGGGCTGGTGGGACGCGCGAAGGGGAATTGACGCCTATGCGGCGAGCGGTCTCACGCGCTTCTCGATCTCGCGGCCGGCAGCTTGCCGGGCGAGGCGCAGATCGTAGTCGCTCTGCAGCGTCAGCCACATCTCCGGCGATGTTCCGAAAAACTGCGCAAGACGCAACGCGGTGTCAGCCGTGATCGCCCGCCCGCCCTTGACGATGCCGGCGATGCGGCTCACCGGCGCGTCGATGTCACGCGCGAGCCGGTTCTGGCTGACGCCGAGCGGCTTCATGAACTCCTCCAGCAGGATTTCCCCGGGAGGAACCGCAGCCAACGGGCTCTCATCGGAAGCCTCGCCGACTCGTGGATCAATGGCAGTCGACGATCTCGACATCATGCGCCTCCCCATCCCTCCAGACAAAGCAGACCCGCCACTGATCGTTCACCCGGATCGAGTGCTGTCCCGCGCGATCTCCGCGAAGAGCTTCCAGCCTGTTACCCGGCGGAACACGCAAATCGTCCAGCTTCGCAGCGGCGTGGAGCATCAAAAGCTTCCGGCGGATGATGCGTTCAATTGCCGCGAAACGCTTGACCGGCCTGTCGTTGAACAGAAGCTCGGCTTCGCGCTGCGCGAACGATCGGATCATGAGACAACAGACTATTCCGCGATAAGTATTCCGTCAACAGGAATGGGAGGAAACGCGACATGACCAGCATCGCCTTCATCGGCCTCGGCAATATGGGCGGCCCGATGGCCGGCAACCTCGTCAAGGCCGGGCACAGCGTCAAAGCCTTCGATCTCGTCGAGGCATCGCGCCATGCGGCCGCCGAGCTCGGCGTCGGTATCGCAGCCTCCGCCAAGGAGGCCGTCGCGGATGCCGAGATCGTCGTCACCATGCTGCCGGCCGGCAAGCATGTGCTCTCGGTCTGGGCGGACATCCTGCCGGCGGTTAAGCCCGGTACACTGCTGATCGATTCCTCGACCATCGACGTCGACAGCGCCCGCAAGGCGCATGCGCTGGCGGCCGAGCGCGGTTGCCTCTCGCTCGATGCCCCGGTCTCGGGCGGCACGGGCGGCGCCAAGGGCGCGACGCTGACCTTCATGGTCGGCGGCACGGCGGAAGCGTTCGACAAGGGCGAGCCCATCCTCGCCAAGATGGGCCGCAAGATCGTGCATTGCGGCGGCGCCGGAAACGGGCAGGCCGCGAAGATCTGCAACAACATGATCCTCGGCATCTCGATGATCGGCGTCTCCGAGGCTTTCGTGCTGGCCGAGAAGCTCGGGCTTTCGCATCAGGCACTGTTCGACGTCGCCTCGACCTCGTCCGGCCAGTGCTGGTCGCTCACGACCTATTGTCCGGTGCCGGGGCCGGTGCCGACCTCGCCCGCCAACAACGACTACAAGCCCGGCTTCGCCTCGGCGCTGATGCTGAAAGACCTGAAATTGTCGCAGGAAGCGGCACAGGCGGTGGGCGCTTCGACCCCGCTGGGCGCGGCGGCGGCGCAGCTCTTCGGCCTGCACAATGCCTGGGGCGAAGGCGGCACGGATTTCTCCGGGATCATCCATCTTTTGCGCGGTCGCGGAGAGGCGTGAGAGACGCTTGCGCGGCAGGGTGTCGCGGGTCTAGGACGGACCCATGAACGACACGCCCCTCCGCCGCGAACGCTCCTCTCTCACCGGCTTCGCGGTCAACCGGCTCGACCGGCGCGAGGATTTGCGGAACAAGCCGGATGCGGTGACCGCGCTGCGCCACCGTTCGGACACGCTGATCGCCGCCGTGGCGGGCGAGACGCCGATCCTCAACCGAATCGAGGGCGAGACGCTCTCGGTCTGGTTCAGCCATGGCGAGACCGAAATGCTCGGCCCGGCGCAGGAGGAGATCTTCCTCGGCATGGCCGAGGACGGCTCGCCGCGCTTCGGGCGGCTGCTTGATCGGGCCCTGGCCGAGACCCTGAAGGAGCGCCCCGAGCTCGTCGTGACGGATCTGCGCTCGGTCGCGTTAAAGCGGCTCGTTCCCGAGGACGAGGTCGGGCCGCTCGGCGAGGCCAAGGCCGTGCTCGACTGGCATGCGCGCCACCGCTTCTGCGCGCAGTGCGGCGGGCCAACCAAGGCGGCGGCGTCCGGCTGGCGGCGCGAATGCAGCGTCTGCGGGGCGATGCATTTCCCGCGCACCGACCCGGTCGTGATCATGCTGGTGACGCGTGGCGACAAATGCCTGCTGGCACGTCAGGCGCGCTTCGCGCCGGGCATGTATTCCTGCATCGCGGGCTTCGTCGAGCCGGGCGAAACGATGGAAGACGCGGTGCGCCGCGAGAGCTGGGAGGAAGCGGGACTAAGGGTCGGCCCGGTCCGCTACCTCGCCTCGCAGCCCTGGCCCTTCCCGTCCTCGATCATGCTCGGCTGCATCGCCGAGGCGTTGGGCGACGAGATCACCCTCGACATGACCGAGCTCGAGGAAGGCCGCTGGTTCCCGCGCGAGGAGGTGCTGCAGATGCTGAACGGCACCCATCCGAACGGCCTCGCCTGCCCGCAGCATATCGCCATCGCCAACACGCTGCTCCGGGCCTGGGCCCTGGAGGGCGAGCGGGTCTAGGGCCTAGCGTCGCGACGAACGAACAGCCTTTTCGGAGCCTTGATGTCGACGGACCCCGTCAACGCCTTCGTACCGGGCCCGCGAGCCCGGATTCCCGGCAAGCCGGGCCTGCCGCTCTCGGGCCTGACCTTCGCGGCCAAGGATCTGTTCGATGTCGCGGGGATACCGACCGGCGGCGGCAATCACGACTGGGCCCGGGCCAACCCCGTGCCCGAACGCCATGCCTGGGCCGTGCAGAGGCTGCTCGACGCCGGCGCCGAACTGGTCGGCAAGACGATCACCGACGAGGTGTCGCTCGGCATCCTCGGCGAGAGCGCCTTCGACGGGACGCCGCTCAACAGCGCCGCACCCGAGCGCGTGCCGGGCGGCTCCTCCTCCGGCTCGGCCGCCGCCGTCGCCGCCGGCCTGTGCGATACCGCTCTCGGAACCGATACGGGCGGCTCGATGCGCGTGCCGGCGAGCTTCTGCGGCCTCTACGGCATCCGGCCGACGCATGGCCGGCTCGACCTCGCCGGGCTGATGCCGCAGGCGCCGAGCTCCGACACCGCCGGATGGTTCGCACGCGACGCGGCGACCTTCGCGCGCGTCGGCAAAGTGATGCTGGGCGAGGAACCAGGTCGTTTGCCGACGAAGCTCCTCATCGCCGTGGACGCCTTCGGCTTCGCCGACCCGGAGGTCGCCGCCGCCTTGCAGCCCATGGTCGAGCGGCTGGCGCGGATCGTCGGTTCGCCGCCGCGTGAAGAGATCATGGCGCCGCAGGGGCTCTCGGTCTGGGCGCGGGCCCAGCGCAGCTTGCAACCGGCCGAAGCCTGGCAGACCTTCAAGCCCTGGATAGAGCAGCACAATCCGCGCATGGCCTTCAGCGTCGCCGCCGGACTGATCGCCGGCTCGCAGATTCCGGCGAGCGAGCGCAACTGGGCCGCGCTGATGCGCGAGGAGGCGCGGGCGCGGCTGCGCTATCTCCTGCCGGCCGGAACGATCCTCTGCCTGCCGACGACGCCGTTCCCCGCGCCGTTGCGCGGCCTGTCCCTGCCGGAGCTTCAACCGCTGCGCGACCGCATCACCTGCCTCTGCGCACAAGGCGGCCTGGCGGGCCATCCGCAGGTCAGCCTGCCGGGTGCCACCGTCGACGGGGCGCCTGTCGGCCTGTCCATCATCGGCGCGCGCGACAGCGATGCCAGCCTGATCGCCGTCGCCAAAGCCATGGAGAATGCGGCGTGACCGACCTGACCCCGAACCTGCCCGACGTGGTCGCCGAGATCAGCGCGCTCTTCGAGGCCTATGAACAGGCGCTGATCGATAAGAACGTGGACATTCTCGACGCGACCTTCTGGGACAGCCCGCACACCATCCGCTACGCTCTCGGCGAGAACGGCTATGGCTTTTCCGAGATCCACGCGCACCGCGTCGCCCGCCCGCCGGGACCGGGCATCAAGGAGAAGCGGATCAGGCTGGAAATCCTGACGCTCGGCCGCGACCTCGCCACCGTGAACCTGGAGTTCAAGGTCCGGGGCCGCGACGTCATCGGGCGCCAGAGCCAGAGCTGGGTGCGCTTTCCCGATCTGGGCTGGAAGGTCGTCTCCGCCCATGTCTCGACGATGGAGCCGCGCCCCTGGTGAGACGCATGGCGGCGTCATGAAGATGGCTTGAAGACCGCGTTTCCTGTGCCGATCGGAACTGCTGGAGGATCACCGATGTCATTCTACCGGGGCATGACCTGCACGAACATCACCATCGGCGGAGACAAGGGCGATCCGATCACCGCCTATGTCGCGAAGCCCGAGGGGCCGGGACCCTTTCCGGCCGTGGTGCTGATCCATCATCTGCCGGGCTGGAGCGAAATCTATATCGAGACGACGCGGCGCTTCGCGCATCACGGCTACATCGCGATCTGTGCCAATCTCTACGAGCGGGCCGGCGCCGGCAATCCGGACGATGTCGCGGCCAGGGTGCGTGCCGAGGGCGGCGTTCCCGACGCGCAGGTCATCGGCGACACCGAGGGCGCAGTGAAATGGGTGCGGGCGCTCAAGGAGCACAACGGCAAGGTCGGTCTCTTCGGCTCCTGCTCGGGCGGCCGGCACGCTTTCCTCTATGCCTGCCAGAAGCACGACGTCGACGCCTGCGCGGAGCTCTGGGGCGGGCGTGTCGTGATGGCGCCGGAGGATCTCAACGCCAAGACGCCGGTCTCGCCGATCACGCTGACCGAGGGCTTGTCCTGCCCGCTCATCGGCATCTTCGGCAACGAGGACCGCGCGCCGAGCCCAGAGCAGGTGAACCAGCACGAGGCGGAGCTGAAGAAGCACGGCAAGGCTTACGAGTTCCACCGCTATGACGGCGCCGGCCACGGCTTCTTCTACTGGAATCGCCCGATCTACCGGCCCGAGCAGGCGATGGACGCCTGGGGCAAGATCTTCGCGTTCTTCGGAAAGCATCTGTCGTAAGATATTCCCGCGTTTCTCCGAAAACGCGGGAATATCTTACCTTTTTGTTTTTCGCATTTTCTTCACGCGAACCGGTATCCACTTCGCTCGAAAATGCTCCTATCGGAGGCCCATCATGTGCACGTCGATTGTCGAGATCGTCCCGGTCGAGGGCATGGCCAAGCGCGGCGATGACTGGTTTTCGCTGACCCAGGCCGTCGTCGCCTATGACCATGCCCGCCACGCGCCGCTGGCGGATGTCGTCACGCTGGACTTCATCAACGCTTCGCTCGATGTCGGCGCGCGGGCCGGCGTCGAATTGACGCTCGAGACCGCGAAGGCGCTGCATGCGGCGCTGGGGCGGGCGATTGCCGAGGCGGAATTCGAGGAGGCAGAGGTGCGCGGCAAGGGCGCGCCGGCGAGTTTGGTCAGGGCGGCCTGAGGCGGTTGTTTCCGCCTGGTTTTTCCGCCGCTGCATTCAGGGCGGAGCGGTCGAGAGCCACCAGCTCCCTGCTTCGAGCCAGCAACTGTCGTCGGGCTCTCCATCGAAGCGGATCGACTGCACGCTCTCGATATCGCCCCGCTGGAAGGCGGCCACCAGATCGCGGCCGAGCTCGGCGTTCTGCTCGGTCTGGCATGCGATGAAACTCGCCCGCGAGATGAAGCGAGCAGGCCAGGACGATCCATCATCCTGTGGTTTCTCCACGAGAAGCATTCCACCGCGCGTCGTCTCGGCCTGTAGCGGGAACAGCAACCGGCCGCCCGGGTGCAAGGCTTCGAGCCAGTTGACACTGGGGTGGCTGATCCCGGCATTCACATAGACGATGTCGGCCTTCGGGAGGGGATCGGTCGTCCCGGATCGGGCCATCACCTTCGCCTGCGGCCAAGGGCCGAGATTGCTCGTCGCCCTCTCGGCCAGCGCGGGGTCGATCTCGTAGGCGTAGACCCGACCTTCGGGGCCAGCGAGCGTGGCGAGGATCGCCGTGTAATAGCCGCTCCCCGCACCGATCTGCAGGACGGTTTCGCCCGGCAGGACGCCGACGCAGTCGAGGCAGCGCGCATGCAGGCTGGGCTCGCCGATATTGATACCCCGCGCCGGATCGAGCGCGATCAGGACATCCTGATAAAGAAAGGCGGGATCGGCATCCGGCGTCTCGATATAGCCGGAGCGCTCGGGACCCCGCCTCCACGGGCTGGCGACGCGGATGAACCACGGCCCCGGCCCGGCAAAGGGCTCGCGGGGCACGGATGCGAAGGCGGCTTCGATGCGCGGATCGCGAACGGCGCCCGTATACGCCACGTAGCGCGCGAAGAAAGCCCGCAGCTTCGCAATCCGCTGCACCTCGGCGGTTGCCGATCGCTCATCTGCCATGCTCGCCTCCAAATGCGCCGCCACCTGACGGTATCGCTTCGGAGACGCGGATCAATCGCCGCGTGGCGACAGCAACCGATCCGCTGCCACGCGGCCGCTACTCCGCCGGCTCTTCGATGGTCGAGCGGAAATCGCTCGCCGGATAGACGCCCATGATCTTCATCTCCTTGGAGAAGTAGGAGAGTTCATCGAGCGCACGCCGCAGCGCCGGGTCGTCCGGGTGGCCCTCGACATCGGCGTAGAACATCGTGGCGGCGAACAGGCCGTCGACCATGTAGCTCTCGAGCTTGGTCATGTTGATGCCGTTGGTGGCGAAGCCGCCCATCGCCTTGTAGAGCGCGGCCGGGATGTTGCGGACGCGGAACATCAGCGTCGTCACGGTCTTCCCCGCGCCCTGGCGGGCATATTCCGGATATTTGGAGAGCACGACGAAGCGGGTGGTGTTGTGCTTCTCGTCCTCGATGTCCTCCATCAGGATGTTGAGGCCGTAGACCTCCGCCGCGATGCGCGGGGCGATGGCGGCGCGCGTCACGTCGCCGGTCTCGGCCACCTGCCGGGCGGAACCGGCCGTATCAGCCGCGACCTCGGCCTTGAGGCCGAGCTTGCGGATAATCTTGCGGCACTGGCCGAGCGCATGGATATGGCTCTGCACCACCTTGACCGTCGCCAGCGTCGCGCCCTCGACGCCCATCAGATGGAAGCGGATCGGCAGGAAATGCTCGCCGATGATGTGCAGGCCCGAGCGCGGCAGCAGATGATGGATGTCGGCGACGCGGCCGGCGATCGAATTGTCGATCGGGATCATGCCGTAGCGGGCCTTGCCGTCGCTGACGGCTGAGAGCGCGTCCTCGAAGGTGGGACAGGGCAGGAGTTCGCAATCCGGAAACACCTGGAGAGCCGCCTGAGAGGAGAAGGCTCCGGGCTCACCCTGATAGGACACGACGAAGGACATGGGGTCTCTCAGGCTCCTCAGCTTCTTGTCTTCGCCGTTCCAGCGAAGCCGCGATGCGGCTTCGCTGGAACGGCTTTAGCGGGACTTCAGGATCGCGCGGGCGCGATCGAGATCATGGGGCGTGTCGACGCCGAGCGGCACATCGTCGACGACGATGATGTCGATGCGCATGCCGTCCTCGACCGCGCGCAACTGCTCGAGGCGCTCGCGCTTCTCCAGCGGTGAAGGCGGCAGCGAGACGAAGCGGTCGAGCGCGCTGCGGCGATAGGTGTAGAGGCCGATATGATGATAGAGCGGCCCCTCCCCGCCCGGCGCGGTGACGCGGGTGAAATAGAGCGCCCGCATCCGGCCGGGGCCGATCTCGCTGCCGATCGCCTTGACCACGCTGGACTCGGTCTTCTCCTCCTCGCGCGTGATCACGGCGGCCAGCGTAACGATGTCGACCGCGGGATCCTCCAGCGGCGCCACCGAGGCGATGATCACGTGCGGGTCGATGGTCGGCAGGTCGCCCTGGACGTTGACGATGACGTCATGGCGGCCCTGCGGATCGACGATGTCGGCGGCCTCCTTGATGCGGTCGGAGCCGGAGGGATGATCGGAGCGCGTCAGGGCGGCGCGGCCGCCCGCTTTTTCCACAGCCGCGACGATCTCGGGCGTGTCGGTGGCGACCACGACGGGTCCGAGCCCCGTCTCCATCGCACGGCGCCAGACATGCACGATCATCGGCTCGCCATGGATGTCGGCGAGCGGCTTACCCGGCAGGCGGGTCGACTGCATGCGGGCGGGGATCAGAATCAGCGGATTCGGCATGATCGGCGGCGGGTCCGGCTGGGATGCCGCTTCGGGACGGGAAGCAGCGTCGAAAGGTCTCAAAACGAAGCGCGCTTATACGAGTTGCAATCGGGCGCGCAAAGCGGTTAAGCAGCATCCGAGGCTGGAGGCGTTGAAGACTTCGGCTAAGGCTCTATCTCGTCTCCCGCGCCTCGGCCGCGGAGGGTCCAGGGTTCGGATACGATGAATATCGAAGCCAACAAGATCGCCGGCGCGGTTCTGTCCACGCTCCTCGCGGTGATGGGTCTCCAGATGGTCGCCGGAATCGCCTTCACGCCGCATAAGCCGGCCGTGCCGGGCTACGACCTTCCCACCGCCGAGCCGGCCTCCGCCGGCGGCGCCGCTCCCGCGGCCGTGGAAGATCCGCCGATCGCCGACCGCCTCGCCAAGGCCGACCCGGCCAAGGGCGAGAAGGCGACCGCCGCCTGCAAGGCCTGCCACACCTTCGAGAAGGGCGGCCCCAACAAGGTCGGCCCGCATCTCTTCGGCGTCGTCGGCCGCAACGAGGGCACCGTCGAGGGCTTCGGCTACTCGGCTGCGATGAAAGGCCGCAACGACAAGACCTGGGATGCCGACGGGCTCGACCACTTCCTGAAGAACCCGAAGGCCTATGTCGCGGGCACCGCGATGTCCTTCGCCGGCATCAGCAATCCCCAGACCCGCGCCGACGTGATCGCCTATCTCAGCACGTTGAAGTGATCGGTTTCGATCTCACCTCTCGCTGACCCTTCCGAGCCGGGCTTAACGCCCGGCTTTTGCTTGCGGTGCCCTGCTCCCGCCTTCACCATGGCGATAATCACCGCCATTGCCGTTCCGGCGCCTACGGGCGACAAGGAACAGGCGAATCGGAGAAGGAGACGCGAGACGATGGCGATGCGCATCACACGCCGCAGGCTGCTCGAAGCCGGAGGCGTCATGGCGGCAACGGCCGCTTTGCCGGAACTGTCCGGGACGGTGCTCGCACAGGAAGCCGAATCGCACGGGCTCTCGACCTTCGGCGAGCTCGGCCTGCCGCCGGATTTCCCACATTTCCCCTATGTGAACCCGCAGGCGCCGAAAGGCGGCACGCTGACCCTGCAGATCAAGCAGGCCGGCGGCAACCAGAGCTTCGACACCTTCAACACGCTCAACACCTTCGTGCTGCAGGGCGACGGTGCGGCCGGCATGGATGCCTGCTTCGACAGCCTGATGGCCGGTTCGGGCGACGAGCCGGGCTCGCTCTATGGACTCCTGGCCAAGAGCGTCGCGGTCTCCGTCGACAGGCTGACCTATCGCTTCCGCCTCAGGCCCGAGGCGAAATTCCAGGACGGTTCGCGCGTCACGGCGAAGGATGTCGCCTTCTCGCTCAACATCCTCAAGGAGAAGGGCCACCCCTCATACCGGCTGACGCTGAACGAGATGGTCTCGGCCAGCGCCGAGGGTGACGACATCGCCATCGTGCAGTTGTCGCCGAAGCGCAGCCGCGACCTGCATCTGGTCGTCGCAAGCCTGCCGGTCTTCTCCGAAAAATACTGGTCGACGCGGGATTTCACCGCCGCGACGCTGGAAGCGCCGCTCGGTTCCGGCCCCTACAAGGTCGGGCGCTTCGAGCAAGGCCGCTTCATCGAGTTCGAGCGCCTGCCGGATTACTGGGGCAAGGATCTGCCGGTGAATGTCGGCACCAATAATTTCGACCGGGTGCGCTGGGAATATTTCCGCGACCGGCAGGTGGCGTTCGAGGGCTTCAAGAGCGGCGTCATCACCTTCCAGGAGGAGTTCACCTCACGCATCTGGGCGACCGGATACGACTTCCCGGCGCTGAAGGAGGGCAAGGTCAGGAAGGAGTCCCTGCCGCGGACGGAACCGGTGGCCTCGCAAGGCTGGATCTATAATCTGCGCCGCGAGAAATTCGCCGATCCGCGCGTCCGCGAAGCGCTGGGCCTCGCATTCGACTTCGAGTGGACGCGCAAGAACATCATGTTCGGCTTCTACGAGCGGCTGACCTCCTATTTCGAGAACTCGGATTCGAAGGCCGTCGGCAAGCCCTCGCCCGCGGAGCTCGCGCTGCTCGAGCCCTGGCGCGGCAAGGTGCCGGACGAAGTCTTCGGCGAGCCCTGGCTGCCGCCGGTCTCGGACGGCTCGGGCAGCGACCGCAACCTGCTGCGCAAGGCCGACGAGATGCTGCGCGCCGCCGGCTGCAAGCGCGACGGCAATGTGCTCAAGCTGCCGAACGGGCAGCCCTTCGAGATCGAGTTCCTCGATTCGAACCCGGCGCTGCAGCCGCATACCCAGCCCTTCCAGGCGAATCTCAAGCGGCTCGGCATCAATGCCACCTCGCGCTTCGTCGACCCGGCCCAGTATCAGCGCCGCCTCGACGAGTTCGATTTCGACATCATCACCCGCGCGCTCAGCGGCAGCGCCATTCCGAGTGACACGCTGCGCATCGTTTATGGCTCGGAAGCGGCCAAGACGCGCGGCTCGCGCAACCAGAACGGCATCAGCGACCCGGCGGTCGATGCGATGATCGAGAAGATCGGCCAGGCGCATAGCTATGCCGACGCCGTCACCGCCGCGAAATGCCTCGACCGGCTGCTTCGCGCCGGCCGCTACTGGATCCCGATGTGGTGGAACGACGAGGTCTGGCTCGCCCATTGGGATATGTTCGACCGGCCGCAGACCAAGCCGAAATTCAGCTCCGGCGCTCCGGGAACCTGGTGGTACGACGCCGAGAAGGCCAAGCGGATCGGGAAGGCGTGATGACCGCACCGTTCTCCGTCGGCCAGGTTCAAGGCGCGCCGCGCCTGCTGCTGCGGTTGGAAGGGCTCGCGCTCGGCCTGCTCTGCATCTGGCTGTTTCACAAGTCGGGGGCCTCATGGTGGCTGTTCGGCAGCCTGATCCTGGCGCCCGATCTGACAATGCTGGGCTATCTCGCCGGACCGCGTTTCGGCGCGGTGCTCTACAATGCCGGGCACACGCTGCTCTGGCCGGTCCTTCTCGCGGTCATCGGTTGGGGTGTCCAAGCCTCCCTCGCGCTCGCCCTCGCTTTGATCTGGGCAGCTCACATCACCCTCGACAGGGCACTCGGCTACGGCTTGAAATATTCGAGCGCGTTCAACCACACGCATCTGGGAACCATCGGCCAGCCCGGAAAGGCGCAGTGAGCGAATGCTGAGCTATATCGCCCGGCGTCTCGCCCTGATGGTGCCGACCCTGTTCGGCATCCTGCTGGTCGCTTTTACCATTGTACAGTTCGCGCCGGGCGGACCGGTCGAGCGCGTGATCTCGCAGCTCCAGAACCCCAATAGCGGCGCGGCCGACCGCGTCGGCGGCGGCCAGGGCGGCGATGCCGGCGCCCATGGCGGCGAGGCATCAGCCTATCGCGGCGCGCAGGGCCTCGACCCCGCCTTCATCAAGGAGCTGGAGAAGCAGTTCGGCTTCGACAAGCCGGCGCCCGAACGCTTCTGGAAGATGCTGACCGACTATGCCCGCTTCGATTTCGGCCGCTCATACTTCCGGGGCGCGCCGGTGCTCCAGCTCATCAAGGAGAAGCTGCCGGTCTCGATCTCGCTCGGCCTGTGGATGACGCTGCTCTCCTACATGATCTCGATCCCCCTCGGCATCCGCAAGGCGGTGAAGGAGGGCTCGCGCTTCGACACCTGGACGAGCGCGGTCGTCATCGTCGGCTATGCGATCCCGAGCTTCCTCTTCGCGATCCTGCTGATCGTGCTCTTCGCCGGCGGCTCCTTCTGGCAGATCTTCCCGCTCCGCGGGCTGACCTCCGACAACTGGAGCGACCTCTCCCTGATCGGCAAGGTGAAGGACTATCTCTGGCATATCTGCCTGCCGGTGACGGCGATGGCGCTCGGCGCCTTCGCGACCTCGACGCTTCTGACCAAGAACTCCTTCCTCGACGAGATCAGGAAGCAATACGTCCTGACCGCGCGGATGAAGGGCCTGACCGAGCGCGGCGTGCTCTACGGCCACGTCTTCCGCAATGCGATGCTGATCGTCATCGCGGGCTTTCCGGGCGCCTTCGTCAGCGCGCTCTTCGCCGGCTCGCTGCTGATCGAGACGATCTTCTCGCTCGACGGGCTCGGGCTTCTCTCGTTTGAAGCCATCGTCAACCGCGACTATCCGGTTGTCTTCGCCAATCTCTACATCTTCTCGCTGATCGGCCTCGTCGTGCATCTCATCACCGACCTGACCTATAGCTGGGTCGACCCCCGCATCGATTTCGAGACGCGGGAGAGCTAGGGATGAGTGACACGCTGCTCGATGTCCCGCCGCCCTCTCTCCGCAGCGACGCGCCGCTCGCGCCGGTCGAGGCGAATGAAGGCTGGCTCAAGCTGACGCCGATCAACCGGCGCCGGCTCAACAATTTCAAGGCCAACAAGCGTGGCTGGTGGTCGTTCTGGCTGTTCCTGGCGCTGTTCGTGTTGTCACTCTTCGCCGAATTCATCGCCAATGACCGGCCGTTGCTCGTCCGCTACAAGGGCGAGTGGCTGTTCCCGGTCGCGGTGACCTATCCCGAGGAGAAATTCGGCGGCTTCCTCGCCACGACGGATTATCGCGATCCGGTGATCGCCAAGGAGATCGCGGCGCATGGCTTCGCGATCTGGCCGCCGATCCGCTACAGCTACAACACCAACAATCTCGACCTGCCCGTCCCTGCCCCGGCCCCGCCGACCTGGCTGCTCAAGGACGAGCAATGCAAGCCGATCGCGGAGCGCAATGGCGGGGCGACCTGCCGCGACCTCGAATGGAACTGGCTCGGCACCGACGACCAGGGCCGCGATGTCGTTGCGCGATTGATCTACGGCTTCCGCATCTCCGTGCTGTTCGGACTGATCCTCTGCGCCTTCTCCTCGGTGATCGGCATCGCGGCCGGCGCGGTGCAAGGCTATTTCGGCGGCTGGACGGATCTGATCTTCCAGAGGCTGATCGAGATCTGGACCTCGATACCGGCGCTCTATCTGCTGATCATCGTGGCAGCGATCATCACGCCGGGCTTCTTCGTGCTGCTCGGCATCCTCCTGCTGTTCTCCTGGGTTTCGCTGGTCGGCGTCGTCCGCGCCGAATTCCTGCGGGCGCGCAACTTCGAATATGTCAGGGCGGCGCGGGCACTGGGCTTGTCCAACCGCACGATCATGATCCGCCACCTCCTGCCCAACGCGATGGTGGCGACGCTGACCTTCCTGCCCTTCATCCTGAACGGCTCGATCACGACGCTGACCTCGCTCGACTTCCTCGGCTTCGGCCTGCCGCCGGGCTCGCCCTCGCTCGGTGAGTTGCTGGCGCAGGGCAAGGCCAATCTCCAGGCGCCCTGGCTGGGCTTGTCCGGCTTCGCCGTGATCGCGCTGATGCTGTCGCTGCTGATCTTCATCGGCGAAGCGGTCCGCGACGCCTTCGACCCGCGGAAGACCTTCGCATGACGGCCCCTCTCCTCTCCGTCGAAGAGCTCTCCGTCGCCTTCCGCCAGGGCGGCAGGGACACGCTCGCGGTCGACCATGTCTCCTTCCAGGTCTCCAAGGGCGAGACGCTGGCGATCGTCGGCGAATCCGGCTCGGGCAAGTCGGTCTCGGCGCTGTCGATCCTGAAGCTCCTGAACTATCCGGCGGCGCATCACCCTTCCGGCAAGGTGCTGTTCAAGGGGCAGGACCTGATCGCGGCCGACGAGGACGCGATGCGCAAGGTGCGCGGCAACGACATCACCATGGTGTTCCAGGAGCCGATGACCTCGCTCAATCCGCTGCACAGCATCGAGAAGCAGATCGGCGAGATCCTCGAACTGCATAAGGGCCTGCGCGGCGAGAAGGCGCGCGCCCGCACGCTCGAACTGCTGAGCCTCGTCGGAATCCGCGATGCGGAAAGCCGGCTCGGCGCCTATCCCCACCAGCTCTCCGGCGGGCAGCGCCAGCGCGTGATGATCGCCATGGCGCTCGCCAACGAGCCCGATCTGCTGATCGCCGACGAGCCGACCACCGCGCTCGACGTCACCGTGCAGGCGCAGATCCTGAAGCTGCTCAAGGAGCTCCAGGGCCGGCTCGGCATGGCCATGCTGTTCATCACCCATGATCTCGGCATCGTCAGGCGCATCGCCGACCGCGTCGTGGTGATGCTGAAGGGCAAGGTCGTCGAGGAAGGTCCGGTCGCGGAGATCTTCGCCAACCCGCAGCACGCCTATACGAAGCGCCTGCTGGCGGCCGAGCCGAAGGGGCGGCCCGAACCGATCGCACCCGACGCGGCAACGCTGCTCGAAGCCGGGCCGATGAAGATCTGGTTCCCGATCAAGTCGGGCTTCCTGCGCCGCGTCACCGGTCATGTGAAGGCGGTCGACGGCATTTCCGTGAAGGTGCGCGAGGGCGAGACGCTCGGCGTCGTCGGCGAGTCCGGCTCGGGCAAGACCACGCTCGGGCTCGCGATCCTCAGGCTCATCTCCTCCGAGGGGCCGATCGTCTTCCTCGGCGACCGCATCGACGGGCTGTCGAGCAAGCAGGTTCGCCCCAAGCGCAAGGACCTGCAGGTGGTCTTCCAGGACCCCTATGGCTCGCTCTCGCCGCGCATGTCCGTGGCCGAGATCGTCGCCGAAGGGCTCGGCGTGCAGCAGCAGGGCCTCTCCTATGCCCAGCGCCGCGAGATCGTGGCGCAGGCGCTCGCCGATGTGGGCTTGGATCCGGCGGCGATGGATCGCTACCCACACGAGTTCTCCGGCGGCCAGCGCCAGCGCATCGCGATTGCGCGGGCCATGGCGCTCGATCCCAAATTCGTGGTGCTGGACGAGCCGACCTCGGCGCTCGACATGTCCGTGCAGGCGCAGATCGTCGATCTGCTGCGCGGGCTGCAGGCGAAGCGCAAGCTGGGCTATCTTTTCATCAGCCATGATCTCAAGGTGGTCAGGGCGCTCTCGCACCGGCTCGTCGTGATGCAGAACGGCAAGGTCGTCGAGGAGGGCCCGGCCGAGGAGGTCTTCGCCCGGCCGCGCGAGGCCTATACGCAGGCGCTGCTCGCCGCCGCGCTCAATCTCGAGCCGGCCGGCGGCGACGCCGTCAGGGAGTGAGCATGGCGCGCGCGCTGCTCATCGTGCTGGATTCGGTCGGCTGCGGCGCAGCCGAGGACGCGGGCGCCTATGGCGATGCGGGCTCCGACACGCTCGGCCATATCGCGCAGGCCTGCGCGGAAGGGCGCGGCGACCGGGAGGGGCTGCGCAGCGGGCCGCTGAACCTGCCGAACCTGTTCCGCCTCGGCCTCGCCCATGCCTGCGAGGCCTCGACGGGCCGCCCGCTCGCCGGCGTCGCCAAGCCGGCCCAGCCGCAAGGGCGCTGGGGCTACGGCGTCGAGGTCAGCCAGGGCAAGGACACCCCCTCCGGCCATTGGGAGATCGCCGGCTGCCCGGTGAGCTTCCGCTGGGGCTATTTCACCGCGCTGGAGAACTCCTTCCCGGCCGAACTGGTCGCTGGAATCGTCAAGGAAGGCTCCCTGCCCGGCATCCTCGGCAACAGGCATGCCTCCGGCGTCGCGATCATCGATGAGCTCGCGGCAGAGCATATCCGGACGGGCAAGCCGATCTGCTACACCTCGGTCGACTCCGTGCTGCAGATCGCGGCGCATGAGGAGCATTTCGGTCTCGACCGGCTCTACGCGCTTTGCAGGACGGTCCGCACGCTGGTCGATCCGCTCAGGATCGGCCGCGTCATCGCCCGGCCCTTCACCGGTTCGCCGGAAGAGGGCTTCACCCGCACCGGAAACCGCAAGGACTTCGCCATCCCGCCGCCGCAGGAGACGATCCTCGACCGGCTCGCGGCGCTGGCGCGGCCCATCGTCACCGTCGGCAAGATCGGCGACATCTTCGCCCACCGCGCAACCGGCGTGGAGATCAAGCCCTTCGGCAACGCCGCGATGGTCGAGGCGGCGCTCGAAGCCTGGGACGGGCTGCCCGATGGCGGCTTCTGCTTCGTCAACCTCGTCGATTTCGACACCGAGTTCGGCCATCGCCGCGACGTGCCCGGCTATGCCGCCGCGCTGGAAGCCTTCGACCGGCTGGTGCCCCATCTGGAAGCGGCGCTGCGCCCTGGCGACATCGCCGTGATCACCGCCGACCATGGCAATGATCCGACCTGGCCCGGCACGGATCATACCCGCGAGCATGTGCCGATCCTCGCCTTCGGCCCCGGTATCCCGCGCACGCCGCTCGGGCGGCGCGAGAGCTTCGCCGACATCGCCGCCAGCCTCGGAATCTGGCTCGGGATCGGGCCGGTCGGACCCGGCCGTCACTGGTAGGGATCAGGCGGCGGCGACGTTGTTGCAGAAGACCGCGACATCCTGCCGGATGGTCTGGGCCTGCCGCGCGAGACCGGCGGCCGTCTCCTGCAGATTCTCGGCCGCGCCATGCGTCTCGACCGTCATGGCCTCGAAGCCACCCGCGATGTCGGCGCTGCGCTGCGCGCCCTCGAAGGACAGGCGCACCTGATAGGCGATCTCGGAGGTCGCCCGGCTCTGCTCGTCCACCGACAGGGCGATCGCATTGGCAACGCTCTCGACCTCGCCGACGGCCTCGACGATCTCGCGGATCGCCCGGAGCGAGCGCTGGGTCGCATCCTGCATCGCCCCGATATGGGCCGATACCTCGTCGGTCGCCTTCGCGGTCTGGGCGGAGAGCGTCTTGACCTCGCTGGCGACCACGGCGAAGCCGCGCCCCATCTCGCCGGCGCGCGCCGCCTCGATCGTCGCGTTCAGGGCCAGCATGCTGGTCTGGGAGGCGATGCCGCGGATGATCTCGACGACCGCGCCGACATCCTGGCTGCGTCCGGCGAGATCCTGGATCTCGCGGCTGGCATGGCGCGCCAGCTCGGCCGTGGATTTGGAGCCGTTGGCGGATTCGTCGGCATTGCGGCCGATCTCCGCGATCGAGGCCGCGAGTTCGGTGCTGGCGGCCGAAAGCTGGTCGATGCTCCCCATCGTGCCCGCCGCGGCGTCGGCGACCAGCGCGGTCTGTCCGCGCGCCCGGTCGGAGGTCTGCGTCAGGGCACTTGCCTTCACCTTCATGTTCTCGGCCGAGTGATCGAGCATCGCCATGGCCTGCTCCATCTGGTGGCGAAAGCGCGAGACGAGCGCCTGCAGCGCCTCTGCCCGGCGCCCCATCTCCTCCGACAGCGCCTTCTCCTTTTCCGTCGCCCGCCTTTCGCGCTCGGCCACTTCCTGCGCGTGGGCGAGGCCCGCCTCGCTCTCCTGGAGCCGGCGCTGCAGGAAAACCGCGAAGGTCGCGAGGAACGCGGTTTCGATGACCACGATCACCGCATGCAGGAGAACCCGCAGAATGCTGCCGCCCTGATAGAAGACGGCGGCCGGCAGGACATATTGAAGAACCAGATGGTGCAGCGCGGTCAGGGCCGCGCCCAGAATGATCGGCCGCCAGTCGCAGAAGCCCGCCAGAAGCGCCAGCACCGCGAAATAATACATATGCATGTCCGGCTGCCACGGATGGCCGGCGAAGCTGTAGACCAGTGCGGACACCTGCCCGATCAGAACCACCACGATGGCCAGCTGCGTCACCAGCGCCATGCCCGCCACACGGTAGAGAACCGGCAGGATCGCGGCCGCGATCGCGATGATCAGGATCGGCGCGAGGCCGGACTGGCCGTGAATCCAGAAGCTGAGCATGAGCAGCGGCACATGAAGCAGCGCCAATGCGATCAGCGACAGGCCGACGCGACGCCGGACGAGCCGTAGAGACCAGTTCATTGCCGCTCTTCCGCTAAGGATTGACTGTCGAGACAGCCTGCGAGCCCCGCCAGCCGCAATGAAAACCAGGCACCGCGCGGCAATTCTCCCGAGCGGGAGCCCGGAACCGTCACCACGATGGAGCCGAGCCGCCCCGTTCGCAGCACGCGCTCGCCCGCCTCGAAACTGCGCGCCAGCGCTTCGTCTCTCGCCATCCAGAAGGGGAACACGATGGCGACGGGCTCGTCGCGGCCATCAGCGCCGGGCAAGCTCGCGAAAACGCCGATGCCGACGAACACGCTGAGCGCGACAAGCAGGAGCGCAGCTGGAGCCGTGAGCTCCTGGCTGCGGCCGTCGGCCGGGGGGATTTTCGCGGCACAGACGGCAGGCATGGGCGTGGCATTTCCGGGCGCAAGCAACACGCTCCACGCAACGGCAACCCGGTAAAATTTTACTTAAGTTCAAAATCTTTCACCAAGCAAAATCCCGCTTAAATCCGCCTGTTAAGGGTTCATAAACGCGAAAAATACAACCTATGAGAGCGATCTTTGCTGGAGCTCTCCTATGGCTGCTTCGCTAGAACGTTTGACAAGGGACGAAGGCGGGACGAGCGCCATCGAGTTCGCCTTCGTCGCGCCGGTGCTGCTGATCCTGCTCTTCGGCATCATGGGCTACGGCTACGTCTTCGGCATCTATCACAGTATTCAACAGATCGCGGCCGAGGCGGCCCGTTCTTCCGTGGCGGGGCTGAGCGATACCGAAAGGGCCCAGATCGCGAAGGACTACGTCGCGGCCAACGCCCAGGCCTATGCCTTCATCGACCCGTCGAAGGTGAAGGTCCGCACAAGCCAGACCGGGCCACAGCAGCAAAGCTTCGAGATCGCGGTCAGCTACGACATGAGCGGCACGGTCTACGACCAGCTCAGCCGGCTGGCAGCGCTGCCGCCCCCTCTGATCGAACGCCGCGCGGTGGTGCAACGCGGCGGCTACTGAATTCGTCATTTCGGGCTGGGGAGGCCTCGATATGCGCAAATTCCGGAATTTCGCAAGCGACGAGCGCGGCGCCACCGCCATCCTCTTCGCCTTCTCGCTGGTCGCCCTGCTGGGCTTCGGGGCGATGGCGGTGGATGTCGGCAGCTTCTTCTACGAAAAGCGCAGGCTGCAGACCGCAAACGACCTCGCGGCGCTGGCCGCGGCGAGCGACATCCCCCGGGCGCAGGCAGCCGCACAGGCGAGCGTGACGCAGAACGGCTTCCAGAACGGCAACATCCGGGCCATCCAGCCGGGCGTCTATACCCCCGACCCGGCCAAGGCTGCCGAAGACCGCTTCGTGTCGGGGCCGGCCGCCACGGCGAACGCCGTCAGGATCGACATGCGGATGACGACGCCGCTGCTGCTCGGGCGCGCCTTGGCCGCCTCCACCACGACGAAGCCGGAGCCCGGCACCAAGGTGGCGCCGATCCAGGCGAGCCTCGATACGGGCGAGGTGCCGATCGGCAGCAGCGCCATCGCCTATCAGGATGCGCAGGCCTCCTTCGCGATCGGCTCGCGCCTCGTCAAGCTCGAGGGCGGCTTGCTCAACGGTCTGCTGAGCAGCCTGCTCGGCGGCGGCGTCTCGCTGTCGGTGATGGACTATGAAGCGCTGATCAAGGCGCGGGTCGATCTCTTCGATTTCTCGAAACATCTGGCGACGCGGCTCAACCTCACCGCGGCCAGCTATGACGACGTGCTGAAGGCCAATGCGCGGCTCGGCGACGTGCTCTCCGCGATCGTCGACGCCTCGCGCGACAACGACGCGCGCAGCGGCACCGCCACCGCCGCGCTGGGCAAGCTCGCCTCGGTCGCCGCCAGCGGCCTGCCGGTCGACCTGTCCCAGCTCGTCTCCTTCGGCCCGGCCGGCGACCGGCCGGCCTCGGGGCCGAAGCCGCTCGCAGCGTCCGTCTCGGCGCTCGACATCGTCTCGGCGGTGGCGCAGATCGCCAACGGCAAGCGGCAGATCGATGTCGGACTTGCGCTCAACCTGCCGGGCATCGCCGCGATCAACCTCAAGCTCGGCATCGGCGAGCGGCCGGTCGGCAGCCCGATGGTCCGGGTCGGCCGGACGGGATCGAGTGTCCATACGGCGCAGACCCGCCTGCTGCTGACCGTCGACCTCATCGGCTCGGGCGCCGCCTCGCTCGTGCGGCTGCCGGTCTATCTGGAACTCGCCGCCGCGACCGCGAAGCTCAACGCGGTGCAGTGCTCGCCCGGCGACGTCTCGACCTCGCGCGTGACGCTGGGGGTGAGGCCGGCGCTGGTCGATGCCTGGATCGGCCAGGTCTCGATGACCGAGTTCAACAATTTCAGCACCGCGCCCAACCCGCCGGCCGCGACGCTGGTCAACGTCGCCGGTCTCGCCAAGGTCAGCGCCCGCGCCCATGTGACGATGACGAACCTGGCCGACACGCCGGTCACCTTCAGCTATGCCGAGATCCTGCGCGGCGACAAGAAGACGACCTCGACCCAGGATTTCGTCGCGACGCTGCTCGGCCGCCTCGTCGGCGATCTCGAATTGCGGGTCGAGGCGCTGGGTCTGGGCATCGGCCTGCCCGGGCTCGACGGGCTGGTCAGCGGCATCGTCGGCAAGGCCGTGACGCCGCTCGACCAGTTGCTCAACGGCGTTCTCGGCACGCTCGGCATCGGGCTCGGCCAGGCCGATAGCTGGGTGACGGGCGTGCGCTGCGGCGGGGCGGTGCTGGTGCGGTAACGCCCTCAGCTCCTGAGCCTCTCCTTGATGCGCCGGGTCAATCCGTCACGCAGGTCACGATAGGCGTCGAGTTTCTGCTCGCGCGAGCCCTGGACGAGGGTGGGGTCCATGGTCGGCCAGTATTCGACCTCGGCCGCCAGCGTCCGGGTCAGCTCCAGAGCCCTGTGGTGAGCCTCCGGCGAGAGCGACACGATGAGGTCGAAATTGAGCCCCTCCCATTCCTCCAGCTCCTCCACCGATTTCGGCTTGTGGCGGCTGAGATCGATGCCGATCTCTTCGAGAACCTCCCGGGCGAAGCCGTCGATCTCCCCCTTCCGCGCACCGGCCGACTGGACGTAGATCGACTTGCCGAAGAAATGCTTGGCCAGGGCTTCCGCCATCGGCGAGCGCACGGCGTTCATCGCGCACATGAAGAGCACGCTCTGGACCTTGCGCGGAGCGGTCCATGCATTCGGCGCATTTTCTTCAGGCGAACCGGTAGCCACTTCGCTCGAAAATGCTTTCTGCTCCAAGCGCGTCAGCCTTTCCAGTGCAGCGCATAGATCAGCGTGAACAGGCGCCGGGCGGTATCGAAGTCGATCTCCACCTTGTTCGACAGCCGATCGACGAGGATGGCCGCCGCCTCGTCGTGCAGGCCGCGGCGGCCCATGTCGATCGCCTCGATCTGCTCGGGCGTCTGGGTGCGGATCGCGGCATAGTAGCTCTCGCAGATCAGCTCGTAGTCCTTGACGATGCGCCGGAACGGGCTGAGCGAGAGATGGTGCGTGACGACCGCAGACCCGTCCGACTCCTTGATGTCGAAGACGAGGCGGCGCTCGACCAGCGCGAGATGGGCGAGGTAGGGCCCGCCCTCATGACCCGGTACGTTGAAGCGGTTGCGCTCGATCAGATCGTAGATCGCGATGGCGCGCTCGTGCTCCTGATCGGGCGAGCCGCGCCCGAGCGAGGATTCATCAAGGGTGACGCCGACGAGGGACTGCTTTTCCGAAGACGGGACGGCCGACATCGCTCCTCCTGTTACGGCACGGCCCTTTCGGCAGCGCCGAAAGAATGCGCCGGTCAGATTGCAACGCGATCTGATCGGATCACGCTTTCTCTATCAAACATCGAGAGACGGATTCACCGATCGGGCCGATTCAATCCGACCGAATCCGTCTCTAGAGATTGAGCCTGATCGTCACGGAACGGCCATGCGCCTGCAAGCCCTCCGCTTCGGCCAATTGCGTGGCGGCGGGTGCGAGCCTGCGCAGCCCCTCCGGCCCGCATTTCAGCAGCGAGGTGCGCTTCATGAAATCGCCGACGCCGAGACCGGATGAAAAGCGGGCCGAGCGGGCGGTCGGCAGCACATGGTTGGGGCCGCCGACATAATCGCCGATCGCCTCGGGCGTATGACCGCCGAGAAAGATCGCGCCGGCATTGCGGATGAGGCCGGCAAGACGCTCGGGATGTTCGGTGATGATCTCGAGATGCTCCGGCGCGAGGCGGTCGACCAGCGGCACGGCCGCCTCCAGATCGGCAACGAGCAGGATCGCGCCGAAATCCTGCCAGCTCTTTCCGGCGATCCCGGCGCGCGGCAGCGTCGCAAGCTGGGCCGCGACGGCCTTCTCCACCTCGGCGGCGAGCGCGGCATCGTCGGTCATCAGGATCGACTGGGCGGAAACGTCGTGCTCGGCCTGCGCCAGAAGATCGGCCGCGATCCAGTCGGGATTGGCGGTCCGGTCGGCGATGACAAGGACTTCGGAGGGGCCGGCGATCATGTCGATGCCGACCTGGCCGAAGACGCGGCGCTTGGCGGCCGCGACATAGGCATTGCCGGGGCCGACGATCTTGGCGACGGGCGCGATCGTTTCCGTGCCATAGGCCAGCGCCGCGACGGCCTGCGCGCCGCCGATGCGGTAGACCTCGTCGACGCCGGCGAGCCGGGCCGCTGCGAGGACGAGCGGGTTGGTCTCGCCGCGCGGCGTCGGCGCGACCATGACGATGCGCGGCACGCCGGCGACCTTGGCGGGGATCGCGTTCATCAGCACCGAGGAGGGGTAGCTCGCCGTGCCGCCCGGCACATAGAGGCCGACGGCCTCGATGGCGCTCCAGCGCCAGCCGCTCTCGACGCCCGCCTCGTCCTTCACCCAGGAGTCTTCGGGCTTCTGACGGCGGTGATAGGTCTCGATGCGCGCACGCGCCGTTTCCAGCGCTTCCAGCAGCTCCGGCGAGCAGGCCGCGACGGCGGCGTCGATCTCGGCTTCGCTGACACGCAGCGTCCGCGGCGCCAGATCGAGGGCATCGAAGCGGCTGGTATAGGCGATCAGCGCCGCATCGCCCCTGGCGCGGACCTCGGCGATGATGTCGGCGGCAACGCGATCGACCTCCTCGGAGACCTCGCGCTTGGCGGAAAGCAGTGCCGCGAAGCCCTCGGCAAAGCGCGCATCGCGGTCGTCGAGCCTGATCGGCATGGATATCCTCGCTATTGGCAGACCGGACCGCGCTTCCGGGAAAAAAGCCGAACCAGCAACCGCCATCCCAGGCGGACCGACGCGGCCGAAGCCGCTTGTCCGGGATGACGCGCGTTCTTTAGACGAAGGGTGGCGGCGATTAAAGTTGTCGCCGGAGGAAAAGCGGCGCGCTCAGGTGTCCGGATGGCCGGGCGTCGCCACCGCTTCCCAGACCGGGCCGAGATCCTTCATCTGGGCCTCGACGCATTCGACGGAGAGCCGGATTGCGGCCCCTTCCGAGAAGTGCAGCGTCACGTCGCCGGCAGGCTCCGCGCTATGGTCGAAGGTGATCGCCAGCAGGTTCAGCACCTTGCCGGGCTCTGCCTGATCGAGCCTGGCGCTGCGGACGGCGAGCACGCGGTCGAAATGCAGCGCGGCCAGCCGGCGGCGACGCTTGCCATGCGCCGCGCCCTCCCAGTCGAAGCGGCGCGCCGCGAGGGCGAAGCGCTTCTCGGACGGCAGATAGACGATATCTGCCGTCTTCAGCACCGCATCCTGAAGATGGGCGGAGACAATGGCGAGGTCGTCGGCGTCGAGCGCGACGAGCTTCAGCGGTTCGGCGGCATCGTCAGACATGAGATTGTTCTGACGAGCCGCCTCAAGAAAATCAACAACCTAAAATCGGGAGCCCGCAATCAGCTGCTGATGCGCTCGACGACGGCGCCGCAACGGCCGAGCTTGGCCTCCAGCGCCTCGAAGCCGCGATCGAGGTGATAGACCCGGTTGATCGTGGTGTCGCCCTCGGCGGCGAGACCGCCGATCACGAGCGAGACCGAGGCGCGCAGATCGGTCGCCATCACCGGCGCGCCGGTCAGCTTCCGGACGCCCTCGACATGGGCGACATCGCCGTCGAGCCGGATCCTGGCACCGAGGCGGGCGAGCTCCTGCACATGCATAAAGCGGTTCTCGAAGATGGTTTCGCGGATGCGCGAGGTGCCCTTGGCCTTGGTCATCAGCGCCATGAACTGCGCCTGCAGATCGGTCGGGAAGCCGGGGAAGGGATCGGTGTCGACATCGACGGCATCGATGCCGTGGCCGTTGCGGCGCACGCGGATGCCCTCGTTCGTCTCGCTGATATCGACGCCGGCCCTCACCAGCGCGTCGAGCGCCGATTGGAGCAGGTCGGCGCGGGCACCCTCGAGCATGACATCGCCACCGGTCATGGCGACGGCCATGGCATAGGTGCCGGTCTCGATGCGGTCAGGCAGGACGGCATGGTGAGCGCCACCCAGGCGCGCGACGCCGGTGACGACGATCCGCGAGGTCCCCGCCCCCTCGATCTTGGCGCCCATCTTGACGAGGCAGGCCGCGAGATCGGTGACCTCGGGCTCACGCGCCGCGTTCTCGATCACGGTCGTGCCCTCTGCGAGGACGGCGCCCATCAGCGCGGTATGCGTGCCGCCGACCGTCACCTTCGGGAAGACGATCTCGCCGCCCTTCAGCCCCTTAGGCGCCCGCGCCAGCGCATAGCCGTTCTCGATGACGATCTCGGCGCCGAGCTTCTCCAGCGCCATCAGCAGCAGGTCGACCGGGCGGGTGCCGATGGCGCAGCCGCCCGGCAGCGAAATCTTGGCCTCGCCCATGCGCGCCAGGATCGGCGCGATGACCCAGAAGCTCGCCCGCATGGTCGAGACCAGCTCGTAGGGCGCGCAGGTGTCGACGATCTGGCGCGCGGTCAGCGAGATCGTCTGACCGGTCTCGGCCGACTGGCCGATGCGCTTGCCGGCGACGGTGCGGTCGACGCCGTGGTTGGAGAGGATGCGCGACAGGGCGGTGACATCGGACAAACGCGGGACATTGGTCAGCGTCAGCGTCTCGTCCGTCAGCAGGCTCGCGATCATGAGCGGCAGGGCGGCGTTCTTGGCGCCGGAAATCGGGATGGCGCCATTGAGGCGCTGGCCGCCGGTGATGCGGATCTTGTCCATCGTCAGGTCCTGCTCGGCCGGCGGGGTCAAGGGCCCGCGGCGCGTGGAAATCGGGAAAATCAGGTCCGCGGAGTGTCGGCCTGAGCTGGCGGCGCCGGTTCATGCGCTTGCGCCTCCTCCACACGGCGAGCGCGAGCCTGCGCCTTGCGGCGCTTCAGGTTCTCGCGAAGGGCGGCGGCAAGGCGCGCCTGCTTCTCGTCGTCGGCGGTCTGGCGAGTCACGGCATCAACTCGGCATCGGTGTTTGAACGCGGGAACGCGGCGAATTCGCGGCATCATGGTTAGCCGGACAGCCGGCCGCGGACAAGCGCGGCCGCAAAGCGGGCCGTGGGACGCAGCTGTGCCATGGCGGCGCCGGTTCCGTGCCGTTCCGTGACAACGCATGGACAGCCGCGCGCTCGCTGGAATCGGACGCGCCCGAAGGTTTCGCAGACAGCCGCAACGAAACCATTTTTAGCCCATTAATCAACAAATCTCGCAATTTTATTGCACGATCTTTGGCCGAGCTCCGAGGCCCGTTTTTTGCCGGGTGGACGCGACAGACGCGCATCCGAGGGAAACCATGACGATAGGTAAATCGGAAATATTAATGAAATTAACCATTTCCGCCGGAATGCGTTTACAGTTTGTTAAGCTCGTTTACCCTGACTATGTCGATATTGCGGGGATTGCGTCATGCTCGAGTCCTTCACGATGAATGGAGATCATGCCGGCTCTGCGCTCATCGAGAGCTGCGAGGTGATCGACGCCATTCGTTACAAGGCGGGATTTCTGCCAGAGGTGGAAATCGCCTATGAATCGGCGATCAAAACGCTCTGGGTGACGATCCGACCCGAGCTGAAACCAGTCTTCACGCTGCAGTTGCTCGACAGCCTGGTGAAGATCCAGAGCGCGATCGTCGCGCTCTGGGGCGCGCCCGACCAGTATCACCGTGCACCGGTGCGCTTCCTCGCCTTCCGCGGAACCGGCCCCTTCTTCACGCTGGGCGGCGATCTCGACTTCTACCTGGATTGCCTGGCGAAGAACGACCGCGCGGCCCTGGCGGAATATGCGCGCCTCTCGGCCGAGGGCGCGATCTGGAACACCGGCGGCCTGAACGGGCTCGTGGTGACGCTGTCGACGATCCATGCCAAGGCGATCGGCGGCGGCATCGACGCGCCGCGCTCATGCAACGTCATGATCGCCGAGGAGCAGGCCTCGTTCGTCTATCCGGAGATCAAGTTCAACCATTTCCCGATCACGGCCGTAGCGATCCTGTCGCGGCGGATGGGCCCACGCGCGGCGGAGAAGCTGCTGATGTCCGGCGAGGAAATGAGCGCCGAGGCCTTCATGGAGGCCGGCGGGCTCGAGGCCGTCGTGCCGACCGGGACCGGCGAGGCCTGGATCCGCAAGTACTGCGCCGATACCCTGCCGATCCATGCCGCCAGGACGGCTCTCTTCAGGGCCTTCAACCGCCGCGCCGGCGATCTGCGCGAGGAATTGTCCCATCTCGGCCAGATCTGGACCGACTGCATGCTGCGCCTGAGCCCGAGCGCGATCTCGAAGCTGCAGCGCATCGCGCAGACTCAGGACCGGATGCTGGCGCGCGTCTATCAGCGTCAGGCGGAAACCGCCTGACGCCTACCGCCGACTGTAAAACTTCCGACAATTCAATCGGGAGGATATATGGCGTTGCGTCATCCGCACGCCTGATCGAAGATTGGACCAGAATCTCACGAAGCATTTACTTCTACTCGCCTACAGCTTCAGATCACGTGGGACGTCCGGAAATCTCACGCATCGAGCCGCCAGAGGTGGCAAAGGCAGGAGTGAATGGCAGACGCTTTCCAGCGTTTGATCGCCACAGGACAGCGCGACCGGGGCGATGATTTCGACCTGACCGGCTATACCCTGCTGGTCAATTCCCTGTTCTCCTCGCCCGCCTCCATCATTCCCGGCGGGATCGCCGGCATCCTCACGCCCTTTCTCTGCTGGATTTCGACCGGGTCCGACATCTTCATCCAGCTGACGTTGCTGGTGGCCCTCGTCGTCGTGCTGCGCATCTCGACCGTCATCACCTATCGGCGCCGCAACCATGCGCATGACAACTATGCCCAGACGCGGCGCTGGGATCGCGACTATTTCCTCGGGGCGACGGCCTTCAGCGCCGTGCTCGGCTACAGCTGCTACGTCGCGCTCGTCCACACCGACGACCCCGCCGCTCACATCACCTCGGTGTCGTCGACGATCGCATTGGCCTCGGGCTATGTCTCGCGCAATGCCGGGCGGCCGAAATTCGTCGCGGTCCAGCTGCTGACCTTCTGCGTCCCGATGGCCATCGGCCTGATCGCGGCCAGCAATCCCTATTACAAATATATCGGCTATTTCGCCTTCCTGTACGTGGCGGCCAATATCGCGATCACCAACTCGCTCCATCGCAACCTGCTCGCGCTGAGCGACGCGACGAAGCAGTCGAAGGCGCTCGCCACCGCGCTGCATTCGCAGAACCTGACGCTGGATGCGGCGCTCAACACCATGATCGACGGGCTGGCGATGTTCGACCGCAGCCTCAAGCTCGCCGTCAGCAACGCCCCGCACAGCGCGCTCTACGGCCTGCCGGAGACGCTCGCCCTGCCCGGCACGCCGCTGACGGCGATCGCGCGCTTCCTGGTCGAGCGGCAGGTCATCAGCTCCGAGCAATTGCGCGACATCCGCTCGGCCCTGGTCACCGTGCAGTCGACACAGCAGGCCGCCAGCCAGGAGGTCGTCACCCGTGGCGGCCTCGTGCTCGTCGTGACCTTCGCCCCGGCCGCCGAAGGCGGCATCCTGATGCTGACGGAGGACGCGACCGAGCGGAAGCGGACGGAAGCCCGCATCGAGCAGATGGCCCGCTTCGACGAATTGACCGGGCTTGCGAACCGCTTCGAGTACAACCGGCATATCGACGAGGCTTTCGCGCGGCTCGAGCGGACGGGCGAGACCTTCGCGCTGCTCTATGTCGATCTCGACGGCTTCAAGCAGGTCAATGACAGCCTGGGGCACGATATCGGCGACCAGGTCCTGATGGAGACCGCCAGCCGGCTGCGCAGCGCAATCCGCAGCAACGACATGCTGGCGCGCTTCGGCGGCGACGAGTTCCTGCTCATCCTGCCCTCCGCCGACCATGCGGTGGTCACGGCCGTTGCCCAGCGCATGATCGACAGCATGACGCGCTCCTTCGACGTCGACGGGAAGACCGTCTACGTCACGGCCAGCATCGGCATCGCGATGGCGCCCGTCGACGGCGCGTCGTCGGCCGACCTGCTGCGCCACGCCGACACCGCGCTCTACAAGGCGAAATCCGCCGGCCGCAACATGCTGATGTTCTTCAACCCGGCCATGGCCGAGGAGATGATGGAGCGGCACGAGATCGAGGTCGACCTCCGCAAGGCCAGCGTCGACGGCTCGCTCGAACTCTTCTACCAGCCCATCGTCGACCTGAAGACGCAGGTGGCCGTGTCGCGCGAGGCGCTGATGCGCTGGCGCCATCCGGTTCGCGGCATGGTTCCTCCCGGCGTCTTCATCCCCATCGCCGAGCAGTCCGGGCTGATCGCGGCCATGGGCGACTGGGCCATCCGGCAGGCCTGCAAGGACGCCGCCGGCTGGGAGCCGGGAATCAGCGTCTCGGTCAATGTTTCGCCGCTGCAATTCCGCGAGCCGCGGCGCCTTATCGACACGGTGAAGGAGGCGCTGATCGCCTCCGGCCTCAGCTCGCGGCGGCTGACGCTCGAGATCACGGAATCGCTGCTGATCGAGGACAACAAGCTCACGCTCTCCGTGCTCGAGGAACTCAGGGCACTCGGCGTGAGCTTCGCCCTGGACGATTTCGGCACGGGCTATTCCGCCCTCGCCTATCTCTCGACCTACCCGATCGCGCAGGTCAAGATCGACCAGAGCTTCGCGCGCGACGTGCACAACAGCGAAGCCCCCAAGGCCATCATCGAGGCGGTCTGCCAGCTCGCGCGCCGGCTGCAGATGAACGTGGTGGTCGAAGGCATCGAGACCGAACAGCAGCGCATCGCGGTGCAGCTTCTCGGCGCCCATCGCGCCCAGGGCTATCTGTTCGGCAGGCCGGAGAGCCTTTCCAACCTCAAGCAGGGCGGCGGCAACCGCAGCGTCGCCTGAGACGTCCGAACGATCTCCCGCCAGGCCGGCCTTTGCCAAATCGGCCTTGATTCCGCCCACTCGACAACGCATCAGCGATGGGGACAGCAGGCGGAGCGGATCACCCGGTGAGCAATGCCAAGGCCAAGGCGGCGAAACCCGCCGCGTTGACACCCGATCTTTGCGTCATCGGCGCCGGCGCCAACGGCATCGCGCTGGCGATCGCGGCAGCGGCCTTCGGCGCGCCGGTCGTGCTGATCGACCGTCAGGCGACGGGCGGGCGAACGACGTCGCTCGCCACCAAGGCGCTGGTCGAGGCCGCCGCCCGCATCCAGGACATGCGCGAAGCCGGCCGGCTCGGCGTCCCGGTCGAGGTGCCTGAGGTCAACGACGCGCTGATTCACGACCATGTGCAACGGGCGCTGGCCACGACCGCCACCAACCAGCAGCCGGAGCGGCTCAAGGCACTCGGCATCCATCTGATCCAGGGCGAGGCCCGCTTCATCGACCGCGGCAGCGTTCAGGTCGGCGACATCGCCATCAAGGCCCGCCGCTTCGCCATCGCGACCGGATCGCGGCCGGACATCCCCGCATTGCCGGGGCTGGCCGAGCTCAATCCGGCACTCATCCTGAGCGAGGACGCGCTGTCCGAACTGACGCGTCTGCCGGGACGGCTGGTCGTCCTGGGCGGCAGCGGCCCCGCCGTCGCCCTCGCCCAGGCTTTCCGTCGCCTCGGCAGCACCGTCGCGCTGATCTGCCCTGCCGGGATTCTGCCGGAGCATGATGCCGAGGCGGTGATGATCCTGCGGCAGAAGCTGCTGCGGGAAGGCGTGACGCTGCACGAGGACAGCGAGGCGGTGCGGGTCGAGAACCGCCGGTCCGGGTTCAAACTGACCCTCGCCGGGTTGTCGGGAGAGGGGACGCTCGAAGCCTCGCATATCCTCGTCGCCGGCCGCAGGCGGGCCGATATCGAAGCGCTCGACCTCGATCTCGGCGGCATCCGCAGCGATGCGGACGGCGTGGTGGTCGACCGCAGCCTGCGGACGGCCAATCGCCGGGTCCATGCGCTGGGGAGCTGCGCCGGCGGCGCCGCGGCCGGCTCCCGCGAGCTTGCGGGCAACGACCATGTCGGCATCGTGCTGCGCAGCGTCCTGTTCCGTCAAAAGGGCTCGCTCGATCCGAGCGGCAATCCCCGCATCGCCTGGAGCCGGCCGGAGATCGCCTCCATCGGCGACTGGCGCGCCGTCAAGGATGCGCGGCCGGGCACGCTGCGCTTCCTGCGCTGGCCCTTCGCCGAGGTGCCGGCGGCAATCGCGGCCGGACGGACCGAGGGCTATGTCAAGCTCGTGACTGACCGGAAAGGGCGGCTGCGCGCCGTCACCATCGTCGGCGATGGCGCAGGCGAGCTGATCGCGCCCTGGTGCGTCGCGCTGAACGCCGGGCTCGACGTCAAGGCCATGGCCGGGATCGCCCTTCCGGAGCTGGCGGCCTCCGATGCGTCGCGGCGTGCGGCGCTCAGCTTCCTCGCCTCCGCCACGACGAGCCCGCGCCTGCGCAGGCTCATCGGCTTTCTGCGCCGTTTCGGCTAAGATTGGGTCGATGCATCCACCCGGCCTGCCCAGACACAACCTGTCGATCAGCGTACCGCGCGGCCTGACCCGGCTCGGTCTTTCGGCCAAGCTCCTGCTCGTCACCGTGCTGTTCGTGATGCTGGCGGAGGTGCTGATCTACGTCCCCTCCATCGCGAATTTCCGGCGCAATTGGCTGAACGACCGGATCGCCGCGGCGCAGGTCGCGGCGCTGGTGCTGGAGGGCGCCCCCGAGGACGGGTTGCCGGAAGGCAGCGAGAACCGGCTGCTCATGGGCGTCGGCGCCCGCTCCATCGCGGCCCGCGTCGCCGGCGCCCGCCGGCTGCTCAGCCTGGATTCGATGCCTCCGCCCGAGGTCTCGCGCTCCGTGGACCTGCGCAATCTCGACTGGTGGACCTCGATCCGCGAGGCGATCTCGGTGCTGGTCGCGCCCGCCACCATGCCGATCCGCGTCGTCGGCGAGGCCGTCGGCGGGGCGGATTTCGTCGAGATCGTCATCGACGAGGCGCCGCTGCGGCGGGCGATGCTGAAATTCTCCTGGAGCCTGCTGCTGATCTCGCTCTTGCTGACCGGGCTCACCGCGCTTGCCGTCTATATCGCGCTCAACGCGCTGATCGTCGGGCCGATCCGGCAGCTCGCCGCCAATGTGATGGAGTTCGAGGCCGATCCGGAAAACCCGCAGCGGATCATCGAGCCCTCGCTCAGGGCCGACGAGATCGGCGAGGCCGAGCGCGCGCTCGCCCGCATGCAGGGGACGCTCGCAGACGAGCTGCGCACCAAGAAGCATCTCGCCGAGCTCGGGCTCGCCGTCAGCAAGATCAATCACGATCTGCGCAACATGCTCGCCGCAGCGCAGCTCATGTCGGACCAGCTCGTCGAGACGCGCGACGCCAAGATCAGGCGCTTCGCGCCCCGGCTGATCGCGACGCTGGGACGCGCCATCGAATTCTGCCAGGCCACCCTCGCCTATGGCCGCGCGGCCGAGGCGACGCCCGCGATCAGGCAGGTAGCGCTGCGCCAGCTCGTCGCCGAGCAGGCCGAATTGCTGGGGCTCTCCGACAACAGGCACTTGCGCTTCGACAATCAGGTTCCGGCCGAGCTCGTCGCACCCTGCGACCCCGACCAGATGGCCCGCGTGCTGACCAATCTCATGCGCAACGCCATCCAGGCCCTGACCCAGGCAGGCACTGAGGGCGACAACCAGCCGATGCTGACCGTGAGCGGGATGCCGGCGAACGGCTCGGCCACGCTGCGCGTCATCGACAATGGCCCGGGCGTGCCGCTGCGAGCGCAGGCCAATCTGTTCCAGGCTTTCCGCGGTTCGGTCACGCCCGGCGGCACCGGTCTCGGCCTCGCCGTCGCGGCCGAGCTCGTCCGGCTCCATGGCGGCACCATCGAACTCGAACCCTCGCCGGTCGGAGCCGTCTTTCGGGTCTCATTGCCGCTGCGCCGCAACGGGCACTGAATCGCGGCGCGCGATGTCCCGCCGCTACTGGCTCGCCCAAATCACGCGGGCCATGAAGGCGATCTCGGCGAGGTTCAGCACCCTGTCGGAATGCTCCGGATTGAGCGAGGCGAGTTCGACGGTCTTGGCGGTCTGGCGCTTGAGCTGCTTGGCCAGCACCTCGCCTTCCACCGTCTTGACCACGACCCGGTCGCCGCGCCGGACCGTCGCGGTCGGCGAGACGATGATGGTGTCGCCGTCGCGATAGAGCGGCAGCATCGAATCGCCCGAGATCTCCAGCGCATAGGCCTTCTCGTCGGTCACGCCGGGGAAGGCGACCTCTTCCCAGCCGGTGCCGGCCGGAAAGCCGCCATCGTCGAAGAAGCCGCCCGAGCCGGCCTGGGCGAAGCCGATCAGCGGGATGGTGCGTGCCGGCGCGGGCGCGCGCTTGAGCACCACGCTCATGAACTCGTCGAGCGAGGCGCCGGTCGCGGCCAGGATCTTGGCGATCGATTCGGTCGAGGGCCAGCGCTCGCGGCCATCGGGCCCGAGGCGCTTCGAACGGTTGAAGGTCGTCGCGTCGAGCCCGGCCTTGCGAGCCAGCCCCGAGGCGGTGAAGCCATAGCGCTGGGCGAGCGTGTCGATCGCCCCCCAGATCTGGTCATGTGACAGCATCGCTCAGGGCCTCGCATGGCTCTTGCCGTTCGGCGGGGATAGGCAATAGGAAATATCCCCTATCTCATAAGATTTCAATCCGATTCTTGCCACATTCACGGCATGGCTTGCGGAAAGCTCCTGCCACTGGCCATACCGTCCATGACCGTTCTCGCACGAGACTCAACGATGCCGCTGATCTACAAGATATGCCCGGCCGCCCTCTGGCGCGAAGCCGAGGAAAAAGGCCGCTTCGAGGGTGCGCCCGTCGATCTCGCCGATGGCTACATCCATTTCTCGACCGGCACGCAACTCGCCGAGACCGCCGCGAAGCATTTCGCCGGACAGGACGGACTGCTCCTGATCGCGATCGAGGATTCGCGGCTCGGGACCACGTTGCGCTACGAGCCGTCGCGCGGCGGCGCGCTGTTTCCGCACCTCTATGGGTCGCTCGATCCCAAGGCCGTGCGCTGGGTAATGCCCCTGCCGTTGAAGAGCGACGGCAGCCACGCGCTTCCGGCCGAGATCTGAGCCCATCACAGCCTCGCGGCTGCGGCGAAAAATCCATATCCAACAGCGCGTAGGATGCTCTAAAGACCCCGGCATGTTCGCAAGCCTCTTCCATCTCGCCCGCCCCCTGATTCACCGGATGGACGCGGAGGCAGCGCACCGGCTGACGGTCGCGGCGCTGGCGGCGGCGCCGGCGCTGAAGCCGGCTCCCGACGACCCCGTGCTGGCGATGGAAGCCTTCGGCCTCTCCTTCCCGAATCCGGTCGGGCTTGCGGCCGGCTTCGACAAGCATGCCGAGGCGATCGACGGCGCGCTGGGGCTGGGCTTCGGCTTCGTCGAGGCAGGGGGCGTGACGCCGCTGCCGCAGCCCGGCAACCCGCGCCCGCGCGTCTTCCGGCTCGTCGAGGACGAGGCCGTGATCAACCGCTACGGCTTCAACAGCGAGGGCGTCGAGGCCATGGCGCGGCGTCTCGCGGCCAGGCAGGGACGCGGCGGCATCGTCGGCATCAATCTCGGCGCCAACAAGGAGTCGGCCGACCGGGAGGCGGATTACGCGATTCTGGCACGGCGCCTCGCGCCGCTCGCCGATTTTCTCACCATCAACGTCTCCTCGCCCAACACGCCGGGCCTGCGCAACCTGCAGGCCGAGAGCGCGCTGGACGATCTGGTGGCGCGTACGCTCGCAGCCCGCGACGAGGCCGCGGCCGGGGGCAAGCGCACGCCGGTCCTGCTCAAGATCGCGCCGGACCTGACGCTGCCCGAGCTCGACGGCATGGTCGCGGTCGCGCGCAAGCGCGGCATCGACGGGATGATCGTCTCGAACACCACCGTCGCGCGGCCGCAGAGCCTGCGCAACGCGGCGAAAGCCGAGACCGGCGGGCTTTCCGGCAAGCCGCTCTTCGCCGCCTCGACCAAGATCCTGGCCGAGACCTTCCTGCGCGTCGAGGGACAGTTTCCGCTGATCGGGGTCGGCGGCATCGATTCGGCCGAGGCCGCCTTCGCCAAGATCCGGGCCGGCGCGACCCTGGTGCAGCTTTATTCGGCGCTGGTGTTCAAGGGGCCGGGGCTGGTCAAGGAGATCAAGACGGGGCTGGCCGCGCAGGCACGCCGGGCGGGGCTGCCGCGCCTCACCGCCCTGATCGGCCGCGACGCTGCCGCGATCGCGCGTGGCGAGGGGCTTTAGCCGCGGCTATTTCCGCGCCGCGAAGAGCCGCATCAGCAGCCAGAGCGGCACGACGACCAGCGCGCCGGCGATGAGCCAGTCACCGACCTCGCGGATGGCGCCGAAGCCGAGCCCCGTGATCGAGCGGATGAAGCGGGAGGCCGCCTCGAAGAGCCCGCGCGGCGAGAGGCCGAGAAAGGCCATGGCGGCGCCGACGAGCAGCGAGATGAAGATCAGCCTGACGAGGACGCTGAGCGGCGAGCCGCCGATGAACCGTTCCATGAAAGCCCTGGCATCCTGCTACGCGCCCACGGATCTGCGGGGCGCTTTCCACCTGTCTTAACCTGAAACCCGCCGCGCTTGAACGGCGCCTGAACGCCGTTTGCACAGCCGCGCTGCGTCCGGGCGGGAGCCCCGAGGGGGGCCCGGCAGCCTCAGGCGGAGGCGCCGGCTCCGGTGGTCGCCCAGGCGGTGCCGGCGATCTTCGAGGCGGCGATGACGGCCTGCGTGCGGCTGTCGACGTCGAGCTTGGTCAGGATCGCCGAGACATGCGCCTTCACCGTCGCCTCGGAGACGCCGAGCTCATAGGCGATCTGCTTGTTGAGCAAACCTTCCGACAGCATCATCAGCACGCGCACCTGCTGCGGCGTCAGCGTCGAGAGGCGGCGGACCATGTCGGCCACCTCGGCATCGACGGGGGCTGCGAGATCGACGCCGGGCGGGGTCCAGACGCCGCCGTCGAGCACGGCGCGGATCGCCTCGCCCATCTGGGCGACATCGGCCGTCTTGGGAAGGAAGCCGAGCGCCCCGAACTCGATGCAGCGGCGGATCACCGCCGGGTCGTCATTGGCCGAGACGACGATGACCGGGATCTCGGGATGATCGGCCCGCAGGAAGAGCAGGCCGGAGAAGCCCTGGACGCCCGGCATGGTCAGATCGAGCAGGACGAGATCGGCATCACCGCCGCTCGCCAGCGCCTCGGTCAGCGCTTCGAGCGAGCCGACCTCGCTGACCTCCGCGCCCGCAATGGCGTGCGAGACGGCCTGTCGCAGCGCCCCGCGAAAGAGCGGGTGGTCGTCCGCGATGACGATCCGTGTCGAAGGCTGCTTGCTCATCGCGCCACTCCGTATTGTCCTTATTGCGACCCTGTGGTTGCGACTCTTTTATTTTGCCTCAGGCGCGAGGCGGATCACAAGCATTGCCAGCGCATGGGCGCAACCCATCCGCCGTCAGCCATTGGTCGGCAATAGCGCTTCCAGCACCTCGATATGGTCGGCCTCACCAGGCGGCTTGTCCCAGCGGATGCGGTTGATGCGGGGAAAGCGCATGGCGAGCCCGGATTTGTGCCGCGTCGAGCGCTGCAACCCCTCGAAAGCAACCTCGAAGACGAGGCCGCTTTCAGCCGTGTGCACCACCTCCCGCACCGGGCCGAAGCGGTTCAGCGTGTTCTTGCGGACATATTTGTCGATCTCGAGCAGTTCCTCGTCGGTGAAGCCGAAATAGGCCTTGCCGACCGGCACCAACTCGAGACCGCCCTCCTCGCCCACCCGCCAGACGCCGAAGGTGTAGTCGGAATAGAAGGAGGAGCGCTTGCCGTGGCCGCGCTGGGCGTACATCAGCACGCAATCGACCAGCCGGGCATCGCGCTTCCATTTCCACCAATAGCCCTTGGGTCGGCCCGGCAGATAAGGCGAGTCGCGCCGCTTGATCATGCAGCCCTCGACCGCTTCCGCATCGGCGCCCGCCCCGGCCGAGGCCGGATCGGCCCGCGCCGTGGTCAGTTCCTGCCATGACCCGAAGGGGATCAGCGGCGAGAGATCGAAGCGCGGGCTGGCAAGCCGCGACAGGAAGGCCTCCAGCCGCTCGCGCCGCTCCCCGAAGGGCAGGTGGCGGATGTCCTCCTCGCCATCGACCAGCAGATCGTAGACGCGGATATGGGCAGGGAATTCGCCCAGCATCTTCACTGTGACGGTCTTGCGGTTGAGCCGCTGCTGCAAGGTGTTGAAGCTCTGGACCGCGCTCTCGCGCATCACCAGCAACTCGCCGTCGAGCGCGCCATCCTGCGTCAACTCCTCGACGAGATCGGGAAAGGCGTTGGCGATATCCTCTCCGGTGCGGGAATAGAGCCGGGTCACGCGGCTTCCGTCACCGCGCCGGCCGCTGGCGGCCTGGACGCGGATACCGTCCCATTTCCACTCGGCTGAGAATTCGGCCGGATCGAGCTTGTCGAAATCGCCGTCCTCGATCGGATGCGAGAGCATGACCGGGCGAAACGGTGCGGGATCGCGGGCCTCCGGCCGCGGGCCCCTGCCCTCCAGCCAGGCGAAGAGCGCGGCATAGGGCGGCTCCAGCCCGTGCCAGACCTGCTCGACCTCGTCAGCCGGCACGCCGCCGAGGCTCGCCGCCGCCGTCTTGGCGAGGCGAGCCGAGACGCCGATCCGCAAGGCGCCGGTGATGAGCTTCAGGAGCGCCCAGCGGCCGGTCTCATCGAGCGCGTCGAGCCAGGAGGCGACGAGGCGCGGCAGGTCGGTCTTGCCGGCCTCGCGCAGACTCTCGACGACCTCGGGCAGATGCGGCACCGCGTTAGTGCCATGCCGGGCCGGCCACATCAGTGCGACCGTCTCCGAGAGATCGCCGACATAGTCGTAGGACAGCGCGAACAGCACCGGATCGGTGCGCTCGGCGATCAGCGCGCGGATCAGCCCGGCCTTGGCGTTGCGGAAGACGAGCCCGCCGGTCATCGCCGCCAGCGCATAGCCGCGATCGGGGTCGGGCGTGGTGCGCAGATAATCGGCGATCAGCGCGAGCTTGGCGTTGCGGCGCGGCTCATAGGCGAGGCGGTCGAGCAGCCAGGCGAAGCGATTCATGGTGTCACCGCGCCGCCACATCGAATCGTTGCATGCTTCTTGCAGCGCATCGTTCAGATACCGTTCATGAAGCAAACCTTAACGGCAGCAGTGTAGCTAGGAGACAGACGCCAATGCGTGCCGCGATGCGGTTTCTTGCCTTGCCTGCCGTCATCGCTGCCACGCTTTCGGTCGGAGCCCCTGCCCAGGCAGCCGGCTTCTCCTGCCGCGAGACGCCGATCGTCCAGTCGCGTGCGGTTCTCGCGCCGCTGGCCGACAAGGTCGCGCAAGGGCGCCCGCTCACCATCCTCGCCATCGGCTCCTCCTCCACCGAGGGGATCGGCGCCAGCGCCAAGGACAAGACCTACCCCGCCCGTCTTCAGGCTTTGCTCGGCAAGGCCTGGTCGAAGGCGCCGGTCGAGATCGTCAATGCCGGCATTGGCGGCGAGACCGCGCCGCAGACGCTCGCGCGCCTCGAAACCGCGCTGGCCGGGCGCCATTACGATCTGGTGATCTGGCAGGTCGGCACCAACGACGCCGTCAAGGGCGGCGATCTCGAGGCCTTCCGCGGCATGGTCCGCGAGGGCATCCGGCTGGTGAAGCAGGCGAACACCCCTCTCGCCATCCTCGACCCGCAGTTCTTCCCGACGGTGCGCGATTCCGACAATTACAAGCGCTTCGTCGCGGTTGTCGGCGATGTCGCGCGGCGCGAGGCCGTGCCGGTCTTCAGCCGCTACGAGACGATGCGGGAATGGCACGACAGCGACGCCGAAGCCTTCAAGGCCGCGCTCTGGACCGACGGCTTCCATATGAGCGATGCGGGCTATGACTGCCTCGCCCGCGACATGGCGAATGCGCTTGTCGGCATGACCGCGCCGAGCCGCCCGGTCGTCGCCTCGGCGCGCTGATTCACGCTCCCAGCCGTCGTTTTCACGCCACCGGCGCATCGGCTGCCTCCCCTTCCGACTCCGCCTCGCCCTCGTCGCCATAGCCGACGAGATGCAGCGGCTTGGCCTTGAGGCCCGCCGTGCCGCACCAGTGGACGAGGGCTTCGGCCTCGCCATGGGTCACCCAGATCTCGCCGGCCTGAACCTCGCGGATCGTCGCCAGCAAATCGTCCCAATCGGCATGGTCGGAGATCACCAGCGGCAATTCGACGCCCTTCTGGCGGGCACGCGCCCTGATCCGCATCCAGCCCGAGGCGAAGGCCGTGACGGGGTCGGGGAAGCGCCGCGCCCAAAGGTCCTGTGTCGCGCTGGGCGGGCAGATGACGATCTCGCCACCGAGCGTCTTGCGGTCCATGCCCGCGACCAGGCGGATCTCGCCGAGCGGGATGCCGTCCGCTTGATAGAATTCGGTGATCGTCTCGACGGCACCGTGGATGTAGATCGGCTTTTCGTAGCCGGCCTCGCGGATCAGGGCCATGACGCGCTGCGCCTTGCCCAGTGAATAGGCGCCGACGATATGCGTCCGCTCAGGGAAGAGCCTGACGGATTCCAGGAGCTTCCCGACCTCGCCATCGGCCGGCGGATGGCGGAAGACCGGCAGGCCGAAGGTCGCCTCGGTGATGAAGATGTCGCAGGGCACCGGCTCGAACGGCGCGCAGGTCGGGTCACGCTCGCGCTTGTAGTCGCCGGAGACGACGATCCGCAGGCCGCGGCTTTCGACCACGATCTGGGCCGAGCCGAGGACATGGCCGGCGGGAACGAAGGTGAAATCGACCTCGCCGATGCGGACCACCTCTCCAGGCACCGCGACCTGCTGCGAACCGGCGAACCCCTCGCCATAGCGCAGCGCCATGATCGCCAGCGTCTCGCGCGTCGCCAGCACGCTGCCATGGCCGGCGCGAGCATGGTCGGAATGGCCATGGGTGATGAGCGCGCGCGGCACCGGACGCACCGGATCGATATGGATATCGGCCGGCGGGCAGAAGAGCCCGGCCGGGGTCGGCACGAGCAATTCGGCGGGGCGCCAGCGCGGGCTTTGTCTGGCCAGTGTCATTCTCCTCGGCTAGACCGGCTGGCATGAGCGAGACCGGCCAGACCACGCATCATTCCAGTTCCGGCGATCCGATGCTCGACCGACGCTACGCCTGGGCGGAAGCCGCGCTCAAGGAGGGCGACGCACAAGCCGCCGTCGAGATCCTCGACCAGACCCTGGCCGGGGCCTATCACTTCACCGCAGCCTGGCATCTCTACGGGCTCGCCAAGGAGGCGCTCGGGCACCGGGAGGACGCCGCCACCGCCTGGCGGCAATGCCTCGACCTCGACCCCAACGACCATTTCGGCGCCAGGCTCGACCTCGCCCGCATCGGCGCCATGCCGGCCGAGGAGGCGACCTCGGAGAATTTCTCCGGCGCTCTGTTCGACGGTTACGCCGAGCGCTTCGACAGCCACCTGACCCAGACCCTGCACTACAATGCCCCTGCTCTGCTGAAGGATGCGCTGCGGCGCTGCTGCGACAACGCCGCGCGGCCCTTCCGGTTCGACACCGTCTACGATCTCGGCTGCGGCACCGGGCTGATGGGCGAGGCGATCCGCACCGAGAGCGGTTTCCTCGCTGGCTGCGATCTCTCGCCGCGCATGATCGCGCGGGCCCAGGTCAAGACGCGGGAGGATGGCGCGCCGCTCTACGACAAGCTCGCCGTCGCCGGGCTGACCGCCTTCCTGGCGAGCCGCCCGGACCAGTCGGCCGATCTGGTGATCGCGGCGGACGTCTTCGTCTATCTCGGCGAACTCGCGCCGAGCTTCGCCCAGAGCGCGCGGGTGCTGCCGACCGGCGGGCTCTTCGCCTTCACGGTGCAGAGTCATGCGGGCGAGGGCGTGGTCGTCGGCGATGACAGGCGGTTCGCGCATGCGGAAGGCTGGCTGCGGGAGCGGCTGGGGGAAGCGGGGCTTACCCCCCTACTCGTCGAGCCCGCCAGCACGCGGCAGGATCGCGGCGTGCCCGTGCCGGGGCTGCTGGTCGTGGCGGAGCGGCGGTGAAGGCATCCCGCCGGGGATGCCCCCCCGGCATTTCCCGGCCGGCAGAACAAGCGGATCGCGCCAATTTCACCTGCCGGATGGTGGGCAGGCGCAGAATCTCGCGAAAGCGGATCGCCCGAAGACGGGCATCCTCGCCCGCAGGCCGTGCAACTCCGTATACACATTGACGGCCCTTGAAGCGGCGGCTTTCGCCTGAGCAATAGGGACATCCACACATCGTCTCAATGGGAGTGCCCGCATGGCCAAGGAATTCACCGGCAAGCGCGTGATCGTGATGGGTGGCAGCCGTGGCATCGGGCGCTCCATCGCGCTGGGCTTTGCAGCAGGCGGCGCGTCCGTTTCGATCTGCGCCCGGGGAGCGGGGCCGCTGGAAGCGACGCGCCGGGAGATCGAGGCGCTCGGAGTCACGGCTCACGCCGCCTGTGTCGACCTCGCCGACGCGGAGGCGATCGCGACCTATGTGCCGGAGGCAGTGAAGGCTCTCGGCGGTCTCGACATCCTGGTCAACAACGCATCGGGCTTCGGCCATTCGGATGACGACGAGGGTTGGGCCGCGTCCTTCAACATCGACATGATGGCGGTCGTCCGCGGGAGCCATGCAGCCATCCCGCACATGAAACCGGGTTCGTCGATCGTCAATATTTCGTCGATTTCGGCTCTGCGAGCCTCGTCACGCTCGGCACCTTACGGCGCGATCAAGGCGGCGGTCATGCATTACACCGCCAGCCAAGCGAAGATGCTGTCGCGGAAAGGCATTCGGGTCAATTGCGTCGCGCCGGGCTCGATCGAATTCCCAGGCGGCTCTTGGGAAGATCGAAAGACATCGAATCCCGAGCTCTATCAGGCGACGCTGGCCAACATCCCCTTCGGCCGCATGGGAAAGCCCGAGGAGGTCGCCGCGGTCGCGCTCTTCCTTGCCTCCGACAAGGCCAGCTGGGTCACGGCCCAGACCGTTGTTGTCGATGGGGGGCAGCTCGTAGGCCCCTGATCGCGAATCGGCGACGAGCCGCCACAACGCGTTATTCCCCTTTCGTTCTCCTGTGCCACCCCCTATCTTCGGCCGGCATGGCCGCCCCCTCCCCGCTCCCTCCCGCCTTCGAGGCCTGGTTCGCCAGCCGCGGCTGGAGCGTGCGGCCGCATCAGCTCGCCTTGCTGGAAGAGGCCCGCGCCGGGCGCTCGACGCTGCTGGTGGCGCCGACCGGCGCCGGCAAGACCCTCGCCGGCTTCCTGCCTTCGCTGATCGAACTCGCAGAGCGCGGTGGCCGGCATGACGGGTTGCATACGCTCTACATCTCGCCGCTGAAGGCGCTCGCCGTCGACATCGCCCGCAATCTCGAAGCGCCCGTGCGCGAGATGGGATTGCCGATCACGATCGAGACGCGCACCGGCGACACCTCCGCCGCCAAGCGCACACGCCAGATCCAGCGCCCACCCGATATCCTGCTGACGACGCCGGAGCAGCTCGCGCTGCTCGTCTCCCATCGCGACGCCGCGCCGTTCTTCTCATCCTTGCGCCGCATCGTGCTCGACGAGTTGCACGCGCTCGTCACCTCCAAGCGCGGCGACCTGCTTTCGCTCGATCTCGCGCGGCTGAAGGCGCTGGCGCCGCAGGTTTCCGCCGTCGGCCTCTCGGCGACGGTGCGCGAGCCCGCCGATCTCCAGCGCTATCTCGGCGGCAGCGAGACACCGGCCGGGCTGGTCACGGTCGCGGGCGGCGCCAAGCCGCGCATCGGCATCCTCGACACGGAACGACGCCTGCCGATCGCCGGCCATACGACCCTGCATGCGATGGCCGAGGTCTATGAGGCGATCCGTACGCACAAGCTGACATTGGTCTTCGTCAACACGCGCATGCAGGCGGAATTCGCCTTCCAGGCGCTGTGGAACCTCAACGACGACAATCTGCCGATCGCGCTGCATCACGGCTCGCTCGACGCCCAGCAGCGCCGCAAGGTCGAGGCGGCGATGGCGGATGGGCGGCTCAAGGCCGTGGTCTGCACCGCGACGCTCGATCTCGGCATCGACTGGGGCGATGTCGACCTCGTCGTCAATCTCGGCGCACCGAAGGGGGCGAGCCGCCTGATCCAGCGCATCGGCCGCTCCAACCATCGCATGGACGAGCCCTCCGAGGCGCTGCTGGTGCCCTCCAACCGTTTCGAGCTGCTGGAGTGCCGCGCCGCGCTGGAGGCCGTCCACGAGGCCGCGCAGGACACCCCGCCGCCGCGCATCGGCGCGCTCGACGTGCTCGCCCAGCATGTGCTCGGCGTCGCCTGCTCGGACGGCTTCCAGGCGGATGCGCTCTATGAGGAAGTCCTCACGGCTTCCCCTTACGCCGAGCTTGCCCGCGCGGATTTCGACGCAGTCGTCAATTTCGTCGCGACCGGCGGCTATGCGCTGAAGAGCTATGAGCGTTTCGCCAAGCTCCGGCAGGACAAGGCCGGTCTGTGGCGCGCCAGCAATGCCCGCGTCATCCAGCAATATCGCATGAATGTCGGCACCATCGTCGAGGCGACGATGCTGAAGGTCAGGCTCGGCCGGGCGCGCGCCGGCAGGCCTGGACAGCCCGGCATGATCACCCGCGGCGGGCGCGTGCTCGGCGAGATCGAGGAGTATTTCGCCGAGACCATGGTGCCGGGCGACACCTTCGTCTTCGCCGGCGAAGTGCTGCGCTTCGAGGGCATCGTCGAGAACGAGGCGGTCTGCTCGCGCGCCACCGCCGGCACCGATCCGAAAATCCCCTCCTATGACGGCGGCAAGTTTCCGCTCTCGACCTTCCTGGCCGAACGCGTGCGCGCCATGCTCGCCTCACCGAACCTCTGGCATACGCTGCCGGAGGAGGTTTCCGCCTGGCTGCATGCGCAGAAGCTGAAATCACGGCTGCCCAAGCCCGGCGAATTGCTGGTCGAGACCTTCCCGCGCGGCGGGCGCTTCTATCTCGTCGCCTATCCGTTCGAAGGCCGCCTCGCCCACCAGACGCTCGGGATGCTGTTGACGCGCCGGCTGGAGCGCGCCCGGATGCGCCCGCTCGGCTTCGTCTGCAACGATTACGGCATGGCCTGCTGGACGCTCGGCGACATGACGGCGGCGATCGCCCGCGGCGCACTCGATCTCGACGAGCTCTTCGCGCAGGACATGCTCGGCGACGATCTCGAGGAGTGGATGGCGGAATCGGCCCTGATGAAGCGCACCTTCCGCTCCTGCGCGATCATCGGCGGCTTGATCGAGCGGCGCTATCCCGGCCAGGAGAAGAGCGGCCGGCAGGTGACGATCTCGACCGATCTCGTCTACGACGTGCTGCGCCGGCACGAGCCCGACCATATCCTGCTCAAGGCAGCGCGGGCCGATGCGGCGACGGGCCTGCTCGACATTCGTCGGCTTGGTGAGATGCTGACACGGATCAGCGGCCGAATCGTGCATCAGCCGCTCGACCATGTCTCGCCGCTCGGCGTCTCGGTGATGCTCGAGATCGGGCGCGAGGCGGTCTTCGGCGAGGCGGCCGACGAGATCCTGGCGGAGGCAGAGGCGATGCTGACGGAAGAGGCGATGGCGTGACGGTTGCCGCGCCAGGACCAGACAGAGCGCTGGCGACAACGGGCGAGGCCTTCATGCTGGGCCGGCTTGCGCTCGTGCCGGATATTTCGGGCGCGCTCTGGCTGCCGGAGGAGCGCACGCTCGTCGTCGCGGATCTGCATCTGGAGAAGGGCTCGGCCTATGCGGCGCGCGGCGTGATGCTGCCGCCCTATGATTCGACCGCGACACTGGCCGCACTTGGCCACGCGATCCTGCGCCATCAGCCGGCGCGCGTGATCGCGCTCGGTGACTCCTTCCACGACCGGCAGGCCGAGGAGCGGCTCGCGCCACAGACGCTCTCTTCGCTGCACCTGCTGCAGCAAGGCCGCGACTGGCTCTGGATCACCGGCAATCATGACCCGTCGATCAGCCACCGCGTCGGCGGCGAAAGCGCGGCAGAGATCAATCTCGCCGGCGTGACGCTGCGCCATGAGCCCGATCCGGCCGAGAGCGGCTACGAGATCGCCGGGCATCTGCACCCTGCCGCCAAGGTCAGGATGCGCGGGCGGGCGGTCCGGCGGCGCTGCTTCGCGCTGTCGACGCGCCGCTGCGTGATGCCGGCGATGGGCGCCTATGCCGGCGGGCTCAACCTGCGGGACGCCGCTTTCCGGCCGTTGTTCGGCGGGCGGCTCAGCGCGCATCTCATCGGCGACGGCCGTCTTTTTCGAATTGATCCACGGTTATTGCTGCCGGATTGAGAGAGCGGGTTGCGTCCGCCCCGCGCTTATGGCATCAGGGCGCCGCTTCGCAACGATGCCGCGCCGCAGCCGCCCTCCGGGACGACCCAGCGCGACTTGGCTGACGATCCTGCTGCCGTAGCTCAGTGGTAGAGCACTCCCTTGGTAAGGGAGAGGTCGAGAGTTCAATCCTCTCTGGCAGCACCAGCCGGCTCTCGAAGAGCAAAACACCTCACATGACGTCGGCCGGCGAGCATGCGGGCTCAATGCGCGATCGACTGGCATAAGCCTGGCCGGCTCCGGACATCATCGCCGATGCTCCGGTCAAGCCCGAGCATCGGCGGCGGAGGCTGTCGAAGCACAGCAGGCTTCGACTCAGACCAATTCCGAGACGAGCTTGGACACCAGGCTGTTGGAGAGGATGACCGGCAGCCCCGCCGCCGCGGCCGCCCGCCGATGGCTTTCGACGAAGCCCATGCAATCCATCAGCAAGATTTCGGCGCCCCGGTCGCGGAGGTCCCGAGCGGCGACGGCGACGGCGTCGAGATCGCCTTGATAGGGCGAGGCGGCCGCGTAGAGCGGCGCCGGATCGAGACCGGCCCATTTGCCGGCCTCGCTGTCGATCTGCTCGACGAGCGGCACGATGATGCCGAGCCGCGCGCCGCGCACCAGCGCCGCCACCGTCGGCGGCAGGATGCGGTCGGGCTCGAGGAAGCGGGCCTTTCGGGTCGAAAGCTTCTCGAAATGCCCGGTGCACAACATCAGGATGGTGGTGCAGCCCGCGGCTTCCAGAGCGTCGAGCTTGTGCTGGGCGGCAGCTTCCGTGCGGGCGCGGTCGATCACGACCGAGGAGCCGTCCAGCAGGCGGGTGATCAGCGGAGCCCTGCCGGGAAGCGGGGTGAAATCCCGCGCGATCTCATCGCGGCTGAGGCCATCGAGCACGCCGGCATGGATGCGCGGAAGACCGGCGTCCAGCACCGCATCGAGAATCGGGGTGATGTCGGCGCGCGGCGCCTGCCCGATGGTGAGCGTTCCAAGCTTGCCCATGGCGATGATCCTCTTCCGGACGCGAAAGGCCCCGGGATGCTGGTCCCGGGGCCTGTTTTGGTCAGGGCTTGGTGACGTTCTTGATGACCGAATCGAAGAACGAGAAGATCGCGTCGCCGGCGATGATGCCGGCGGCGAAGACCTCCATGTCGCCCTCGCCGCTGTCGCCGCGCAGCTTCTCCCAGATCAGCCGGCAGACGATGCCCGCCAGCACCGCCCAGCCCGCCATCGGAAAGCTGATCAGCAGGCCGGTGGCGAAGAGCACGCCGATCTGCCGCTTCGGCCCGCCGATGAACTGCAGGATCGCGCCGGGGATGGCCCAGAGGAACAACTGCCAGGCGACGCCCGGCGCCACACCGGCCTTGATCGTCGCGGCATAGACCTTGTCGACGGGCGCCACGAGGTTCCGGTCGAAATAGGACTGGTAGGAGAACAGCACCACGATGCCGGCGATGACGAAGGCGAACATCGCGGCGAAGAGCTGCTGGCGGCGGCCTTCGCGCTCGAAGGCCGGATCGACGCCGTGGCCGCGCAGGATGTAGCCGGCCTTGAGGTCATAGCCCATATCGGCGAAAGCCGGGCCGGTCGCCGCCGAGAAGCCGACCAGCAGCGCCAGCGCCGGCATCGGGAAGCCGATGAGCATGCCGATGATCAGCGTGATCAGCGCCACCGCGAAGGCCGGGAACCAGCCGGAATGCATCGCGGCGAGGCCGACGATCAATTCATGCACATAGGCCGCGAAGGCGGCGTAGAGCACGAACAGGATCAGCATACCGATCGACATGTCGCTGATCAGCCCGCCGACCAGCGCGATGAAGACCGCGATGACGAGATAGCCGATGGTGCCGAGGCCGAGCGCCCGGCGGACTTCGGTGTCGGTGACACCCTCTTTGGCAACCCCGGATGTCTCGCCGCGCTTGAAGAGCAGCATTCCGACCTGGATCAGGGCGACGAGGCCGGCGCCGATCATGAAGCCGTGCGGAATATAGGCGGCCATCAGATCCCCCTTGGGGATGATGGTCTCGAAGAGCGGGCCGCCGAAGAGCTGGCCGGAATAGCCGCGCAGCAGCAGGCCGATGCCGAACATCGTCAACGCCCAGACATTGCCGATGAAGGCGACGCCGAAGGCCGACATCGGAATGCCGCTCACCGCCGTCGAGCCGGCGAAGCCGATCCAGGCCAGCGGAACCTTGACGAAGGAGACGACCACGCCGGTGAGGAAGCCGACGCCCATCAGGGCCGCCTTCCGCCCGCCCTCGTCGCCGGCCTTGATCGCCTCGGCGGCGGCGACGCCCGGCGGCCAGGCGCCCTGGGCGGGGAAGACGCGGGAATCGAACATCCGGTAAAGCAGATAGCCGTCGAGCAGCATGGCGAAGAAGGCGCCGGCCAGCATCGGCAGCACCAGATCCGGCCGGTTGAGCAGCCAGGGAATGCCGACCGGCAGGAGCAGGCTGTTCGCAGCGCCGAAGGTGGCCGAGGAGATCGCGCTCTGAGCCAGGTTCTGCACATGGATCGAGCGGTAGCGGGCGAACATGGCAAGCGGCACCCGCGCCAGTGCCATCGCCGCCAGCGCACCGATCAGCGAGGTGTTCGCGGTGATGCCGAGCGACACCAGAAGCTGCATGCCGATGATCGAGCCGAAGACGCAGAGAATGGCGATCAACGCCAGCGTCGCCGGCTCGAACAGACTCGGGTGCCGCTGAGGCACTCCGTTGTTTTGGTGTGTCATGCCTCAGTCCCCTCATTGCCCCTGTCGGGCTGTTGTCAATCTCGATGTCTGCCGTCAGGCAACAAGGATGCCGGCCTTGGCCTCGCCCACATCCTGCGTGGCATGCGCTCCCTGCACGCCGTAATCGCGCTTGGCCGCATCCGGAGAGACCAGACCAAGCGCGATGTCGCGGGCGATCGCCTCCCGCGAGCGCTCGGAGGCCGGGCCGTAGCCGGCGCCACCAGCGAGCACGAGCTCGACGATCTCGTGCGGCTGGTGGACCTGGACGAGCTCGCCGGTGCCGACGTCCTTCAGGACATGGCCCTGCTCGTCGATGACCCGGCCGGAGGCCCCGCCACCGGCCTTGCCGCCGAACAGGCCGGGAATCGGGTTGTTGACGCCTTCCGGATAGAGCGAGACCAGCGTCGGCAATCCGTCATCCGAAAGCTTGCGCAGCCGCACACGCTGGCCGAGGCCGCCGCGATGCTGACCGGCGCCGCCGGAATCGGTGAGATAGGCCTTCTCGACCACCAGCACCGGCACCCGCGATTCGAAGGTCTCGATCGAGGTGTTCGCGGCGGAGGTCGGGTAGAGCAGGCCGGACTTGCCGTCGCCCTGGGCCGAGCCGCCCTGGCCGCCGCCGCAGAAGAGCATGTCGGAATAGGTGTCGCCGGCCGAGTCCCGGCCATAGACACTCGCCGCAACGGGGAGGCCGGTGAAGGCCTGGACCTGCTTCGGCGCTGCTTCCGACAAAGCGCGGAAGATGTTCGGCGCCAGATACCAGCCGGTGCGGGTGCGCAGGTTTACCGCCAGCGGCTTGTCGCAGTTCAGGATCGAGCCCTTCGGGGCCTCGACCGTGAAGGCGCGGTAGCAGCCGGCATTGCCGCGGACATTCGGCGTCAGCATGCATTTCAGCGGATAGGTCGCATGCGCCATCGTGTAGTTGAGCGTGCAGTTGAGCCCGCCCTGCGGCAACTGCGGTGGCGCTCCGGCGAAGTCGAGATGGATCGTATCGTCCTTCACCGTCAGCGCCAGCGGATAATGCATCGGCGTGCCCAGCGGGTTGTTCGAGGCGGTGCCGTGATAGATGCCGTCCGGAATGGCGCGGATGGCGTCGCGCATCGCCTTCTCGGAACGGCTCTGCACGACATGGGCGAGCGCCCTCAGGTCCTGCATGCCGTAATCGGTGAGGAAGGACTGCAGGCGCTCGGCGCCGATGGCGTTGGCCGCGACGAAGGAGTGCAGGTCGCCGAGCACCTGCTCGGAATTGCGCACGTTCTCGGCGAGCAGGCGCACCAGGGTCTCGTTGATCCGGCCGGCCTCGTAGAGCTTCATCGGCGGGATCTGGAAGCCCTCCTCGTAGATCTCGCGGGCCCGCAAGCTGTCCTTGGTGCCGCCGATATCCGAGACATGGCCGACCGTGCCCATCAGCCCGACGACGCGCTCGCCGAGGAAGACCGGCGTCACCACCGCGATGTCGAAGAGATGGCCGGCGCAGAGCCAGGGATCGTTGGTGATGAGGACGTCGCCGGGCTTCAGCGTCTCGGCCGGATAGCGCTCCAGGAGCGCCTTGACCGCGCGCGGCAGCGTCAGGTTGAACACCGGCATGGCGCGGGGCGAATGCGCCAGCGTCTCGCCTTCGGGGTCGAGCAGTTCGCAGGCGAAATCCTGCGCTTCCGAGATCACCAGCGAGAAGGCGGTGCGGCAGACCGTCAGCCACATCTCCTCGACGACGTTGATCATCCGGCTCCACATGATCTCCAGCGAGATCGGATCGGCCTCGATCCGGCGCGCTGCCTCGGCCAGCGGCATGTCGGCGGTGATCGTCGTCTCGGCCGCATTCGGCTGGGCGACATGGACGATGAGGTTCAGGACATCGTCGATGGCGACGCTGTCGCCGGGCGGCACGATCGTGGTCGCCTCGCGCTCCTCGATGATCGCCGGCCCCGTGACGGTGTCGCCGGAGCGCAGGGCGTATCGGTCATAGACGGTCGCCTCGCTCCAACCGCCTTCGAACCAGGCCTTGCGGGTGCCCTTGATCTTGTTCTTGGCATCGCCGCCACCGGCCGCGCCCGAGAGCGAGAGCGTCGGCACCGGGCCGGCGCAGCGGACGCGGAAATTGATCGCCTCCAGCCGGGCGCCTTCGTAGACCGAGGTGTAGCGGGCGGAATAGGCCTTGCTGAAGGCCGCGCGGATGGCCTCCAGGCTCGACGCATCGATGGTGCCGGCCGGCAGCGTCACGGCGATGTCGTGCATCTGGCCGACGAGGCGCATATCGGCTGAGCGCTCGACCGTGACATCCTTCGGCTTCACGCCGGCCTCGATCAGGTGCTTGCGGCCCTCGGCTTCGAGATCCCTGAGCAGCGCGTTGACGGCGTCGGCGTCGAAGCCCTCCGAGAACTCGACCGGCAGCGAGCGCACCATGTCGAAGGAGAGCGGCGCGGCGAGAAAGCCGAGCGCCGAAGCTGCGCCGGAAGCCGGCGGTACGATGACCTGCTTGACGCCGAGCACGCGGGCGACATCGACGGCATGGGCCGGGCCGGCGCCGCCGAAGCCGACCATGGCGTAATGGCGAGGGTCCTTGCCCTTCTCGACGAGATGGACGCGGGCGGCAGCGCCCATGCTCTCGACCACGACCTTGTGGATGCCCCAGGCGGCTTCCTCGATCGAAAGGCCGAGCGGCGCAGCGACGGTCGAGACGGCCTTGCGCGCCGCCTCAAGGTCGAGCGCCATGCGTCCGCCCAGGAAGAAGCCGGGATCGTAATAGCCGAGCACGAGATTGGCGTCGGTCACGGTCGGCTTGGTGCCGCCCATGCCGTAGCAGGCCGGACCGGGATCGGAGCCGGCCGAATGCGGACCGACCTTGAGCAGGCCGACCTCGTCGATCGCGGCGATCGACCCGCCGCCGGCACCAATCTCGATCATGTCGATGACAGGGGCCTTGATCGGCAGGCCGGAGCCCTTGGCGAAGCGGTTGACGCGGCCGGCTTCGAGCATCGGCGCAATCTCGGCGCGGCCGTCCTCGATCATGCAGGCCTTGGCGGTGGTGCCGCCCATGTCGAAGGAGATCACGTCCTTATGGCCGGCGAGCTCGCCGAACAGGGCCGTGGCGAGGCCGCCGCCGGCCGGGCCGCTCTCCAGCAGGCGGATCGGGAAGGTGCGCGCCGTCTCTGGCGAGACGAGGCCTCCAGCCGAATGCATCAGACGGAGCGCCCCGGTGAAGGCGCGGGCCGCAAGCTCGCGCTCCAGCCGCTGCAGGTAGCGGCGCATCAGCGGCTGGACATAGGCGTTGGCCGCGGTGGTGACGAAGCGCTGATATTCCCAGATCTCGGCGACGACCTCGCTCGACAGCGAAACGGTCAGCTCCGGACAGGTTTCGCGGACGATCCGGCCGGCTTCCTGCTCGTGAGCGGGGTTGCGGTAGCTGTTGAGGAAGCAGACCGCGATCGCCTCGCAGCCGGCGGCTTCGAGCTCGCGGGCGGCCTTGCGCACGGCGTCCGCATCGAGCGCGGTGACGACTTGGCCGTCGCGATCCATGCGCTCGGCCACTTCGAGGCGATGTTCGCGCGAGACCAGCGGATCGGGGAAGGTCAGGAACAGGTCGTAGATGTCGTAGCGCTGCTCCGTCCCCATCTCGAGGATGTCGCGGAAGCCCTTGGTGGTGATCAGGCCGAGCTTCGAGCCCTTGCGCTCGATCACGGCATTGGTGACCAGCGTCGTGCCGTGGACGATATCGCCGACATCGGCCAGCGTGATCCCGGCCATCTCGGTGAGCTCGCCCAGCCCGATCAGCGCCGCTTCGGAGGGGTCATGCGGCGTGGTCAGGCGCTTGTGCAGGCGGACGGAGCGCTCCTGCGAATCGTAGAGGATGAAATCGGTGAAGGTGCCGCCGATGTCGAAGCCGATACGCCAACGATTGCTCATGGAGCGGTCTCCGCGATGGAAAGGTTCAAGGGATAGAAGCGCTTGTCCTGGGTCAGGGCCGCGATCTCGGCGGCCCCCTCTCCCAGCGATCGGATGATGGCGAGGCGCTCGGCCGGCTCGACGATGGCGGCCGGAAAGGAAATGCAGAGCGCGACCTCGTCGCCCGTCTCGGGATCCCCGACGGCGACCGAGACGGCATGCACCCCGCGCACCGCCTCGTCGTCGGATTCGGCATAGCCCACGCGGCGGGTCAGCGCGAGGCGGGCGAGCAGGTCGTCGATATCCTGCGGGGCGGTGACCGAGGGCGGGACGAGCCCATTCGGATAGAGCGCCCGGACCTCGTCGTCGCTCAGCCGGGCCAGCAGGGCGCGCCCGGTGCTGGAGGCGAAGGCAGGCAAGCCATCGCCGATCGTCGTGACGACCCTGAGCGCATGTCGGCCGGAATGGGCGGTCACGCCCATCACCTCGGTGCCGCGACGCACGCTGATATAGCCGGTATGGCCAACCGCGTCGGAGATGCGGCGGACAACCGCATCGCTACGGTCAACCAACGATGCGGCGAAACGATAGAACTGGCCAACCCGGCAGAGCAGCACGGCCGGACGGTAGCGCTTGCTGTCGCCGACCGTTTCCAGGAGCCCCTCGTCCCGCATCGCCCTGAGCAGGCGCGAGGCGTTGCTCTTCGGCATGCCCAGCAGCGTGACGAGATCCGTGACGGTGACATCGTGCCGCGTGCTGGAAAAGCAACGAAGCACATCCGCAGCCGCCGACAAGATCGACATTCGCACGCCTCAGAAAATGTTCCAAAAAATGGAACTTAAGTTCCATTAATAGAAACATGGCACCGAACGGGCGCAGCGTCAATCGGACGCGGCGGCTCGGATCGCTGAAAGATGGGGCGACCGCCGGGTTGGGCATCGCGGCCTCGGGCACCCGGCAAGTCGCGCACCGAAAACCCCGTCCAGGCCTCGCCTGCGGGGTTTTCGGGCCTGTTGCATCCGAGGGATGCGCGGAGCCGGGCGGCGTTCGCAGTCGACGGCTGCGTGCCGATGTCGAGTCGATGTCGATGGTGTCGAACAGCGACGACCTCGCGCCGTCCGGCTCCGCGCACGGGTATCTGGGGGTCCGCCTCGCTTGATGACGCCCGGCAAGGGCGGGGGCCTGCCTGTTCGGCCCGTGCGAAGTCGGCACCTCCGCGCCACCAAAGAGAGGACCACCGTGATCGCGTCCTGTCGGACGCGCGGCGATCCAGCGGACCCGCAACGGCCCGGGAGCGCGAAACCCGCAATCCCATCCGGCCGCACGATGCCTCGCGAAGCCCCTCGGTCGAATGGGACGAGGCGAGAATAGGCATGGGGCGGAAGGGCGGGGATAAGTTCCTCTTCCCTTCTCCCCTTGCGGGAGAAGGTGACAGCGCGAAGCGCTGACGGATGAGGGTCTCTCAACCTTGATCGTCAGCGCCCGATACCATCGACCCTGCCGGGCACCTTCTCCCGCAAGGGGAGAAGGGAGGGGCGCGTCCTATGCCCGCGTCATAACGAACACCGGCAGCACGCTCAGCGCGGCTCCTCGACATAGGTGGCGACGAAGCGGACGAGCTCGCTCTGGCGCGCGGTCCCGGTCTTGGCGAAGAGGCGCTGGAGATGGGTGCGGGCGGTGGTCGGGGCAATGCCCAGGCGCTTAGCCGCGACGATGGTGTCGAGCCCCTCGACGATCAATGCCAGCATGCGCTCCTCGGTCGGCGTCAGCCCACAGGCTTCCGCGACCTGATCGAGCTTGCGGCCCATGGCGACCTCGGGATCGTCGACCGAGAGGACGAAGAGGTCGATGCTTTCGAGATGGACGGCATCGATCGCGACCTGCCGGCCGCAGCGGAGCGCCAGCGGCAGCCGCGTCTCGCCGGCCATGCTGCCGGTACGGCAGCGCTTCAGCCAGGAATGGAGCCGCGCCATGAATTCCTTGTCGGCGGCGGTGAAGCGGTCGGGGGCGCCGAGCCCCTCGCCTGACAGGGCCCGGGCGCCGCGGTTGCTGAACTGGATGTTCAGATTGGCATCGATGACGAAAACGGGTTTCGAGGCATGGCAGGCGGGTTCAGGCATGGTCTCGCGGCGCGCCGAAAGGGGCGGGTAATTCGCGTGGCTGGAAACCGAGAAGTGGAGCGACATCGAAACATCCATCCCTGTTGTCTCGGATCGTCGCGACGCCCCCGCAGCGGCCGGTTCATCCAGCCGGGGCGGGCAGAGCGCGCGTCCGCATTCCTTCGTCGCGCCGGAATGCGAGCAGGTTCAAAGCGGATGCTGTTTTTTGGACTGGTATTGGACTGATTAAAATGCGAGCGACCTGCCGCCGCCGTCAAATATGGAGCGAGAGCCGGTAAGTGTAGCTGTCGCCGCGGAACAGGCCCTCGACATATTCCAGCATCTCGCCATCGGCGCCATAGCTGCGGCGCTTGATCAGCAGGCACGGAACCGGCCTCTCGAAGCCGAAGATCGCGCATTCTTCCGGCGTCGGCGCAGCCGCCTCGATCGTCTGGTCGCAGCGGATGAGAGGCGCTCCGAGATCGGCCAGCATCGCATAGACCGAGCCGCTGAGATCGGCCTGCGCCAGCCCGGGAGCCCGCTCGAGATTGTACCAGGCGATCTCGCGCGACATCGGCATCCCGTCGCCCGAGCGGACGCGCACGAGCTTGAGGAGATCGATATGCGAGGAGTGGCCGAAGATCGAAGCGATGGAGCGGTCGTTCACGATCTCCCGTTCGAGAATGCGCGACGACGGAACGCGCCCCAGCTCGCGCATCTCCTCGGTGAAGCCCTTCAGCCGGTCCATGCCGGGGTGCAGACGCGGCCCCGGCCCCTGCACGATGGAGCCGAGGCGCCCCTGCGCGCTGAGCAGCTTCCTTTCCCGCAAGGCGTTGTAGGAGCGCTGCACGGTGGTGCGGCTGATCTTCAGCCGCTCGGCCAATTGCCGTTCGGCCGGCAGCGTCGTGCCAGGCGGCAAGGTGCCGTCGCCGATCAGCCGCGTCAGCTGGTCTTCCAACTGCTGATAAAGCGGTTTGGCCGTGTCGTCGCGTAGGTCCAGCAGGTCCTGGAACACCGGCTTGGGCGTAGGCAATTCAAGCTCTGTCGATGGTTGCATGAGTGTGGCACAACCCGGGTAGCAGCAGTCGAGCGGGGAAATCAAACGCCATGACCGACCGGCCTGTCTTCGTGCTCGGAAGCTTCGTGGTTGCCTGCACGGCAACAGTGCCGCGCGTGCCGCGCCCCGGCGAGGCGCTCGCTGCCGAAATCGTAACGATCGAACCCGGCGGCAAGGGCCTCAATCTCGCGATCATGGCCCGACGGCTCGGCATGACGGTCGATGGGCTCCTCGCGATCGGCGACGATCTGGCCGCGGCCTTCGCCGCTCCGGCGCTGCAACGCGCCGATCTGCCGCAGGCCATGCTCGTCGAGATCGCCGGGCCGACCGGCAGTGGCGTCGGCTTCATCGACCCCCGCGGCGAGACCAGCGTGGCGATTGCCAGCGGCGTCAATTTCGCGATCACCCGCGCGCATATCCGCGAACGCGCCGGCGCCATCGCCGGCGCGGCCCTCGCATTGGCACAATTCGAGACCTCCGACGAGGCGGTTGCCGAAACCTTCGACATCGCCCGGCGGGCCGGCGTCCCGACATTGCTCAACCCCTCGCCGTTCCGGCCGGTCACTCCTGAAATCCTGCAGCGGACCAGCATCCTCATCGTCAACGAAACCGAAGCCGGAGACCTTGCCGCCGCCATCGGCCACGACCCGGCCATCACGGTCGATCCCGCCCACTTCGCGAGCACGCTGGCGCCGGCCATCATGGCGCTGGGGCCCGACCTCGTCGTCATGACGCGCGGTGCGGCCGGTGCCGTCGCCGTCCCCCGCGACGGAGCGGCGCTCTCGCAGGCCGGCATCGCCGTCACCACCGTCGATGCGCTCGGCGCGGGGGATGCCTTCGCCGCGACGCTCGGCGTCAGCCTGGCCCGGAAACACGGCCTCGCCGAGGCTCTGCGGCTGGCTGCCGCGGCCGGGGCGCTGACGACGACACGCCATGGCGTGTTCGACGCCTTGCCGACAGGCGAGGCCATTCGGGCACTGCTCGGCAAGAGCTGATTGAGCGATCGACAGCCTGCTAAATTTTTGGATTGCTTTTGGACTTCACGAAAGCGACGCGTCCTGCTAGCTTGACGTTGCTGCCGCCGGGCCCCGGCAGCTGTCGCGAGCGAGGTAGCGTCATGCCGGCACCGAATCTCGATACCGTCATGTCCGCCGTCGATCAGCTCCTGAGCGGAGCGATGGATGAAGAGCAGATGCCTGCCGCCGCCGAAACGCTGCGACAGCTCTTCAATGGCTCGAAAGCCTGTTTCGCCAGTGTCGGACCGAATCCCGAGGACTGGGTGGCCTATGCCACCAATGTCGACGAGGCCCTGCAGGCGCGGTGCTTCGGCGATCTCGCGCAGGATTTCGTCGAGATGGGCTTTGCCCTGCGCAACATCCCTCTCGGCCAAGTCTATCACGACCATGAGGTCTACGGCCGCGAAAGGCTGCACAGCAGCCGCATCTGGCAGGAATGGATGCAGCCGCAGGACATGCATGGCGGCATGGCCTGCCGCCTCGCGGAGAACGGCGAGGCGTTCTGGTTCTTCGACGTGCAGCGCGGCCGCCACCAGGAGGGGTTCGATCGGGAGGACGTCGCCCTGCTCGGCAAGCTCTATCCGGTCCTGCGGCGGATCGCCGAGGTCCGGCGCCATCTCGGCCGGGTCGCGATCCAGCGGGACGAGGCGCGCGGTGCCCTCGACAGCCTCGCCATGGGCATCGTCATCGTCGATCAGGACCTGCGCATCATCTACGCGAATGAAGGCGCCGACGAGATTTTGGCCGAGCCCGACGGAGCGCTCTCGCTCCGGCAGGGGCGCGTCTTCGCCCGTCAGCCGAGCGACCACCGGCAGTTCAGGCAACTGGTCGAGGCCGCGGCGCATGGCAGCCGCGACCCGCTGGGCCAGCAGCGTAGCAGCCTGATTCTGCGGGGCGACGACCGCGCTCATTCGCTGTCTGCCTGCGTCATGCCTGCGGCCCTCTCCCTCGCGCCCGCTGGATCACACAGCAAGGTCATGATCGCGCTCCGCCGGCTCGAGATGGCGACCGACATCGTCGCCTGCTCGCGCCAGCTCTTCGACCTGACCGAAACCGAAGCCAAATTTGCCTCCGCCCTGGCGAGCGGATTGTCACTGACGGAAGCGGCCGCTGCTCAACGCGTCAGGATCTCGACCGCACGGACCCATCTGGCGCGGATTTTTCAGAAGACCGACACCCGGCAGCAAAGCCAGCTCGTCTCCCTGCTGCGCAGCGCGGACCTCCCCCTCCGCTCTCGTTGAGAACAGTTCGGCGAAGCGCTTTTGCTTCGCGGGCTGGCTCGTTCAGGAGCACAGGGCAAAATTAGTCAGCTTCAGCCTAAATCTTCATCATCCAAATGACGGAGAAGACGGGTTTTTAGACTGAGACGGCCGGCCGGTGCAGATGCCCGCCGGTCAGCGGCTGCGGCACGCCCGTGGTCGAAGGCAGGCTGAGGGGCAGGCCACGGACAGAGCGGATCGCGAAATAGGCGAAGATCTGCGCCTCCAGCGCATCGCCGTTCCAGCCGACGGCCTCGACCGGCTCGACCGGCACGCCCAGGCGCTGGCCGAGCCTTTCCATGAAATGCCGGTTGAGCCGGCCGCCGCCGCCGACGAGCCAGCGCCGTGGCGCGCCCGGGACATGGCGCAGCGCCGCGACAATGCTTTCCGTGGTGAAGGCGGCGAGCGTCGCGGCTCCGTCGGCGTCCGAGAGCGGCTCGACCACCTGAGCGCGACGATGAAAGTCGTTGCGGTCGAGCGATTTCGGCGCCGGCCTGTCGAAATAGGGATTGGCCATGAAGCCGGCGACGAGATCGTCATGGACCCGGCCGCTTGCGGCAAGCGCGCCGTCGGCATCGTAGGGGCGGCCGAGCCGGCGCAGCATGAAGTCGTCGAGGATCGCACTGGCCGGCCCGGTGTCGAAGGCGATGACGGTGTCGCCGTCGACATAGGTGACATTGCCGACCCCGCCGAGATTCAGCACCATCACCGGCTGCTCCAGCCCCTGCACCAGCGCGCGATGGTAGAGCGGCGCGAAGGGGGCGCCTTCGCCACCGGCCGCGACATCGGCATCGCGGAAACGGTCAACCGTGGGGATGCCGAGCGCGTCGGCCACGGCCTGCCCGTCGATGAGCTGGCGGGTGAAGCGCCGCTCCGGGCGATGATAGATCGTCTGGCCGTGCAGCCCGACGAGATCGACGCTGCCGAGATCGAGCCCCTGCTCCTCGGCATAGCTGCGGATGGCGGCGAGATGATCGGCTGTGACGGCCGCCTCGAGCTCCGTCAGAGGTTCGGAGGAGGCGCGTTCGGCATCGGCGATGACAGCCTGCAGGGCGCGGCGCGTCTCGTCGCGATAGGGATAGGAGGCGCCGGGACCGAAGGAGAGCCGGTCGCGCCCGTCGCTCGTCACCAGCGACACGTCGATGGCATCCATCGAGGTGCCGCTGATCACGCCGATGGCGGTCAGGGTTGCGGACGGGTCAGAGAGACGATCCGCCACCTGCGGCTCCTTGCAGTGCTGCGATGACATCCCGGGCAACCGAAGAGAGACCCGGAATTCGGATTCAGCTCACTCGCCCGGCTGCGGGCCTTCATAGCCGCCGATGATGACGAGATCGGACTTGCCGGCGGCGCTGAGATGCTTCACCGCCTCCTGATATTCCGGCGAGGCGTAGCAGGCGCGGGCCGTCTCCTCGTCCTTGAACTCGAGGACGACGTTGTGCTTGCGGCCCTCGCCGCGGGCGAGCTTGTACTCGCCGCCGCGAACGAGGAACTTCGCGCCGTATTTGGCGAAGGCGACGGCGTTCAGCGAACGGTACTTGGCGTAAGCCTCGTCATTCTCGACGTCGACGCGTGCGATCCAGTAACCCTTCGCCATGGCTCAGGCCCCCTCGACCGCGACGAGGTCGATCTCGCCGGCACCTTCGCGCAGCTTGCGGGCCTCGGCATATTCCGGCGAGAACAGATAGGCGCGCGCCGAGGCGAAATCGTTGAACTCGATGACGACATTGCGGGCGCGGCCCTCGCCTTCGCCCACCGTCATCTGGCCGCCGCGCACGATCGGCGTGCCGCCATAGATCTTCATCACCTCGGAGGACTTGGCGGCATAGGCCGCCCATTTGGTCGCGTCGGTGACCTTGGCGCGGCCGATGACATATCCCTTGGGCATGGTGCAATCCGTTCGCTGAATCGGTTTCGGGCGGAGATTACGAAGCCGCGACGATCTCGTCCATGACCGCGCCCGCCGCCGCACGCGGGTCTGCCGCGCGGACGATGGGACGCCCGACGACGAGATGGTCGGCGCCGATGCGGATCGCCTCGGCCGGTGTCAGCGTGCGCTTCTGGTCGCCGGCAGCACTGCCGGACGGGCGGATGCCCGGCGTGACGATGAGCATGTCCTTGCCGATCACGTCGCGGACGATCTCGGTTTCGGCCGCCGAGCAGACGATGCCGTCGATGCCGGCGATGCGGGCCTGTTCGGCGCGCAGCCGCACGAGATCGCGCACCGCAAGGCCGTAGCCGGCATCGCGCAAATCGCCGTCGTCATAGGAGGTCAGCGCCGTGACCGCGAGGAGCTTCAGCGCCGCGTCGCCCCGGCCCTCGACCGCGCCGCGCATGGTCTGCGGATAGGCGTGGACGGTGAGGAAGGTGACGCCGAGCTTGGTCAGCGATTCCACGCCCTCGGTCACGGTGTTGCCGATGTCGTGCAGCTTGAGATCGAGGAAGACCTTCTTGCCCTCGGCGACGAGCTGGCGCGCGAGGTCGAGCCCGCCGGCGAAGGCCAGGCGATAACCGATCTTGTAGAAGGTGACGCCGTCGCCCAGCGTCGAGACGAGGCGGTAGGCGTCCCAGACAGTCGGCACGTCGAGGGCGACGATCAGGCGGTCGCGGACATCGTTGATCTTCTGCATCTGGCGGCTCCCTGAGTTTCGAGGGAAGGCGCATGATTCGAAGCAGGAGGCAAGGGCGCAAGCCACCGCGACGCCTCGCAGAACAATCTCCTACGCATTGGTGCTTTTCCGAAAACAATATTCCCCAAAACGGGCCAATCCTCTAGGCGTCGTTCTCCGTTCTTCCGGAGGCCGCCTCACGATGTCATGGACCGCGCTGACCGGCTTCCTGCTGCTGACGGGCGTCGCGGCCTATGCCCAGACGCTGACGGGCTTCGCCTTCGGGCTCATCACCATGGGCGGGGTCGGCCTGACGGGCCTGCTGTCCCTCCCCGATGCGGCCATGCTCGTCAGCGTGCTGACCCTAGTCAATGCCTGCCAGATGCTGCTGAAAGGCTGGCGCGACGTCGCCTGGCGGACATTCGGGCTGGTCACGCTTGCGAGCCTGCCTTGCCTCGTCCTCGGCTATGAGCTGCTGATCTGGCTGGCGGATAGCCGCGCCGATGTCCTGCGGGTGGCGCTGGGCCTCACCATCATCGTCTCGAGCCTCCAGCTCGCACGCAAGCCTCAGCCGCTCCAGCGCGAATCGGGCCGTTTCGGCTTTCTGTTCTTCGGCGGCGTCGCCGGGTTGATGGGCGGTATGTTCTCGACCTCGGGGCCGCCGCTGGTCTACCACCTCTACAGGCAGCCGCTGGCGCTCGCGACGATCCGGGAAACCCTCGTCACCATCTTCGCGCTCAATGCCACGGTCCGCACCGGAATGGTCGCCGTCTCGGGCCAGGTTCCGTCAGCCTCGACGCTCACCGGCCTGATCGCCGTCCCCGTCGTGATGATGGCCACCCATCTGGCACGGCGCTACCCGCCGCCGCTGTCGCAGCGCGCCATGAGGCAGATCGTCTTCGCGCTGCTCTTTCTCTCGGGCGTCGCGCTGGGCGCCCCGGCGCTGATCCACCTGACGGCTCAGTTCGGCCGCTAGAAACTGTTATGGACCCTCGACAGGCATCGAGCGCAGGCGAAGAACGAAGGGAAAGGCGGCGCATCATGAGCAAGGCCGATACCGGTGCATCCCCATCCGAGCTGATCGACGCACGGATCGCGGAGCTGGACGATTGGCGCGGCCGGACGCTGGCCCGCATCCGCAAGCTCATCAAGGAGGCGGTTCCGGATGTCGCCGAGGAGTGGAAATGGCGTGGCGTCCCGGTCTGGTCCCGGGACGGAATCCTCTGCACCGGCGAGACCTACAAGACCGTCGTGAAGCTCACCTTCGCGAAAGGCGCTTCGCTCGACGATCCCGCCGGCCTGTTCAACTCCAGCCTCGACGGCAATGTCAGGCGCGCGATCGATATCCACGAGAGCGAGACGCTCGACGAAGGCGCCTTCAAGGCACTCATCGGCGCAGCCGCGGCCCTGAACGGCGCCACCCGAAAACGATAGGCCGGAACCGGCCGCCGGAGCGCTTCAGAACTCCGGCATCTCCGGCTGCTGCTGCGCGGCCAGCACCTGCTGGAAGACCTGCGCCCAGACATCCGGCGGCTGCGCGCCGGAGACGGCGAGCTTGCCGTCGACGATGAAGAACGGCACGCCGGTGACGCCGACCTCGCGGGCGTGGTTCTCGAGCCCGATCACGGTCTCGCGCAATTCGTCATTGGCGAGTTCGTCGCGCGCGGCCTGCTCGTCGAAGCCCTGCTCGACGGCGATCTGGACCAGCGTCTCGAGATCGCCGATGTCGCGCCCCTCCTGCCAATAGGCCTTGAACAAGGCCGCCGTCATGTCGCCGCCGCGCTGGACGGTGGAGGCGGCCGCCACCAGCATATGGGCCATGCGCGTGTTGACGCTCTTCGTCACCTTCGCCCAGTTGAAGGTGACGCCGCTCTCCAACGCCGCCTCCGACAGCCGAAGCTCGATCTCCCTGCGCTTGCCGGGACCGAACTTGGTGTCGAGATACTGCGTGCGGTCCATGCCCGCCTCGGGCATCTCCGGGTTGAGCTCATAGGGCAGCCAGGTGATGGTGAAGCGCTCGTTCAGGCCGAACTGGGCAAGCGCCGTTTCCAGCCGCGTCTTGCCGATGAAGCACCAGGGGCAGGCGATGTCGGAGACGATCGCGAGCGGCAGCTTGTCCTGCATGTCGATATCCTTCGTGTCAGACGGGCGGATAGAGATGCCGCCCACCCTGTCGGTCTTCGGCGATGGCCTCCACGCCGGGCGTCTCGGAACCGGACAGGAAGGCGGGACCGACCGGAATCTTGCCGGCGCCGCCGGGGATGTCGAGGATATAGGTCGGCTGGCACAGCCCTGAAAGATGGCCGCGCAGGCTTTTGACCAGGGCCTGCCCCTCTTCCAGCGTCAGGCGGAAATGCGAGGTGCCGGGCGCGAGATCGGGATGGTGCAGGTAATAGGGCTTGATCCGATTCTCGACGAAGGCGCGCATCAGCGCACCCAGCGTCTCGACATCGGCATTGACGCCCTTGAGCAGCACGGACTGGCTGAGCAGCACATGGCCGGCATCGGCCAGCGTCGCGATGGCCGCGCGGGCGTCGTCCGTGAACTCGCGCGGATGGTTGGCGTGGATGGCGATATAGCTCGCCTTGCCGGGGATGCGCAGCGCCTTCGCGTAATCCGGCGTGATCCGGGCGGGATCGACGACGGGCACGCGGGTGTGCCAGCGCGCGACCTTGATATGCGGGATCGCGGCGAGGCGCTTGGCGACCTCGCGGATGCGGCGGGCGGAGAGGATGAAGGGGTCGCCGCCAGTCATGATCACCTCCCAGATCTCGGGACGGGAGGCGAGATAGGCGAGCGCAGCGTCAAGCTTGGCACCCGTCAGCGCATCGCCGCCGGGGCCGACCATCTCGCGCCGGAAGCAGAAGCGGCAATAGACCGGACAGGCATGGACGAGCTTGAGCAAGGCGCGGTCGGGATAGCGATGCACCACGCCTTCGACCGGCGAGTGGGCGTCGTCGCCGATCGGATCGGCCAGTTCCTGCGGCAGCGTCGTGAGTTCGGCGGCATCGGGAATGAACTGGCGCGCAATCGGATCGGCCGGGTCAGTGGGATCGATCAGCCCGGCGACGGCTGGCGTCACCGAAACGGCATAGCGCTCCGCCACCTTCTGCAGGGCTTCACGGCGCGCGGGCGCGGCAAGCCCGGCCTCGACGAGCGCGTCAATGCTGCGCAGCGGCTGGCCGCCAGGGGGCAGGTGAACGGTCATGCGCCTCCCCTGCCCGGTTCCGCGACCGGCGTCCAGAGCACGTCCTCGATCCGGCGTGCGCCGACGCAAAGCATGACGAGCCGGTCGAAGCCGAGCGCGATGCCGGATGCGGCCGGCATCAGCGAAAGCGCCTCCAGGAAATCGTCGTCGACAGGATAGCGCTCGCCATAGATGCGCTCCTTCTCGTCCATGTCGGCCTCGAAGCGGCGGCGCTGCTCGGCCGGGTCGGTGAGCTCGCCGAAGGCATTGGCGAGCTCGACGCCGCAGGCATAGAGCTCGAAACGCTCGGCCACGCGCGGATCGCCGGGCTTGGGCCGGGCGAGCGCGGCTTCGCTGATCGGATATTCGCAAAGGATCGTGGCGCGGCCGCGGCCGAGATGCGGCTCGATGCGCTCGGAGAGCACGCGGCTGAAAATGTCGGACCAGCTATCGTCATCGGCCAGGCGAATGCCGGCGGCAACGGCCTGTTCGGCAAGCGCAGCGCGGTCGGTCACGCCAGCGGGCGAGACGGTCGCGAGCAGGTCGATGCCGGCATGGCGTGCGAAGGCGTCGTGCAGCGTCAATCGCTCGGGCTCGGCGAAAGGATCGGCCTCCGCATCGCGCCAGCGCAGCTGGGTGGTGCCGGCGACACGGGCGGCCTCGGCCATCAGCGCCGCGCAGTCCCGCATCAAGACGTCGTAATCCTCGCCGGCGCGATACCATTCCAGCATGGTGAATTCGGGATGGTGCAGCACCGTGCGCTCGCGGTTGCGGAAGACGCGGGCGAAATCGAAGATGCGCGCCTCGCCAGCCGCGAGCAGCTTCTTGGCCGCGAATTCCGGCGAGGTGTGCAGGTAGTAGGGATGCGGCTCAGCAGCGTTGTCGATCAGCGTCGTACCGAAGCCGTGGAGATGCGTCTCGTTGCCGGGCGAAAGCTGCAGGATCGCCGCCTCGACCTCGACGAAATCATCAGCCTCGAACCAGCGCCGCAGCGCCGTCTTGATCCGCCCGCGCGCCAGAAGCGCCGGCCGGCGGTCGGCATGGATGTCGGGCCGCCAGAATGGCGTGGGGGACGAACTCATCGAATCTCGCGTCGGAACCGTCGGAAAGCTTTCGTTTCGCGCGCGAATGCGGTAGTTGCGCGGCAATTGAATTCGCATAGAGCATTGCGCGAAAAAGTGGGAACCGGTTTTTCGCAAGCGCAAGGCTCTGAACTTTAGGATTCGCGCGGGCGCGCCGCGCACCAGAAGGACATTCACGTGGTCAAGGTCATCGCCTCTTCCGTCCGCAAGGGCAACGTCCTCGAGCTCGACGGGCATCTCTGCACCGTCATCTCGGCCGAGAGCTTCTTCCCCGGCAAGGGCACCCCGACGACGCAGATCGACATGCGCCGCATCGCCGACGGCGTGAAGATGACGCAGCGCTACAAGACGACCGAGCAGGTCGAGCGCGCCTATGTCGAGGACCGCGACTTCACCTATCTCTACCAGGATGGCGAGCAGTACGTCTTCATGAACCCGGAGACCTACGACCAGATCCATGTCGACAAGGACGTGGTCGGCGATGCCGCTCCCTATCTCCAGGAGAACATGAAGGTCTCGCTCTCGGTGTTCGAGGACAAGGCCGTCGCGATCGAATTGCCGCAGCGCGTCACGCTCGAAGTCGTCGAGACCGAGCCGGTGACCAAGGGCCAGACCGCCTCCTCCTCCTACAAGCCGGCGATCCTGTCGAACGGCGTGCGCAGCGCCGTGCCGCCGCATGTCGGCGTCGGCACCCGCGTCGTCGTGATGACGGCCGACGGCTCCTATGTCGAGCGCGCGAAGGATTGACCTGCTGGCGCAGAGCGCCGGGGAAAATTCTGCTCTATAGCTTTACGCAGCGGGCCCTTTCCGGGCCCGTTGTCGTTTCCCGAGGATATCCATGCCGCTCACAGTCCAGGCCGCCGCCCTTTCCGGTTTCGTGCAGACGCTCAAGGCGCTCGACGCCATTCTCGACAAGGCCGTGGAACAGGCGGAGAGCCGCAAGATCCAGCCGGAGGTGCTGCTGAGCGCCCGGCTCGCGCCGGACATGCTGGCCTTCACCCGCCAGATCCAGCTCTGCTGCGATTTCGCCAAGAACGCCGTCGCGCGCCTTTCGGGCGGCGAAAACCCGCGCTTCCCCGACGAGGAGAAGAGCTTCCCGGAGCTGAAGGAGCGCATCGCCAAGACGCTGGCCTTCATCAATGCGGCCGACGGCGCGGCGCTCGATGCAGGCCTCACCCGCGAGGTCACCTTCCCGCGCGGCCCCTCCGCGACGGCGACGATGACCGGCGTGGCCTATCTCTCCTGCTTCGCCATCCCGAACTTCTATTTCCACGCCACGACCGCCTACGACATCCTGCGGCAGAACGGCTTCCAGATCGGCAAGCAGGACTTCCTGAAGGGTGTGTTCGACGCCTGATCGCATCTTTTGCGAGTGGCCTTGAAATAGCCTTGTTAGCCTCCCATATAGGGGTCACGACGGTGTTGAAGGCGGCTCTGCTGCTTTCCATTGTCGGTGAAGACGGCCATGGGCCGAACGTTTGACGCCGGATGTACGCGCACCCGTTCAGGACATGGCCGTTGGTTCATTCCGAGGCCCGTAGCGGATATCCGCTGCGGGTCTTTTCGTTTCTAAGGCCCGGTTTCCCGTGGGAAACGCTTCGTCATGGTCTGGCTTGTCCAGACCAACCACGTCTTCCTTCGTCAAAGGCCATGTCCAGGACGTCGACGCTTGCCACAAGGACGAGCATCCACGTCGCGGTCTTTCACCCCTGCAGGAACGGATTGTTCCGGCGCTCCTCGCCCAGCGTGCTGGCGGGACCATGGCCGGGCAGGAACTGCACGTCGTCGCCGAGCGGCAGGAGCTTCGTCTTGATGCCGGCAATCAGCGCCGTGTGATCGCCATAAGGGAAATCGGTGCGGCCAACCGAGCCGGCAAAGACCGTGTCGCCCGCCAGCAGGAAGCGCAGGTCTTTCTGGAAGAAGGTGACATGGCCGGGCGAATGGCCCGGCACATGCGCGACCTCGAAGGTCAGATCGCCCAGCGAAACCGTGTCGCCATCCTTCAGCCAGCGGGTCGGCACGACCGCCTTCATGTCCAGAATGTCGAAGCGCAGCCCCTGCTCGGGCAGGCCGTCGAGCAGGAACTTGTCACCCTCATGCGGACCGACGATCGGGACCGACAACGCCTCGGCCAGCTCCGTCGCGCCGCCGGCATGGTCGAGATGGCCATGGGTGAGCCAGATCGCGACCGGCGTCACGCCGAGCTCCTTCACCGCCTCCTTGAGACGCGGCACGTCGCCACCCGGATCGACGATGGCGGCCTGCTTCGTCTTCGTGTCCCAGACGATCGAGCAATTCTGCTGGAACGGCGTCACTTGCAGGACGGCGATCTGGAGCGGCGGCTGGTCGGTCATGGGAAGCCTTTCGATCATTCGGGAAGGTTCCTACCACGTCATGACGTCATTGCGAGCGCAGCGAAGCAATCCAGGAAGACTGGGTTGAACCGTCCTTCCCGATTCCCCTGGATTGCTTCGTCGCTGCGCTTCTCGCAATGACGCGCAGGCCTCACCGCCCGCCGCAGCGATTGGCGATGAGGGCGCGGTAGTTGACCAGCTCGGAATCCATCTCCGCGATATTGCGCTCGCGCTCGGCGCCACCCTGGCAGGTGGCGAAGATGGCCCGCGACTTCTGCAGATAGACGACATGCTCGCGATAGGCCCGGCACTGGGTCGCCGGGTCCGCACTGGCCACGGCGGCGAGCCGGGTCTGCTGCTGACGGAAGCCGGCCTCGTTCTGGAACAGGTCGCGCGAGCAGGTCGCGGGGCGCGGCTGCTGGGCCAAGGCGGGACCGGCCAGCAGCACCGCCAAGGCGAGCGAAAGCGAAAGCCTCATCCGAGGTTCAGCTCCTTGAAGAAGTCGTTGCCCTTGTCGTCGATGACGATGAAGGCCGGGAAATCCTCGACCTCGATCCGCCAGACGGCTTCCATGCCGAGCTCGGGATATTCGAGCACCTCGACCTTGCGGATGCAATCCTGCGCCAGCCGCGCCGCCGGGCCGCCGATCGAGCCGAGATAGAAGCCGCCATGGGCCTTGCAGGCCTCGCGCACCGCCGCCGAGCGGTTGCCCTTGGCGAGCATCACCATCGAACCACCGAAGGACTGGAACTGGTCGACGAAGGAATCCATGCGGCCGGCCGTGGTCGGGCCGAAGGAGCCGGAGGCGAAGCCTTCCGGCGTCTTGGCCGGGCCGGCATAGTAGACCGGGTGGTTCTTGAAATAGTCGGGCATGCCCTCGCCGCGCTCCAGCCGCTCGCGGATCTTGGCATGGGCGAGGTCGCGGGCGACGACGATGGTGCCGGTCAGCGACAGGCGAGTCTTCACCGGGTGCTTCGACAGCGTGGCGAGGATCTCGCTCATCGGCTGGTTGAGATCGATCCTGACGACATCGCCGCCGAGGGCGGCTTCGTCGATATCCGGCAGGTACTTCGACGGGTCGGTCTCCAGCGCCTCCAGGAAGATGCCGTCCCTGGTGATCTTGCCCTTGGCCTGGCGGTCGGCCGAGCAGGAGACGCCGAGCCCGATCGGCAGCGAGGCACCGTGGCGCGGCAGGCGGATGACGCGGACGTCATGGCAGAAATACTTGCCGCCGAACTGTGCGCCGACGCCGAGCGCCTGCGTCATCTTGTGGACCTCTTCCTCCATCTCGAGGTCTCGGAAGGCATGGCCCGAGGGCGAACCCTTCGTTGGCAGCGCGTCGAGATATTTGGTCGAGGCGAGCTTCACCGTCTTGAGGTTCTGCTCGGCCGAGGTGCCGCCGATGACGATGGCGAGATGGTAGGGCGGGCAGGCCGCGGTGCCGAGCGTCAGGATCTTCTCCTTCAGGAACGCCATCATGCGGTCCTTGGTCAGGAGCGAAGGCGTCGCCTGGTAGAGGAAGGTCTTGTTGGCCGAGCCGCCGCCCTTGCAGACGAAGAGGAATTTGTAGGCATCCTCACCCTCGGCGTAGATGTCGATCTGCGCCGGCAGGTTGGTCGCGGTGTTCTTCTCCTCGAACATCGAGAGCGGCGCGAGCTGCGAATAGCGCAGGTTGCGCTTGAAATAGGCGTCCGCGACGCCCTCGCCCAGCGCGGCCTCGTCGTCGCCATCGGTCCAGACCTTGCGGCCCTTCTTGCCCATGATGATGGCCGTGCCGGTGTCCTGGCACATCGGCAGCACGCCGCCGGCGGCGATATTGGCATTCTTCAGCAGGTCATAGGCGACGAACTTGTCGTTCGAGGTCGCCTCGGGATCGTCGAGGATCTTGCCGAGCTGGGCGAGATGGCCGGGGCGCAGCAGATGGTTGATGTCGATAAAGGCCTGCTCGGAGAGCTGGCGGATCGCCTCGCGCGAGACGCTGAGCACCTCACGGTCACCGATCGTCTCGACACTGACGCCCTCGCTGCCGAGCTTGCGGTAAGGCGTCTCGTCTTCGCCGAGCGGAAAGAGATCGACATGCGTATAGGCCATGGCCAGCGGCTCCGAAGCAGGATGCGCCGCGCGCGTGACTCAGGGCTGGCGCGACGCCGGTCTGGCCGGCGTCATAGCGGCTCGGGCGTTCGCGTCCAAGCAGTCTTTAATCAGTGTAAACCGAGCGGCTTCCCTCAGCCCTCATCCTGAGGAGCGCCGCAGGCGCGTCTCGAAGGATGCTCCCGAAGGCTCAGGAGACATCTGGACCATCCTTCGAGACGCGCTTCTGCGAAGCGCTCCTCAGGATGAGGGCTGCGGATGGAAGGTTGCCCTCAAGCCGCCTGAGCGGCCGACTCGGCCAGCACCGCGTAGATCGCCGCGGGGTCGCGGATCTTGCGGACCTGCTCCAGAACCGACTGGTTGCGCAGCACCCGGGCGACGCGCGCCAGCGCCTTGAGATGGTCGGCGCCGGCCCCTTCGGGCGCGATCAGGACGAAGATGATATCGACCGGCTGACCGTCGAGGGCCTCGAAGTCGATCGGCTTGTCCGCTCGCGCAAACAGGCCGACCAGGCGGTCGATTCCCGCCATGCGACCATGGGGAATCGCGATGCCGTCACCGATGCCGGTGGAGCCGAGGCGCTCACGTTGGAGCAGGGCCTCGAAGAGTTCCCGCTCGGGCAGGCCGGTCAGCGTCGCGGCGTGCTGGGCAAGCTCCTGCAGCGCCTGCTTCTTGCCGTTGGCCCGCAGCGGCGAAATCACCGCGGCGGGGCTCAGAAGATCGGTCAGCGTCATTCGCCCGTCCATGCATGTCCCGTGCCGCTCTTGAACGCGTCGGCCTGGGTCGGGGTTCGACGACCGGTGCGATTATTCCGCCGGCCTCAGGACAACGATGCCGGCGGGTCGATCCAGCCGATGTTACCGTCGCGGCGGCGATATACGATGTTCATGCGACCATTGCCAGCATGGCGGAAGACGATGACCGGCGCGCCGGTGAGGTCGAGTTCCGCCACCGCATCGCCCACGGTCAGGCTGAGCAGGGATTTGGTCGATTCCGCAACGATAACCGGGTTGTCGGCACCCGCATCGCCGCTGATCTCCTCGACATCGTCGTCCGGCGCCGCGATCACATAGCTGGGGATTTCGATCCCGGCATCGCGGCCATTGGCGGCGGTGCGGTCCTTCAGCCGGCGCTTGTAGCGTCGCAGCCGCTTCTCGATGCGCTCGGCCATCTTGTCGAGGCTGGCATAGGCATCATGGGCGGTGGCGGAGGCTTCCAGCGTGATCCCGGAGGAGAGGTGAATGACCGTGTCGGTGCGAAAGGCCGTACCGTCCTTGTCGACGGTGACATGCCCTTGATAGCCGCCCTCGTAATATTTGCTGACGGCCGCAGCGACCCGCACCTCGGCCTGGCCGCGCAGGGCCTCGCCGACATCGAGATTCTTGCCGGAGATTCGCAGGCTCATGGAGTGCTTCCCCTTGTTAGCCATGGCCAGTGTTCGACCATCCAGAGGAGCTAAGGACTGCGAGTCCGGGATGTCAATGAGCGAAGCCCCGCATGGCGCACATGCCGCAAGGCTTTGGAACAAAATCGCTCAACGGCCTCCCAGCGCCATCGCGACCTTTTCCCGGCGGCGCTCCATCGAGGAAGGGATTCTGAGCGATTCGCGGTATTTCGCGACGGTGCGCCGGGCGATGTCGATGCCGCCGTCCTTGAGCCTGGCGACGATGGCGTCGTCCGAGAGCACCGCGGAGGGGCTTTCCTCGTCGATCATCTGCTTGATGCGGAAGCGGACCGCCTCGGCCGAATGCGCCTCGCCATAGCCCGTCGCGGCGATCGCGGCGGAGAAGAAATACTTCATCTCGAAGACGCCGCGCGAACAGGTCAGGTATTTGTTCGAGGTGACGCGCGAGACAGTCGATTCGTGCATGCCGATGGCGTCGGCGACCGTCTTGAGGTTGAGCGGGCGCAGATGCTCGACGCCATGGGCGAAGAAGCCATCCTGCTGGCGGACGATCTCGCTGGCGACCTTCAGGATCGTGCGAGCCCGCTGCTCGAGCGAGCGGGTCAGCCAATTGGCGGTCTGCAGGCATTCCGCGATGAAGGCGCGATCCTGGTCGCTGCGCGCCGATTTGGAGACGCGCGCATGATAGGTCTGGTTGACCAGGAGGCGCGGCAGGGTCTCCGGGTTGAGATCGACAAGCCAGGAGCCATCCGGCGCGGCGCGGATGAAGACATCCGGCACGACCGTCTCCGCCGCCGAGCCACCGAAGCCGCGGCCGGGCTTGGGATCGAGCCGGCGGATCTCCGCGACCATGTCGGCGACATCCTCGTCATCGACGCCGCAGATCCGCTTCAGCGCCGCGAAATCGCGCTTGGCCACGAGGTGGAGATTGGCGACCAGCATCTGCATGGCGGGGTCGAAGCGGTCGCGGTCGCGCAGCTGGATCGCCAGGCACTCCGCGACGTCGCGCGCCGCCACGCCGGACGGGTCGAAGCTCTGGACGATGCGCAGCACGGCTTCCACCCGCTCGACGCCGACCCCGAGGCGTTCCGCGATCTCCGCGACCGGCTCGGTCAGATAGCCGCTATCGTCGACCGCATCGATGAGATGGCGGCCGATGATCCGCTCGGCCGGAGCATCGACGGCGAGGTCGAGCTGGGTGCTCAGATGGTCGTGCAGGGACAATTCGGCCGTCAGGCTGCTTTCGAAGCCGTCGGGACCATCCTCGAAGGAACCGCCGGAGGAGCCGTAGCTGCCGCCGACGATCGGCAGGCTGTCGGCGCCGCTGGCTTCGCTGCGCGCCAGGCTCGGCTGCTCGCCCTGGAAGACGTTGTCGAGACTGGTGCCGAGGCGCCCTTCCATGCCCTCCAGCGTGTTCAGGCTCTCCGCCCGCGCGAAGCTCTCGGCATCCGCAGCGAGCACCCCCTCGGCGCCATTCGCCTCCGCCGGCACATCCGCCCCGTCGTCGCGCTCCAGCAGCGGATTGCGCTCCAGCTCGCCCTCGACGAAATTCTGGAGTTCGAGATGCGAAAGCTGGAGAAGCTTGATCGCCTGCAGAAGCTGCGGCGTCATCACCAGGGATTGCCCCTGGCGCAATTCCATGCGCGGCATCATCGCCATGCGCGAAAGGCCCTTCTGCGACGGCGCACCAGCGGCACGCTTCTTGCTTTCGAGAAAGACCCTAGCGCCCGATCACGCCGACGTCAAAGGCCTTGCCGACGAAACGGGCAAGCCGGTTAATGCGGCGCAGCATTATTCCGCAATCGCGAACAGGACGGCACCGCTCAGAGGCGGAAATCCTCGCCGAGATAGACACGGCGGACATCGGGATTGGCAATGATCTCGGCCGGCGAGCCTTCGGTGAGCACCCGGCCGGTGTGGATGATATAGGCGCGGTCGACCAGCCCGAGCGTCTCGCGGACATTGTGATCGGTGATCAGCACGCCGATGCCGCGATCGGTCAATTGCCGCACCAGCGCCTGGATGTCGCCGACCGCGATCGGGTCGATACCCGCGAAGGGCTCGTCGAGCAGGATGAAGGAGGGCTTGCCGGCCAGCGCGCGGGCGATCTCGCAGCGGCGACGCTCGCCGCCCGAAAGCGCGATCGAGGGCGCCTTGCGCAGGCGCGCGATGCTGAACTCGTCGAGGAGCTGGTCGAGCTGGCGCTCACGCGCCTTGCGGTCGGGCTCGACCACCTCCAGCACCGCCCGGATGTTGTTCTCCACGGAGAGCCCCCGGAAGATCGAGGCTTCCTGCGGCAGGTAGCCGATGCCGAGACGGGCGCGCTGATACATCGGCAGGGCGGTGATGTCGTTGCCCTCGAGCGAGATGACGCCGAGATCGGCCCCGACCAGCCCGGTGATCATGTAGAAGATCGTGGTCTTGCCGGCGCCGTTGGGGCCGAGCAGACCGACCGCCTCGCCCTGGCGCAGATAGAGGCTGGCATCGCTGACGACGGTGCGCCCGCCATAGGTCTTGCGCAGGCCGCTGACAGCGAGGATGCCCGGGCCGCCGATCGCGGCCGCGATCAGGCCGGGACGGTCCTGCCGCTCCTGCGAACGGCCGCCGAACAGGCCGCGCAGCCGCGCCATCGCGCCACCGCTGCGCGGACGGGTGGATTTACGCGCCGGTGCGGCGGCGGGACGGGCGTCGGAAACGGTCACGAGGCAGCCGGATCAGTTGGTGGGAGGCTTGGCGGCCGCACCGGCGGCGGGCTTGGCGCCCGGCTTGGCCGCGTCGGTCTTGTTGGCGTCGGCCGAGTTCGGCACGAAGAAGCCCTGCACGCGCCCGCCCTTGTTGGTTTCGACATTGGCGACGCCAGTGACGGTATTGTAGGTCAGCTTCTCGCCGCGGGTGATGTTCGGCCCGTCGTTCAGCGCGACATTGCCGGTCATGATCACCAGATTGTTGGCGCGGTCGAACTCGGCATTGTCGGAGGTGGCAGCCTGAGTCTTCGAGACGACGGTGACCGGCCCCTTGCAGAGGATGCGCTTGATCGAGCTGTCATTGGCCGGATCCTTGCCGCCGGCCGCGGCCGGCGTCTGTGCCGGCGCCGGGGTGCTCCCCTTGGCGGCTGCAGCGCCCTGCCCGCCGCGCCCTTCATAGAGCACGGTCATCACGGTGCAGCGCACGGTGGTCTCGCCCTGCACGGCAACGACATTGCCGGTGAAGACCGCCTTGTTCTCCTTGTCGAGCACGTCGAGCTTGTCGGCGTCGATCTTGATCGGCTCCTTGCTGTCGCCGCCGAGGCCGCCGAGCGGGGACGAGGCATTGCCTCCCCTCTGCTTGGGCTGGGCCTGGGCAAAACCATCCTGCTGGGTCGCCAGAAGCGCGAGACCGGTCACTGCCAGCAGCGTGGCGACCCGGCCGGCACGCATGAAACGGAACGTCTGCGCCGGCGCTCTCATATCACTGCCTCTTTTCGTTGCCTTACGGAGCCGCAGAGTCTGCGGGAGCCGTCCGATTCGCCTTCAACAATTCCGGCATCGGCGTGCTGCCCGCTCGCTCCGGCCCGGCGATCGTCCCGGCGGGGGCATTCTTGATCAGCACGCGGACCCGTCCTTCGAAGGCGATCAGCTCTCCGTTGTTCTTCACGTCGAGCGTGTTCGCGTCAACCGTCGTCTGATCCATATGGACGGTCACCGGCTCTCTCGAGGCGACCGTTCCGGCCTTGAAGTCGACATCGGCGGTTCTCATGCTCATGTCATGGCCGCTTTCGGTGCGGATCTTGACGTCGTCGATGAGCTTGAGCTTCTCCTTCTGCGTGTCGAACAGCCCGGTCTTCGCATTCACCGTGACCCAGCCCTCGCGCTCCATCTGGATGCGGGCGATAACCGCCTGCAGCTCGACCTGCGTCGGATTCTTGATCTCCTGGAAGGCGTTCTCCGCGGTGACCTGATAGGGCCGGTTGTCCTTGCGATAGCCGGAGAGCTTCGGCGTCTCCATCCGGACCTTGCCGCCGGTGATGCCGACCGCGCCGATCGAGACATTCGCGAGCTTGCCCCCCAGCGGGTTGAGGAAGGGCACGATCACCAGCCCGAGCACGGAGACGACGGCCACGACCGGGATGGCGCGGCGCAGCAGGCGGACGAGGCGCGTGTGCCGCTGCGCGGCGCTGAAGGCCCGCTGCCGGCGCAGCATATGTGCCGACAGCCCGCCCGTCGGGTTATTGAAGGTCATTGCCACAGTCATGCCCCGCGCAATGGCAGTCGCTCACGGCTTTTTCGTGTCGCCGGACGAACTGCATCGCGCCCCCGCGCTGCCCGCCCTGTCGGAAGGAGCGGGACAAGACCCCCGCTCGCGCGCAGACTGACGCAGAAAGCCTTAGAAATTGTCAAGTGTGAGCGAAGATGTCCGTCTCCGCCCAGCCGGCGAGATCAAGCTCGGCACGGTAGGGCAGGAAGTCGAAACACGCTTTCGCGAGGTCAGCGCGCCCTTCCCGCGCCAGCATCGTGTCGAGCTTCTGATGCAGCGCGTGGAGATGCAGCACATCGGAGGCCGCGTAAGCGAGCTGGGCTTCGCTCAACGTATCCGCCCCCCAGTCGGAGGATTGCTGCTGCTTCGACAATTCGACCCCGAGCAACTCGCGCACGAGATCCTTCAGCCCGTGACGGTCGGTATAGGTGCGGGTCAGCTTCGAGGCGATCTTGGTGCAGTAGACCGGGGTGGTGACCACGCCGAAGGCGTGACGCAGCACGGCAACGTCGAAACGGGCGAAGTGGAAGAGCTTCAGCACCGCCGGATCCTCCAGCAGGCGGACCAGATTCTTCGGCCGCCCCGGATTCTTCGGGATCTGCACGACATCGGCGGTGCCGTCGCCACGCGAAAGCTGCACGACGCAGAGCCGGTCGCGATGCGGGTTGAGGCCGAGCGTCTCGGTGTCGATCGCGATGCTCGTACCGGCGTCGTAGCCGTCCGGCAGGTCGCCGCGATGGAAACGGATGGTCATGCTCGCAACCTCACTCGTCCGGCAGCGGCGGCCGGCACGTCAACGCACGCTCGATTCGGCAGGACGGCCTGGGAACGACGCTCCCGGATCCTGCGCCATATCTTTCCGCAGCTAGCCGCCCGCCTCGCCCCGTTCAAGCCTTTTCTGAGGCCGAACAAGGATTTGGGCCGGTGTTAACCTTTTATTCACCATAAGCTTCATTCCGCGGCGCAAGCATGCGACAAGAGGGCAACGGAGCCCGACACATGCCCCTGATCCGCCTCTTCACCGATCTCGACGGCCGCATCGGCCTGCGGGCCTTCTGGTTCGGCACCGCGGCGGTGGCGCTCTCGCTGTTCGTGATCCAGCGGCTCGCGCCGCAACTGGCCGCTCCCGCCACGGCGGCGGCCATCATCGCCTTCGCCAAGTCCTTCGCCCTGTTTCCCTGGTGTGCGCTGGCCGCCAAGCGCGCCAAGGATCGCGGCGGCTCTTCCCTGTTCGGCATCCTGCTGATCTGCGCGATCGTCATGCCGGAGCTGATGCTTCCTCATGTTCCGCTCGGCTGGCGGCCATCGCTGGAAGCGATCGGCACCATCGCCTGGGTCGTCGCCTTCATCGATCTCGGCCTGATGCCTTCCGCGCATCAGGACGAAACCGGGCTTGCGACTGTCGTGCTGGGTGCTAAAGCGGCGGAATGACCGCCGACTCCACAGCCGCCCTTCCCTCGCTCGATTTCGATCCCACCGATCCGGTCGCGCTGACGCAGGCGCTGGTGCGCTGCCCCTCCGTGACGCCGGCTGAGGGCGGCGCGCTCTCGCTGCTCGCCGCGGTCCTGTCGGCGGAAGGCTATGGCGTGCATCGCCCGGTCTTCAGCGAGCCGGGCATGCCGGATATCGAGAATTTCTACGCGCGGATCGGCAGCGAGGCCCCGGTCTTCGTCATCGCCGGGCATACCGATGTCGTGCCGGTCGGCGACGAGGCCGCCTGGAGCCGCGCGCCCTTCGGAGCGGAGATCCAGGACGGCGTCCTCTACGGGCGCGGCGCCTGCGACATGAAGGGCGGGCTCGCCGCCATGGTCGCGGCCGCGATCCGCTATCGGCGCGAGAATCCGGACGCGCCGGGCTCGATCGCCTTCCTCGTCACCGGCGACGAGGAGGGACCGGCGGTCAACGGCACGGTCAAGCTGCTCGAATGGGCGCATGGACGCGGCGAGCGCTTCGACCACTGCCTCCTCGGCGAGCCGACCAATCCGGCCGCGATGAGCGACATGATCAAGATCGGCCGGCGCGGCTCGCTGACCGGCGAGCTAACGGTGAGCGGCATCCAGGGCCATGTCGGCTATCCGCATCTCGCCGATAATCCGATCCGCGGCATGGTCCGCCTGCTGGCGGCGCTCGATGCGACGCCGCTCGACCAGGGCACCCAGCATTTCGACCCGAGCAATCTCGAGGTGACGACGCTCGATGTCGGCAATCCCGCGACGAACATCATCCCGGCACAGGCGAAGGCCGTCTTCAACATCCGCTTCAACGATACCTGGACGCCGGAGACGCTCGCCAACGAGATCGAGCACCGTTTGCGCGAGGCGGCCGGCAATACGGTGCGCTTCGCGGTGACGTTCCGGCCGACGAATTCGGTCGCCTTCCTGACCGAGCCCGGCCCCTTCGTCGCGATGGTCGCAGATGCGGTCGAGGCCGAGACCGGCAAGCGCCCGGCGCTCTCGACGACCGGCGGCACCTCGGACGCCCGTTTCATCAAGAGCTATTGCCCGGTGGTCGAGTATGGCGTCGTCGGCAAGACGATGCACCAGATCGACGAATGCGTCGCCGTTTCGGACCTGGTCGCTCTCGAGCGGATCACGCATCGGCTGCTCGCCACTTATTTTGCAACGCAACATAAGGCTTGACCTGCCGGCAAAGCGCCTCATTATTGGCTTAGACGAAAGTCTAAGACCACATGATGAGGTTCGCGATGAGGCTCGATGCCGATGACGTCGCGCGTTCACTGCGCGGCTCCTGGCGCCTGATGACGAAGGGCGCGGATGCGCTCCCCGAACTCGATCTCAGCCGTGACGGCTTCTGGCGCTCCTTCCTCGCCTTCGCGCTGATGCTGCCCGCGACAGTGGCGATGCTCGCGGCCATGCGGCTGGCGGCCGGGCTCAGCAATGCCGGCGGCCTGTTTGGCGCGCCCGGGCTCGCGCTTGCCGTCGTCGGGGCGCTGTCGCTGGCCATCCTGGTCGTGCCGGCCTTCCTGATCCTGATCCGGCCGGAGCTGGCGCAGGCACCGCGCTTTACCAGCTTCGTGATCGCCTGGAACTGGGCCGGCATCGTCTCCGCCAGCCTGATGGCCGTGCCGGCCGCGGTCTACGCTGTCGGCTGGGCGCCCGCCACGCTCGCGCTGGTGCAATCGGCCTTCTTCGCCGCGATCGTGCTCAGGCTGCGCTATTGCGTGGCGCGCGCCGCCTTCGGCGCCGGCAACGGCATCGCGCTGCCGCTGGTCATCGCCAGCGTGGTGCTGGATTACGGGGTGGTCCGGGCCTTCGGCCTGATCTAAGGCCGCGACGTGGTTCTCGGCCCCGACCCGAGAGCCTCATGCCGCGTGAGCGATCCGAGCCTCGACATCACGAGATGTGCGGGTCAAGCCGGAGCCTGACGGCCGCGCTGCCGGCGAAGACCTCAGTAGTCCACACCGGCCAGATAGAGCCCGCTGGACGGCGCCAGCGCCGCGCATTGCGAACGATCGCGCGCCGCCAGTACCGCACCCATCTTCCCCTCCGGCCAGCGCCCGGCGCCGACCATCTTCAGGCTGCCGACGATTGAGCGGATCTGATGATGCAGGAAGGAGCGGGCATGGGCGTAGACCACGATCTCGCTGCCCTCGCGCCGGACGTCGAGCCGGTCCAGCGTCCGGATCGGGCTGTTGGCCTGGCATTCGGCGGCGCGGAAGGTGGTGAAGTCGTGCTTGCCGAGCAGGGCCTTGGCGGCGCGGTCCATCGCCTCGTGGTCGAGCTTCACCGGGACGTGCCAGACCCGGCCACGGTCGAGCGCCGGCGGCGCCCGCCGATCGAGGATGCGATAGATGTAGTAGCGGCGCTTCGCCGAGATGCGGGCATCGAAATCATCCGGCACGATCTCGGCGCTGAGCACGCTGACCGGCACCCGCGCCTTCAGCCGGGCGTTGGTGGCGTCGCGCACGACATCGGTGCGCCAGTCCTTGTCGAGATCGACATGGGCGACCTGATGGGTGGCGTGGACGCCGGCATCGGTGCGCCCGGCGCAATGCAGGCGCACGGCATGGCCGCAAAAAGCCTCCACCGCCTCCTCGACGCTCTGCTGCACGGACGGGTCGCTCGCCTGGCGCTGCCAGCCCGAGAACGGCGTGCCGTCATATTCGATGACGAGCTTGTAGCGCGGCATCAGAGCCGGTTACCCAACCGGAGGTCCGCGTCAGCGAACAGTGCGAAGCGGTTTTCGGACAATGGCCTGCTCATTTAAAGCTTGTCGCCGGCCCCGAGCCGGGCGCCGCGCAGGAATTCCGCCCCGCTCATCGGCGCCTTGCCGGCGCGCTGGACCTGAAGGAGCTTCACCGCCCCTTCCGCGCAGGCGACCGTGCCCTCGTCGTCGAGCAGCGTGCCGGGCTCGGCCGCGCCGCCGGCGAGCGCCGAGCGGAGCACCTTGAGACGCTCCGGCCCCTTGCCGAGATCGATCTCGGCAAAGGCGCCCGGAAAGGGCGACAGGCCGCGCACGAGGTCGTGCACCTGCCGGGCCGGCCGGCTCCAGCTCAGCCTCGCCTCGGCATTGGCGATCTTGGCGGCGTAGGTCACGCCCTCCTCCGGCTGCGGCGTGAACTGCAGCCCGCCGCGCCCGAGCGCCGCGAGCGCCCGCACCATCAAGTCGGCGCCGAGGCGGCTGAGCCCATCGTGCAATTCGCCGGCCGTCATGTCGGGGCCGATGGCGAGCGTCTCGACCATGCCGACCGGGCCGGTGTCGAGCCCGGCCTCCATCTTCATCACGCAGACGCCGCTCTCGGCATCGCCGGCCATGATGGCGCGCTGGATCGGCGCGGCGCCGCGCCAGCGCGGCAGCAGCGAGGCATGGAGGTTGAGGCAACCCAGTTCCGGCAGATCGAGGATCGCCTGGGGCAGGATCATGCCATAGGCGACGACGACCGCGACATCGGCTTCATGCGAGGCGATCAGCTCGGCCTGCTCGGCCGTTTTCAGGGTCGCGGGCGTGAAGACCGGAATGCCGAAGCGCTCCGCTGCCCTGTGCACCGGCGAGGGCCGCAGCTCCAGCCCACGACCGGCCTGGGCCGGAGCACGGGTGTAGCAGGAGACGACCTCATGCCCCTGCCCGACGATCTCGGTCAGGACCGGCACGGCGAAATCGGGCGTGCCCATGAAGATGACGCGCAAGCTCATACGCTCGACCTTACCTTAAAATCTTCCCCGTCATTCCGGGCATAGCCCCCGGGTCCGATCTTCGATCGGCCCAAGGATAAACTCCGCGGAGAGCCGGAATCCATGCCGGCGCGCCGGAGTCCTTCGATGGATTCCGGATCGGCGCCGCTTCGCGGCTCGTCCGGAATGACGCAGCAGTGATTATGCCGCTGAGCGCTTGGCGGCTTTGGCGAATTTCTTGGTCACACGCTCGCGCTTCAGCCGCGAGAGATGATCGATGAAGAGCACACCGTTGAGATGATCGATCTCGTGCTGCAGGCAGGTGGCGAGAAGGCCATCCGCCGCGATCTCGTGAGTCTTGCCGTCGAGATCCATGTAGCGAACCTTGACCTCGGCCGGGCGCTCGACCTCCTCGTAATATTCGGGGATCGAAAGGCAGCCCTCTTCATACACATTGGTCTCTTCCGAGAACCAGGTGACCTCCGGGTTGATGAAGACCTGCGGCTTCCTCGGTTCCGGCTCCTCGCCCTCCTTCGCCTCCGGCTTCGACAGATCCATCGTCACGACGCGCAACGGCACGCCGATCTGGATCGCGGCGAGACCGATGCCCGGCGCGTCGTACATGGTCTCGAACATGTCCGCGACCAGCGCCTTGATTTCCGGCGTGACGGCCTCGACCGGCTTCGAGGCAAGGCGAAGCTGGGCGTCGGGCAGGATGACGAGCGGACGAATGGACATGTGGTTCCGAGAGAAAAGGGCTGTTGAGCCCGGGACATAAGCATTTGTGGGCGGGCGGTCAAACCGTTCCGCTTTCGTTCGCCATCTCCAGCCGAATCGGCTAGGCTTCCCGCATGAACGCGATCGCCTTCACCTTGCTGGAACGCCCCGTGACCTGGGCGGAGGCCGCACTCGGCTTCGGCGGGTTGAGTCTCGCATTGCTGCTGATGACGGCTTTGGCGGCCTGGCGCGGCGGCAGAAGCCGCGCGATCGAGGCTGCGATGGCCGCCGAACGCGCCCGCGAGATGGACGACAAGGTCGCGGAGATGAACCGGCAGCAGGCCGAGCTCGCCGGCCGGATGCAGTCGATGGCCGAGATCCTCTCGACCCGACAGGGCGACCTCGCAAGGTTGATGGCCGAGCGGATGGACGGCCTCGGCCAAAAGGTCGGCCAGGGACTCGAGCAGAGCGTCCGCCAGACCACCGAAAGCCTCGGCAAGCTGCAGGAGCGGCTGGCGGTGATCGACAGCGCGCAGAAGAACCTGACCGACCTCACCTCGGAAGTGGTGACGCTGAAGGACGTGCTCTCCAACAAGCAGGCGCGCGGCGCCTATGGCCAGGGCCGGATGGAAGCGATCATCCGCGACGGTCTGCCCGCCGCCTTCTTCGCCTTCCAGCCGCAGCTCTCGAACGGACGCCGGCCCGACTGCCTCGTCACGCTGCCGGGTGACGGGCGCGGCCTCGTGATCGATGCCAAGTTCCCGCTGGAGAGCTTCACGATGCTGCGCGAGGCGCGTGGCGAGGATGCGAAGAAGATCGCGGGCCAGCGCGTCCGCAGCGATGTCGGCGTGCATGTGAAGGACATCGCCGAGCGCTATTTCCTGCCCGGCGAGACGCAGGACATCGCGCTGCTCTTCGTGCCGTCGGAATCGATCTATGCCGATCTGCACGAATATTTCGACGATGTCGTGCAGCGGGCGCACCGGGCCCGCGTGATGATCGTCTCGCCCTCGCTGCTGGCGCTGGCGATCCAGCTCATGCAGTCGCTGGTGCGCGATGCGCGGATGCGCGAGGAGGCGCAGGTCATCCAGACCGAGGTCGGCAAGCTGCTCGACGATGTCAGGCGCCTCGGCGAGCGCGTCGACAAGCTCGACACGCATTTCCGGCAGGCGCAGGAGGATGTCGGCCAGATCAAGACCTCGGCCGGCAAGGTCACCAGCCGCGCCGAGAGGATCGGCGCGCTCGATTTCGACGACGAGAAGAGCGAGCCGAAGCTGCCCTTCGCCAAGGGGCTCGAACTGAAGCGGGCCGCGGAGTAGCGCGCTCCTTGCCTGGCAGGGCGGATCCGGCCGACGACGCTAAAGGACCCCAAAGTCAACGCGCCGCCTGCCCCGGATGTCCGCCGAAGGCGAGACAGAGGCCCGCCTACACAACCTGAACGCTCATTCCCAACGTGAATACGCGTATTTGCAAGTAAACGTCGTCACTTTTCCGAAGGGGACATTAGAACAGCCTTAAACTTTATCTGAAAGATCTGGGGCACCGAGAACTCTCAATACAGTCGAGCGCCATGACGCGACCGGGGTATCGCCGATCCATGCCTGGACCATAGGCATCTTTGCGGACCTTCCATCATCGGCACTCCATTGAATGAGCGACGTCTTCCCAGAAGGTCCGTCATGACAATGAGCATCAAGACAAAGCTGGCGGCCGCGCTGGTCGCCCTGGCCCTGTGCGTCCTCGCCATCGGCGCCTGCGGCTATCTGGCCTTGCGATCCGTGACGGAGCGTGTCGACAACGTCGTCCAGAACAATGTCATGCCGATGGAACAGTTGCGTTCCGTCAGCGACATGTATGCCGTCAACGTCGTCGACACGATCTGGAAGGCGCAGAGCAACCAGGTCACCTGGACCAATGCGCTCAAGAGCGTCCAGGACGCGGTCGGGACCATCGACAAGAGCTGGAAGGCCTATCTGCCCAGCATCACCGAGTCCGATGAGAGGCAGCTTGCGGATCAGGCCGCGGCGCTGATGAAGACCGGCGATGTCGCCATCGCCAAGGTCATCGCCATCCTGAAGGATCGTGACGACAGCGCTCTTCGCCTGTTCTCTTCGGACGAACTCTACAAGGCGATGGACCCGATCACGAAAAAGCTCGGCGAGTTGGCCGCGTTGCAGCTCAAGCAGGCGCGCGAGCAGGGAGCACAGGCCCAGTCGACGGCCCATGCCGCGGCCTATCTGCTGCTCGCCGTTGCCGGCGGCGCCCTGCTCCTGGGAGCATTTGCGCTCGCCTTCGTGATCAGCGGCGTCGTGCGGCCGCTCGGCGGCATGACCGCCGCGATGAAACGCCTGGCGGATGGCGAGCAGGACGTCACCGTGCCGAGCGTCGGTAGGCGCGACGAGATCGGCGAGATGGCCGGCGCCCTGCAGATCTTCCAGGAGAACGCGGCAAGGGTCCGTGCCCTGGAAGAGCAGGAACGCGCCGCGGCGGCGGCGCGGCTGGCGCGGGCGCAGTCGATGGAGGCTGTGGTGTCGGATGTCGGCGAGGTGGTCGCGGCCGCCGCAGCCGGCGATTTCTCGGCCCGCCTCCAGATCGACGATGCCGACGAGCAGATGCAGCGGCTGGTCGCCGGCATCAACGAGATCAACAGCGTGGTCGACGGAGCGACGACGGAGTTCGCCGGGGTTCTGCAGGCGGTGGCCGGCGGCGACC